>NZ_AUDT01000001.1:0-365128 GCF_000425605.1 Thioalkalivibrio sp. ALE17
GGCCCTGATGGCCCATGACCGGACGTTCGACCCCGGCCTGCGCGGCGTCGCCGCGTAAGCCTACAAAAACGGAGAAGCGAACGCGTTATTACGTACCCAACCCTCGATTGCGCAAGCGATTGAGCATGATGGCAACGGGAGCGATCCCGGTGGGGGCCAGTCCGATCATTGCGAAGCACCTCGAGTGCGTGACCTCGCTGGGACCCTCCACCCGCGGAATCCATCCGGGACCGTGGCGAATGAAAGCCGCACACGCAGTCCGAATGTACGGGAGCAATCGTCGCCCCGAAACCATCACTCAAACGCTTGGCAAACCGGGGGCGTCCATGTACGCAATGACAGGGGTGTGGTGGATTCGCGGCGGGTTCGCAGGATGACGGTGGTGGTTGGAGGCGAGACGGTTCGGGTATGTGACCCAGGGCCTTGATATACTTGAGCGATGCGCCTGAGCGACGAACAACAGACGGTTATCCGCGAGGAAGTGGCCCGTGCATTCGGGCCGGATGCAAACGTGAAGCTATTCGGCTCGCGCGTGGACGATACCGCGCGCGGTGGCGACATCGACCTCTACATCGAGGCGGACGGCACCCCGGATGACCTGCTGGACCGGGAACTCAACCTGTACGTCGCACTGCAACGCCAGCTGGGCGAACGCCGTGTGGATATCGTCGTACACCCACGCGGCGCGCCGCACCGCCCCATCGATACGCATGCCGACCGCACGGGTGTCGCCCTGTGACCGTCACTACGCCACCGCAGCGGCTCGCGCGGCTGCTTGATCTGGTGGACCGTGAAGACGAGTACCTGCTCGGCGTTTCAGAGGCTTTGCACACAGGCCCCGGAACTCAACCTTGGCTCCGCACCACCCACGCAACGCGATAGCCCCCACCGCCGGTCCCGCTCCTGTAGGAGCCCAGCCCCCTGGGCGATTTCTTTCATCGATGCCAGATGTCCGACCCGATCGCCCAGAGCGCTGGCCTCCTACAAGTGTTACCCCGACAACGGGGGCTCAGATCAGCCAGGTGGTGCCGATGCGGTGCTCGGGGGTGGCGCCGGGGATCAGATCCATCAGGGCCCAGCCGAAGATGAGGGTGATGAAGGCGCCGCAGAAGACGGTGGCCACGAACAGGCCGATGCGGTTGCCGCGGCGCAGCCCGAGAATGCCGCGCAGCGACCAGTACAGCAGCCACAGCGAATACAGGATCAGCAGCAGGCCGATGCCGTTGCCCCACGGCCAGGGAAAGGCGGCGGCGACCTTGCCGACCCAGGCCGGCAGCAGGCCAATACTGACCGCCAGCATCGCCCGGTCCGGGTCCCCGCGCCCCTGGAAGAGTTCGGCCAGGTAGTGCGCGGACCACGCCAGGCCCAGCACACCGATACTCATGGCGAGCACGCTGTAGACGCCAAACCCCCATACCCCGGGCATCGCCTCGGCCGGCAGTCCGGTGGGAATGATCTGGTACAGGACCTGGCTGATCACCACGCTGAGCAGCAGCACCGGAAAAACAAGCCGCAGGAAGGTGTGCCACCAGGGCGGCGCCAGCTCGATCGCCTGCGCGTCACGCACGACCGCTAGCGGGTTCACGAGCGAGCGCAGCGTCATGCGGGCCGGATAAAATCTCACGGGAACAGTCATCGGCAAATTATGTGGCAGTTACATGACCTTTCGATGACAGGTTCTTGCTGGTTTCCGAGATGTACCATCTACTCCTGGGCTGGGAGACGCATCAGTGGCTTGGTTGACGATTCGTTTGCCTGACGAAAAGTACGAACGCCTGAAGGCGCTGGCACGCGAACGCGGGACCAGCGTGAACCGCCTAGTGGACGAGATGGCCACGTTGATGATTGCTGAACACGATGCGGAAACTCGTTTCCGAGTGCGCGCCCAGCGTGGTCAGGGCCGGGAACAGGAAGGTCTGGCACTGCTGGACAAGGCGATGGGAGGGCCCTCGCCGGATTGAGGGCTAATAAAGCCCGAGCGCCAGCACGAGGATGACCAGCACGGAGGTCTCCACCAGCTCCAGCGTGGCGCCGGCGGTGTCGCCGGTGAAGCCGCCCAGCCAGTGTTTCAGGAGGCGGGTGGCACCCCACAGCAGCGCCCCGGCGGCGAGGACGGCCACGATCACGCCCCACAGCCCCGACACCAGCCCCAGCACCAGTACCAGCAGGGCCGCGACACCGACCGTGCCCTTCGCGGCCCCGCGCGGCAGGTGTTGCGCCATCTCCGCGCCCAGGCCCACCGGGTTCACGTAGGGCGTAGTCAGAAACAGCACCGGCGGCACCAGGCGCGCCAGCACGATGGCGAGCAGGACGGCCATCCACGCGCCGGCTTCCACCACGGCCACCAGTGCCGTGCCCTTCAGCGCCAGCACCAGGATCATTGCCGCGACGGCCATGGGACCGCAGGCCGGGTCCTTCATGATCCCGCGGGCGCGCTCCGGATGGCGTTGCCCCCCGACCCAGGCATCCACCGTGTCCGCCAGCCCGTCCAGGTGCAGCGCGCCCGTCAGGGCCACCCAGAACGTCAGCACCAATGCCGCGACGAGGAGCGTCGGCGCGCCGGGAATGGCAGACAGCCCGATGCCGACGATCACCACGATCAGGCCCAGGATGAGCCCGACCAGCGGATAGGTCAGTACCGAACGCCCCAGATCCTCGGGGCGCGGCTCCAGCGCGGGGGTCGGCAGGCGTGTGAGGAACTGGATGGCCAGCCAGAGGGGCGTCATCACGGGGTTCATGCGACCCCTCCGCCATTCCTGCCGGTAGGCGGCCAGCCCCCTGGCCGATGGGGCGCTGGCATTTTCCCGATCGGCCAGAAGCGAGCCAATACCGAGTTCATACGGCCCCCTCCGTCACCCCTGCCTGTAGGAGGCCAGCCCCTGGCCGATGGGGCGCTGGCACGTTCCCGATCGGCCAGGGGGCTGGCCTCCTACATGTTTCGTACCCGATCACGCGGGCAGCGAAACGTCCGTCAGAGGCAGGCGCGGGCCGGGGCTTCGCGTGCAAGCACGCTCCCACAGAACCGCACGCAAGTGCCCGGGCGCGGGTTGGCTCGGGGTCCTGTTGCAGTGCGGGATGGGTAATCATCAGTAGGCCTGCCATGGCTCGACAATATGCAGGGACGCGAGCGGGACGTCGATACTCAGGAGTTTTTCCAGCGGCCAGACCTCGTGCAGGGCGCGGATCAGGCGGATGACACCGCCGTGGGCGATCACGAGGACCTGCTCCCCTTCGTCAGGCGCCAGGTCATTCCAGCCGGCGACCACACGCTCGCGAAACGCTCGAAGCGACTCGCCATTGGGCGGCGCATGATTCAGCGGATCTTCCCAGAAACGGCCCAGGGCATTAGCCTGCGTCTCCATCAGCGCTGCCGCCGTACGGCCTTCCCAGTCGCCGAAGTCGAGTTCGGCCAGGCGTTCGTCCACGGCGAGTGGCACGCCTGCCTGCCCGGCGAACGCCTCGGCAGGCCCGAGGCATCGCATCAACGGCGAGCAGACGATGCGATCCCAGTCGGCGTCACGCGCGAGTGTCTCGCGCATTGCGTGCCAGCCTGCTGCCGTCAGCGGGACATCGCTGCCACGCCCGCAGAAACCCTGCCCCGTGGTCTCGCCGTGCCGCAGCAGGCCGATGCGTGTGGCGTCCGTGCTCAACTACCCTCTCCGCTCACACCCGCCTCGGCGAAAGTCGCCATCCCCGAATGCAGCTCGCAGGCCAGGCGCAGCAGGGGCACGGCGGTGGCCGCCCCGCTCCCCTCGCCCAGGCGCATCCCGAGATCGAGCAACGGCTCGGCCGCCAAGGCTTCCAGCAGTCGCTGGTGGCCCGGCTCCGCCGAGCTGTGGGCGTAGAAGAACCACTCCGCGGTGCCCGGGCACAGGCGTTCCGCCACCAGCGCCGCCGAGGTGCTGATGAAGCCGTCCACCAGTACCGGCAACCCGATCTGTGCCGCGGCGATATAGGCGCCGGTCAGGCCCGCGATCTCGAAGCCACCCAGACAACGCAGGCTACCCAGTGCATCGCCGCGCACGTCGACGTGAGTGCTCAACGCCTGTTCGATCACCTCGGCCTTGTGGCGCACGCCATTGGCATCCAGACCCGTGCCGGGCCCGGCCAGATCGGCCGGCGGCAGATTCAGCAAGGAGCAGGCAAGTGCGGCGGCCGCCGTCGTATTGCCGATGCCCATCTCGCCACCGATGAACAGTTGCGCCCCGGCTCTTCGGGCGCGCTCGGCACATTGGCGGCCGACGTTCAGCGCGCGTTCCAGCTGCGCCGGCGTCATCGCCGGTTCGCGGGCCAGGTTCGCGGTGCCGGCGCCCAGGTTCAGCTGCTGCACTCCAGTCACGGCCGGAGGATCCGACACGGTGCCGAGGTTGATCACCTCGATGGACGCGCCCAGGTGCCGCGCCAGCACCGAGATCGCCGCACCGCCGTTCGCGAAGTTCGCGACCATCTGCGCCGTCACGGCCTGCGGGAAACGGGAAATACCCTCGGCCACAACGCCGTGGTCACCGGCGAACACGGCGATGTGCACCTGCTCCAGCGTCGGCTGGCCCACCCCCTGCATGGCGGCCAGGCGCTCGGCGATCGCCTCCAGCTGGCCGAGCGAACCCGGCGGCTTGGTCAGCTGGGCCTGCCGCTCGGCCGCTGTCTGGCGCGCCTCGGCGCTCAGGGGCGCCGGCGGCACCTGCAGCCAGTCACAGTCTTCGGTCACATGTTCTCCCTATTCGATCCGTCTTCGCGGGCAAGCCCGCTCCCACAAACAAACTCGCTCCCACAAAGGCATGTGCGGCAGCCCTGTGGGAGCGGGCTTGCCCGCGAATCCCCGCCACCCTGGCCACAGCAAAGCCCGCCCTGGATCACAGAAGTTGACCCTTGAGCACATGCGGGAGACCGGCGACGGTGAGGACCACGCGGTCCATCTCGGGTGCCAGGCGCTGGTGCAGCCAGCCGGCCTCGTCGGCGAAACGGCGGGACAGTTCATCCATGGGGGTAATGCCCATCCCCGTCTCGTTGGAGACGAAGACCAGCGTGCCCGGCAAGCACGGGATCGTCTCGATCAGGGCCTCGCGCTCGCGTTCGATCCAGGCCTCGTCCTCGGTGCACAGGAGCTGGGTCAGCCAAAGTGTCAGGCAATCGACCAGCAGGCACTGGCCCGGACCAGCGGCCTGTTCCAGTGCCCGGGCCAGTCCCGTGTCCGCCTCGACCAGGCCCCAGTCACCGGGGCGGTCGGCGCGGTGGCGTTCGATTCGGCGCGCCATCTCGGCATCGTCGGCCCGTGCCGTGGCGACATAGGTGACCGGCAGGCCGGATTCCGCCGCCAGGCGTTCGGCCAGTCGGCTCTTCCCGGAACGCACGCCGCCCAGGACCAGGGTCTTCATGCCACCGGCTCCGTGGATACAGCCCCCAGCAGGGCCAGTACACGCTTCATGTCCAGGTGTTCCTCCAGGGTATCCGCCAGGCGTGCAAGACCGCGTTCGCGCGCCGCGGCCAGGTCTTCTCCCTGTCCCGCACCGGGGCGCAGACCCGCCCAGTTCAGCAAGGCATCGGCGGCCTCCGAACGGTCGAATACGCCATGCACGTAGGTGCCGGCCACCGTACCGTCCTCGCTGCACGCGCCATCCGGCCCGTGCGCCAGATGCAGCAGCGGCCGCTCCAGTCCGGGCCCGGTCGTGATGCCCGCATGAATCTCGTAGCCTTCCACGCCTGCCTCCCGGCCCAGTACACGATCCCCGTGAACACGCTCCAGACGCTTTTCGGGGGCCAGGCGGGTCTCGATATCGAGCCAGCCAAGCCCCGGCGCGGAACCGGGCCGGCCCTCGACGCCGTCGGGGTCGTGCACGGCGCGCCCCAGCATCTGGAAGCCCCCACAGATGCCCAGCACCTTGCCACCGTAGCGCACATGCCGTTGCAGCGCGGCCTCCCAGCCCTGACCGCGCAGCCAGGCGAGGTCGTCGCGCACCGACTTGGAGCCCGGCAGGATCACCAGATCCGCCGGCTGCAACGACTCGCCGGGCCCGACAAAACGCAGATCCACCGCCGGGTGCAGGCGCAGCGGGTCGAAATCAGTGTGGTTGGAGATGCGCGGCAGGGCCGGCACGACCACCTTCAGCGCATCCGTAGCCTTCTCCGGCACCGCCTCGCGCGGCAGGGCGTCCTCGGCATCGAGATACAACCCCTGCAGGTACGGAATCACGCCGAGCACCGGCTTGCCGGTCTCCTGTTCCAGCCAGTCCAGCCCCGGCTGCAGCAGGCTGATATCGCCGCGAAAACGATTAATGACGAAGCCCTGAACCCGCGCACGCTCGGTCTCGCTCAGAAGCGCCAGCGTGCCCACCAGATGCGCGAACACCCCGCCCCGGTCGATATCCGCGACCAGGATCACCGGGCAGTCCACCGCCTCGGCGAAGCCCATGTTGGCGATATCGCCCGCGCGCAGGTTGATCTCCGCCGGCGAGCCCGCGCCTTCCACCAGCACGTGGTCGTACTGATCGGTCAGGCGCCCGTGCGACGCCAGTACCGCCTCGCGGGCCACCGGCTTGTAGTCGTGATAGGCCCGCGCATCCAGTTCCGCCGCGGGCCGCCCGTGGATGATCACCTGCGCGCCCTGGTCCGAGCTGGGCTTGAGCAGTACGGGATTCATGTCCGTATGCGGTTCCACGCCGCAGGCGGCGGCCTGCAGGGCCTGGGCCCGGCCAATCTCGCCGCCATCGGCGGTCACGGCGCTGTTCAGCGCCATGTTCTGCGGCTTGAACGGCACCACCGACAGTCCAAGGCGGTGCAGCACCCGCGCGAGCCCCGCGACCAGCACGCTCTTGCCGGCATCCGAGGTCGTCCCCTGCACCATCAGCGTCGTACCCGTCATGCCCGCTGCAGCCCCGCTTCGAGGCGCTGCCACTCGGCTGCGTCACCCGGCAGGCCAAACCGAAGACTCCCGGGCGCATCGAATCGACGCACCAGGATGCCCTGCCGGCCCAGATGGTCCTGCCAACCCGCGGGATCATCCACCCGGCACCACTGGAACAGCGCGGTGCCGCCGGTGGGCGCCAGCCCGTGCGCACGCAGCCGTTCCGCCAGGCGCTGACCGCGCGCCTGCAGCTGGCTCCGAGTCTCGGCCTGCCAGGCGCGGTCGGTCAGCGCCCGGGTAGCAATCCAGCGCGAAGGTCCGGCAAGACCCCACGGACCCAGCCGGGCGGCCAGCTGCGCGCGCATCGCGTCGTCGGCGATCACGAACCCGACCCGCGCGCCCGCCAGCCCGAAGAACTTGCCGAGAGAACGCAGCACCACCAGGCCTTCGCGCGGTGCGTCCTGCGCGAGACTGGCCCCCGGCGTCACATCCATGAAGGCCTCGTCCACGATCAGCCAGCCACCACGCGCCGCCAGTTCCGCATGCCAGGCCAGCAGGTCCGCACGCTCGAAGCACTGCCCGGTCGGGTTATTCGGGTGGACCAGCACCAGCACGTCCAGCTCGGGCAGCGCCGCGGCGATCGCCTCGCCGTTTAGCGGGCGTACCGTGTGTCCGGCCTCCCGCCAGGCCCGGGCGTGCTCGTTGTAGCTGGGTTCGAGGATGCCGACGCGCGCCGTACCCGAGCGCAGCGCCGGCAACAACTGGATCGCCGCCTGCGAGCCCGCGACGGGCAGAAGGGCCGCCGTGCCGTAATAGTCAGCGGCCGCGGCCTCGAGCCCGTCGTCCGGTTCCGGCAGCCGCGCCCAGACCCGCTGCGGGACCTCGCCCACGGGATAGCCATGCGGGTTGATGCCGGTGGAGAGATCCAGCCACTCGCTTGCCGGAATGCCGTAGCGCGCAGCTGCCTGGCGCACGCCACCCCCGTGCACCTGCATGAGCGCCCGGGATTCGGGCATGAGGGCCTTCTGCCGATCAGAACAGGACAACGACAATCACCCCCATCACGATGAACGCCATCCAGATCGCCAGCGCCCGGTCCACCAGCGCCACCGCCTGGCGAATGCCCGCGGCATCGGCCAGGCGGCCCATGCCCAGACGCGGACGCCACTCGCGCTGGCCGCCATAGGGCGCCGGGCCGCCCAGCACCACGCCCAGCGCACCGGCCCCAGCGGCCATCACCGGCCCGGCATTCGGGCTCTTCCATCCGGCGGCCTGTTCACGCCAGCACTGCAATGCGTCCCGCCCGCGCCCCGCCAGGGCATAGGCCAGGGCCGTCAGACGCGCCGGGATCAGGTTCATGGCGTCATCCAGCCGCGCGGCCGCCCAGCCGAACGTGGCATACCGCTCGTTACGGTACCCCCACATCGCATCCAGGGTATTGACCAGCCGGTAGGCCACCACGCCCGGTGCCCCGGCGACCAGGAACCAGAAGATCGTGGCAAACAGCGCATCGTTGCCGTTCTCCAGGACCGACTCGATGGTCGCCCCGCTCACCCCGCGCACGTCCAGGGCCTCCGTGTCCCGACTGACCAGCATCCCCACGCCCGTGCGGGCACCGTGCAAATCATCCGTCTCCAGGGCCCGCGCGACCACCTCGGCGTGTTCGTCCAGGCTGCGCCAGCCAATCGCCAGGGTCAGGATCGCCAGCGACAGCAGCCAGCCCCACGCCAGCGACGCCCCCAGAGCGGCCAGCGCCACCCATGGCAGGACCAGCGCCGCGAGCAGCAACGCCCCGCGCAGGCGACTGGGCGCATGCCAGCGCGCCTCGGCCCAGGCCGCCAGCCGACCGAACCCGGCCAGCGGGTGGAATCGCCGCGGATCGCCGAACAAGCGATCGAGGATCAGGGCGCCCATCAGGATCAGGAAGGCGCTCATGCGCTGTCGGATCCGGTCCGTTCGTCCGCCCCGTTTCCGGCGCCTGCCGCATCCGGGTCGGCTGCCAGCTCGCCGGGCACGCCCCAGCGATCCTGAAAGACCAGTTCTTCCAGGGGCCGCCGACGATCCCAGCCCGCGGTCTCCAGCATTGGCCGGTCGTAGAAACGCTCCACATGGCCGAGGCACAGCACCGCGATCGGATAGCCGCCCTCCGGCATGTCCAGCTGCCGCGCCAGCCAGTCCGGATCGAACAGCGAGACCCAGCCCATGCCCAGCCCCTCCGCGCGGGCCGCCAGCCACAGGTTCTGAATCGCGCAGGCCGCCGAGCACAGGTCCATCTCCGGTAGCGTACGGCGCCCCAGCACATAGCGTTCGCGGCCGTCGGTCAGGGCCACGACCAGCAACTCCCCCGCCTCGCGGATCCCTTCCAGCTTCAGGCGGTGCACCTCCACCGCGCGCTCCCCGCAGGCCTCGGCGGTGCGGGCCTGCTCGTCCGCGGCGTGGGCATGCAGGGCCTCGCGCAGCGCCGGATCGGTTACCCGCAGGAAGCGCCAGGGCTGCATGTACCCGACGCTGGGCGCGCGGTGGGCGGCCTCCAGCAGCCGGCGCAGCGTAGCGCCATCCACCGGATCCGGGCGGAAATGGCGCATGTCGCGGCGTTCCCCGATCACGCGATAAACCGCCTCGCGCTCGGCCGAGGCGAACGCGTTCGGATGCCCTTCTTTCGGTTTGGGGTCTGGGTTCGTCATGCGTTTCCGTCGGGGCGACGGCACGGCGAAACCACGAAGGAACGGGCACCGCAGATGGTGCCCGTGCCCTCGATCGTTGCCCGCCGCACGATCGCAGGATGCGTCATCACCAGGCCGGTCTCCGGGCTCGCGAGCGTCGGCGGCTGCCGATGCCACAGACGCCTTCCCGTGACCCGTGGGGGCACAGTGGCCAAGCCTGCGGTGTGGTTCGCCGCTCACTTACCGTTGCGGGGGCAGCGCCGGATTTGCACCGGCTTCCCGTTTCACCTGCGCATTGCAGGCACCTGATTCAAGCCGCCGTATGATACGCGTTCGGCGCGCCCCCGACCAATTTGGGCACCAAACCATCTTGCCCATGCTGCTATGATGAAACGCTTTTGCGGCTTGCGCGCACTACCGCAGACGTCCTCCATTCGACCTCGCAACAGCGCCACAACCACCGGATTTTTATGAATTTCAAGACCCTCGGACGCTCCTCCGCCCTGCTCGTCGCGACGTTGCTTTGCACGGCGCCGGCACTGGCCGACCCGGTCTCGGTGACCGACGATGACGGTCACGAGATCCGGCTGGAACAACCCGCCGAGCGTATCGTCAGCCTCGCCCCGCATATCACGGAGGTCCTGTTCGCCGTCGGGGCTGGCGACAAGCTGGTGGGCGCGACCCAGCACAGTGACTTCCCGCCGGAGGCGGAGATGCTTCCCCGGGTGGGCGGCTACAGCCGCATCGATATGGAGCGCGTCGTGCAGCTCGATCCGGACCTGGTCGTTGCCTGGCGCAGCGGAAACTCGCAATCCCAGATCGAACACCTGCGCGAGCTCGGCTTCCACGTCTACGTGTCGGAGCCCCGCAGCTTCGATGGCGTGTCCGCCAGCATGCGCCGCATGGCCCAGCTCGCCGGCACCGAGACGCAAGGCGACGAGGCCGTGCAGGCCTTCGAGGACACGATCGACACCCTGCGCCAGGACTACGCCGAGCGCGACCCGGTACGCCTGTTCTATCAGGTGTGGGAACAGCCCCTGATGACGGTGAACGACGACCACCTGATCAGCGAGGCCATCCGCCTGTGCGGCGGCGTGAACGTATTCGGCCACCTGGACCGGCTGGTCCCGCGCATGGACCGCGAGGCGGTCATCGAGGCCGATCCGGAGGTTATCATCGGCGGCGGCATGGGCGAGGATCGCCCCGACTGGGTCCTGGCCTGGACGCAATGGGAGGACATGACCGCGGTCCAGCGCGACAACCTGTTCTTCATCCCGCCGTCCCTGCTGCAGCGCCATACCCCGCGCATCGCCGAGGGCACCCGCCTGATGTGCGAGGAGCTCGAGCGGGCGCGCCTGCGCCGGGTGGACTGACCCCTCGTGACCCGCGCCTTCCTCCTTGCCGCCGCGGTCCTGCTGCCGGCGTCGCTGCTGGCGGTGCTGATCGCGCTGGCTTTCGGCAGTGTCGCGATCGCGCCCGGCGACCTGCTGGCGGTGATGCTCGGCGAGGGCAGCCGCCTGCACGACACGCTGGTGCTGGAGCTGCGCCTGCCGCGCGCCCTGGCGGCCTTCGCCGCAGGCGGGTTGCTGGGTCTGGCCGGCGCGCTGATGCAGGTGCTGCTGCGCAACCCGCTGGCCGACCCCTACGTGCTGGGCCTCTCCGGCGGCGCCTCCGTCGGCGCCCTGCTGGCGATGCTCGCGGGCCTGTCGATGTTCTCCGTCTCCCTGGCCGCGTTCGCCGGTGCCCTGCTGTCCACGGTGATCGTGTTCGGCCTGGCGCACGGTACCGGCAGCTGGACCCCCACGCGCCTGCTTCTGACGGGCGTGGTGGTCGCGGCGGGCTGGGGCGCCATGATCAGCTTCCTGCTCGCAGTCAGCCCCACGGCCGAGCTGCCCGGGATGCTCTACTGGCTGATGGGCGATGTGTCCCACGCGCGCAACCCCTATCCCGCCTGGATCCTGCTGGTGCTGGTCGTGTTCCTCGCCCTGCCGCTGGGCCGCACGCTGAACGTGCTCGCGCGCGGCCCGATGCAGGCCGCGGCACTCGGGGTGGCGGTGCGCCCGGTGGAATGGAGCATCTATGTCGCCGCCGCGCTGATCACCGCGACCGCAGTCATGCAGGTCGGCGCGGTCGGCTTTGTCGGGCTGATCGTGCCGCACATGCTGCGCCTGGTCTTCGGCAACGACCAGCGCGTGATCCTGCCGGCCTCCGCGCTGGGCGGCGGCATCCTGCTGACGCTGGCCGACACCCTCGCCCGCACCATGATCGCCCCGGAGCAGTTGCCGGTCGGCGTAATCACCGCGATGCTGGGGGTCCCCGTGTTCCTGTTCCTGCTGTACCGGAGCCGCTGATGGCACCCAGCTCTCCCACCGCACCCGCCCACAGCCGGCCGCATGAAGCCCCGGGCCTGGGCGCGCGCAGCGTCCACCAGAAGCCGGGCCCGGATACGCTACTCGCCACCCACGACCTGGTGATCGACATCCCGGGGCGCGCACCCGGCGCCCCGCTGGAACTGACCGTCGACCCCGGCCAGTGCTGGGGCATCCTCGGCCCCAACGGCGCGGGCAAGAGCACGCTGCTGCAAACGCTCGCCGGCCTGCGGACCGCACGCGCCGGCACCATCGAGGTCCGGGGCCAGGCCATCAACCACCTGCCCCGCGCGGAACTGGCGCGGCGCATCGGCCTGGTCTTCCAGACCCACTACGACGGCTTCCCCGCGACGGTGCTGGAGACCGCGCTGATCGGTCGGCACCCCTACCTGCGCCCCTGGGACATCGAGACCTCCGAGGATTACGCCCGCGCCCGGGCCGCCCTGGCGGAGATGGACCTCGCCGACCTGGAGCACCGCATGGTGGACACGCTCTCCGGGGGCGAGCGGCAGCGTCTGGCCATCGCCACCGTGCTGACCCAGGACCCCAGCCTGCTCCTGCTGGACGAGCCCACCAGTCAGCTGGACCTACATCACCAGGTCGCCGTGCTGAACCGCGTGCAGGGCATCGTTGCCCAGGCGCACCGGGCCGCCGTACTGGTCCTGCACGACGTCAACCTGGCCGCGCGCTACTGCGACCATCTGCTCCTGCTGTTCCCCGACGGCCAGGCATGCTGGGGCCCGACCGCCACCATGCTCGTGCCCAGTGCCCTGGAACGCCTCTACAACCAGCGCCTGAGCGTAGGCGAGGTCGACGGCCTGCCCGTGTTCCTGCCGCGCAACGAGTGACCGCCATGGAATTCTTCCGCAATCTGCCCGCGACCCTGGATGCCGAAACCTTGCAGCGGCGGCTGAACGTCCCCGCCCTGCCCGCTCACAGTGATGCCATCGACACGCTGATCCAGGACGACGGTCCCGATGCCGGCGTGGTCTACTGCCTGTGGGGCGAGTTCCGGGTGCACCGCGAGGTCATCAACGGTGGCGTGCGCCTGTCCCTGCCCGACTGCCCCAACGGCCTGGCCTGGACGCTGACCACCGGGCACCCGCCCGACCCGCAGGCCGTCGTCCTGCACCTGACCATCAACCGTCAGGAACACGATCCCGATTTCATCGAGAGCCTGGAGGCGTTTGCCGATTCCTGGGATCTGTCCACCGCCTGACAAAAGGCCCCATGACGGGAAACGATGCAATTTTCTTTTCGTTTCATGGTCGGTATGGTGCAGACCTGTTGCGAAGGAGAACGCCATGAACCCGACACCGCCGGACAGCGTGAAGACCTCCCATCCCACCCAGGACGGGGCCGGGGTGAAGATTCGGCGCATCCATGACTTTCGTGGCGGGCTGGACCCCTTCCTGATGCTGGACGAGCTCAAGGCAAGCGCGCGCGAGGACTACATCGGCGGCTTTCCCGCCCACCCGCATCGCGGCTTCGAGACCCTGACCTACCTGGTCCATGGCGGCCTGACGCACGAGGACTCCATGGGCAATCAGGGCCGCGTGGAGGCCGGCGAGGCCCAGTGGATGAGCGCCGGCCGCGGCGTGATCCACTCCGAGATGCCCCTGCTCGACAGCGAGGGCCTGCACGGCTTCCAGCTGTGGGTAAACCTGCCCGCCCGGCGCAAGATGGACCCGCCGCGTTATCGCGACGTGCACGCCGACGCAATGCGCCACCTGCCGGAAGACGACGACCCGCTGCGTTTCAAGGCCATTGCCGGGTCCTGGCAGACCAGTGCGGGGGATACCGAGGGCCCGCTGGCGCAGATTGGCGAAGGCGCCGCGATGGCCGACCTGACGCTGCCCGCCGGCTATCGCCTGTCACTTGCCGTGCAGCTCGAGGACCGCGTGCTGGCCTATGTGTTCGACGGCGAGCTCATCGGCCTGCAGACCGGGCAGATGGGTGTGTGGAGCGGCCAGACCCAGATCCACCTGATCGCCCAGCAGGATGCCCGCGTGCTGCTGTTCAAGGGGCGACCGCTGGGCGAACCGATCGCGCATTACGGCCCCTTCGTGATGAACACCTCCGACGAGATCGAACAGGCCATCAGCGACTACCAGTCCGGCCAGCTCGCCGCCGAGCCGGCCAGCATGGACTGAGCCCCGGGCCCAATCCGAGCCTGGCAGGGGCTTCGCGGGCAAGCCCGCTCCCACAGTGATCTGGGCCGGGCTGCCTGTCGAAGCCATCGCTCTACCTGCAGCCCCCTGTGGGAGCCGCCTTGGCGGCGAAGCCCCCGCCCGCGTCGGCAAGGCCCCAGACCATCACCCGCTACGGCGTCGAGTCGCTGTCGTCCTCGCGCGCCCAGCCCATGGTGCGCTTCACGGCCTTCTTCCAGCCGCGGTAGTACTCTTCCCGCGTGGCCGCGTCCATCTGCGGCTCGAACACCCGGTCCAGCCCACCCTTCTGCGCCAACTCGTCACGGGTCCAGAAGCCGACCGCCTGTCCCGCGAGCCAGGCGGCCCCCAACGCGGTGGACTCGGTCACCGCCGGGCGCTCGACCCGCACCCCGAGCATGTCGGCCTGAAACTGCATCATCACGTTGTTGGCCACGGCCCCGCCGTCGACCCGCAGGGCCTTCAGCCCGATCCCGGCGTCCTGCGCCATGGCATCGATCACATCGCGTGTCTGATAGGCCAGCGCATCCAGCGTGGCGCGGGTGATGTGCTCCTTGCGCGTTCCACGGGTCAGGCCGAAGATGGCGCCGCGCGCGTACATGTCCCAGTACGGCGCACCCAGCCCGGCGAAGGCGGGCACCACGTAGACCCCGTCGGCGTCCGCCACCTTGCCCGCGTAGTACTCGGAATCCTCGGCCGCGTCGATCAGGTGAAGCTCGTCGCGCAGCCACTGGATCGCGGCCCCGGCAATAAAGATCGAGCCCTCCAGCGCGTATTCCACCCGGCCGTCCAGCGACCACGCGAGGGTGGTGAGCAAGCCGGATCGGGACTCCACCGGCGTGCCACCCGTGTTCATCAGCAGAAAACAGCCGGTCCCGTAGGTGTTCTTGGCCATGCCGGGCTCGAAACAGGCCTGGCCGAACAGGGCCGCATGCTGGTCCCCCGCCACGCCGGCGATCGGGACCTCCGCGCCGCCGAACATCTCGGCGCCGGTCACGCCCAGCACGCCACTGGAGTCCACCACCTCGGGCAGCATCGCGCGCGGGACCCCGAACCGCTCCAGCAGCTCGGAATCCCATTCCAGGGTGTGAATGTTGAACAGCTGGGTGCGCGCGGCATTCGTCACATCGGTCACGTGACGTTCCCCGCGGGTGAGGTTCCAGATCAGCCAGCTGTCCACGGTGCCAAAGGCGAGTTCGCCCCGTTCCGCGCGCTCGCGCGCCCCGTCCACGTGATCCAGGAGCCAGCGCAGCTTGCTGGCCGAGAAATAGGCATCCACGACCAGACCGGTACGCTCGCGCAGCAGGCCCTCGAGGCCCTGCGCCTTCAGTCCGTCGCAGAACGCGGCGGTACGCCGGTCCTGCCACACGATCGCATTGGCGATCGGCTCCCCCGTGGCGCGGTCCCATACCACCGTGGTCTCGCGCTGATTGGTGATGCCGATCGCCGCCAGTCGGGAGGGCTTGATGCCGCGCGTCTCCAGTACTTCGCGCGCCACGCCGATCTGGGTACCCCAGATCTCCATCGGGTCGTGTTCCACCCAGCCGGGCTGCGGATAGATCTGGGCGAAATCCTTCTGCGCCACGCCGACGATCGTACCCGCGCGGTCGAACAGGATGGCCCGGCAACTGGTCGTGCCCTGGTCCAGGGCGAGGATGTAGCGCGCGTCGCTCATGAGGGGACTCTCTCTGGCCGATTCAGGCACCGTCCTCGATCAGCTCGATGGCGTTGCCGTCGGGATCCCGTACGAATGCCGCGGGGCGGCCGGAGCGACTGCGTTCCACCGCAAACCCCGCGGCCTCCAGCCGCGCGGCGAAGGTCTCCAGCTCATCCACGCGCAGCGCCAGGTGGCGGTCCTGCCCACACCGTACCGCACGCTCGGTCGGGTCCGGGTTCGGCACCCGCAGCAGGTGCAGGGCCTGGCCGTTGCCGAGGTCGTACCACAGCCCCGGAAATCCGAGTTCGGGCCGCTCCAGCGGCGCCAGCCCAAGGTGGTGCCCGTAGAACTCGCGCGCGGCCTGAACGTCCGCAATGACCAGGCTGGCGTGATGCAGGCCGAGGACTCCCGCATTCCCGCGCCCGGCCCCGGTCATACCCGCAGCATCCCCGAGGCCGGTTCCAGCAGCACGATTGCCTGCGCCGCCACGCCCTCCTTGCGCCCGGTGAACCCGAGATGTTCGGTCGTCGTGGCCTTCACGCTGACGGCCTCGGGCACCAGGCCGGTATCCGCGGCGATATGATCGCGCATGGCGGGGACGTGCGGCGCCAGCTTTGGCGCCTGCGCGATCACGGTGGAGTCGATGTTGACCGGGCGCCAGCCGGCCGCCGCAACACGCTGGAGGACCTCCCGCAGCAGGACGCGGCTGTCCGCGCCGCGAAATGCGGGATCGGTATCCGGAAAGTGTCGTCCAATGTCACCCAGGGCGGCGGCGCCGAGCAGGGCATCGCAGACGGCATGGAGCAGCACGTCGCCGTCCGAATGCGCGACGAAGCCACGCTCGAACGGTATATGCACGCCGCCGAGGACCAGATGATCCCCTTCACCGAAGGCGTGCACGTCGAAGCCCTGGCCGATGCGCAACCCGCTCATGCGCTGAACCGTCCTTCCAGCCGGCCCTGCTGCATCAGGTAGAGACGGGCCAGCTCCAGATCTTCCGCCCGCGTGATCTTGATATTCATCGCCGAACCCTCGATCAGCCGCGGGGCCTGCCCCAGAAACTCGATCGCGCTGGCCTCGTCAGTCACCGCATGACCCGCATCGCGTGCGCGCGCATTCGCTTCTCGCAGCATCCCCAGCCGGAACATCTGTGGGGTCAGGGCGCGCCAGACCCGCTCCCGGTCCAGCGTCCGCTCCACGCGGCCGCCGCCATCGCTCCACTTGATGGTGTCGGTACTGGGGCTGGCCAGCAACCCGCCCACCGCGTCATCCCGCAACTCACGCAGCAGGCGGTCCACATCCGCCTGCGGCAGACAGGGACGGGCTGCATCATGGACCAGCACCCAGTCGTCCTCGTGCGCCCGTTCGGCCAGGAAATCCAGGCCATTCTGCACGGAATCCACCCGCTCCGCTCCGCCGGCGGCACGGAACAGCCGCCCGCCCGCCAGCGGCAGATCCAGGGCGTCGGGATCCACGTCGGGTCCCAGCACCAGCACCACGCCGCGAATGCGCGGATGCTCGAGGAAGATCGAGAGGGTATGCGACAGGATCGTCCGCGAACCCAGCGTCAGGTACTGCTTGGGACGGTCGGACCCCATGCGCCGGCCAATGCCGGCCGCCGGGATCAGTGCCCAGAAGGCCGGTTCGCGCGCCGCTGCGCCCCCGGTGTCAGCCATCAAAGGGATCCTCCGGTGGCAGGGTGTCGGTGGCCGGCTCGGCCTCCTCGGGCACCCGCGAGTCGGGACCGGGCTCGGTCTGCCCGGCCGATCCGGGGAGCGGCTCGATGTCCAGCGTGGCGGGTTCGTCCTCGCCCACCACGAAGAAGAAGACCTCGTCCTCGCGGATCATCCCCAGGTCGCGCCGGGCCCGTTCTTCCACCGCCTCGGTTCCGCCGCGCAGGTCTCGCACCTCCGCCTCCAGGGCCTGATTGCGCTGCTCCAGTTCGGCGTTCGAGGCCCGCTGGCGCTCGACCTGCTCGCGCAGGTCGCGCACGTCGCGCCAGCTCCCCTCGCCCAGCCACAGGGGCCATTGCAGTGCCAGCAGCACAAGCGCCAGCCCGATCAGCAGGCCGCGCATCACCCGCACTCCATCGACTTGAACCCAAAGAAAAGCCCTCGCCCGCGCACCGCGCCGAGCGCGGGTACAACGGAACGAGGGCTTTTACGAGTGGCCGGCATGCCCGGCATTCTACGAGGCCCGGACGCCCCGGGACAGGAACCGCGCCGCAGGCTGCGGACTGCATCCTCGACACGGCCGCCCCGCAACCGCCTCAGCGCCCGAAGGTGAACGCCGACATACCCGGGTAGCTGGCCCGGCTCCCCAGGTGTTCCTCGATCCGGATCAGCTGGTTGTACTTTGCCACCCGGTCAGAACGCGACAGCGAACCGGTTTTGATCTGGCCGGCTCGAGTGGCGACCGCCAGGTCCGCGATCGTGACGTCCTCGGTCTCGCCCGAGCGGTGCGAGATCACCGCTGTGTAGTTGGCCTTGCGCGCCAGTTCGATCGCTTCCAGCGTCTCGGTGACGGTGCCGATCTGGTTGAGCTTGATCAGGATGGAGTTCGCGATGTCCTTGTCGATGCCTTCCTGCAGGATGCGCGTATTGGTGACGAACAGGTCGTCGCCCACCAGCTGCACGCGCTTGCCCAGGCGCTCGGTCAGGGTCTTCCAGCCATCCCAGTCATCCTCGGCCATCCCGTCCTCGATGGTCAGGATCGGGTACTGGTCCACCCAGTGCGCGAGATAGTCGGAGAATTCGTCCGCCGAGAAGGCCTTGCCCTCGGAGTCCAGGTGGTAGCGGCCGTCGCGGTAGAACTCGGAGCTGGCGCAGTCGAGGCCGATCCAGATGTCTTCGCCCGCCTTGAAGCCGGCATTGTGGATGGCCTCCAGGATCACCTCGATCGCCGCGGAATTGGACGGCAGATCGGGGGCGAAGCCACCCTCGTCGCCCACCGCCGTGGCCAGGCCGCGCTTGGCCAGGACCTTCTTCAGCGCATGGAAGACCTCGGCGCCGTAGCGCACCGCCTCGCGCACCGAGTCCGCGCCCACCGGCAGGATCATGAACTCCTGCATATCCACGCTGTTGTCCGCGTGGGCCCCGCCATTGATGATGTTCATCATCGGCACCGGCAGCAGCGTGGCGTCTTCCCCGCCCAGCGTCTCGAACAGCGGCTGCTCGCGATCGGCCGCGAGGGCATGCGAGGTCGCCATGGAGACGGCCAGCAGGGCGTTCGCCCCCAGGCGCGACTTGTTCTCGGTGCCGTCCAGTTCCAGCATGCGGCGATCCACCGCGGTCTGTTCGAGCTCCATGCCGCGCAGCGCGTCGCGGATCTCGCCGTTCACGTGGCTCACCGCCTTCAGTACGCCCTTGCCCCCGTAGCGCTTCTCGTCATCGCGCAGCTCCAGGGCCTCGCGGGCCCCCGTGGAGGCGCCGGACGGGACCGCCGCGCGCCCCATGGCGCCGGAATCCAGGACAACATCGGCCTCGACCGTCGGGTTGCCCCGGGAGTCGATGATCTCGCGGGCGTGAATCTCCGCAATCTGGGACATGCTCTCTCCTTGAAAAGTACCCGCCCGGACGGAGCCGCCCGGGACGCATTATCGAAAAATCGGGGGTCAGCCGAGGCCGTATTCCGCCTCCGCGAACGGCTGCGCCTTGGTCGCGGCGTCCAGCGCCTTCAGCGTCTGCAGCAGCTCGGCCATCTTTGGCAGCGGCCACGCATTGGGGCCATCCGACAGGGCCTTCTCGGGATCCGGGTGGGTCTCCATGAACAGCCCGGAGACCCCGGCCGCCACCGCGGCGCGCGCGAGCACCGGTACGAACTCGCGCTGGCCACCGGAGGACGCGCCCTGCCCACCCGGCTGCTGCACCGAATGGGTCGCGTCGAAGACTACCGGGCAGCCGGTCTGGCGCATCTGGGCCAGGCCGCGCATGTCGGAGATCAGGGTGTTGTAGCCGAACGAAACCCCGCGCTCGCAGACCATGATCTGGTCATTGCCCGCCTCGCGCGCCTTGTCGACGACATTGCCCATGTCCCAGGGTGCGAGGAACTGGCCCTTCTTGATATTCACCGGACGCCCCTGGCGCGCCACATTCTGGATGAAGTTGGTCTGACGGCAGAGGAACGCCGGCGTCTGCAATACATCCACTACGCTGGCGACCTCGTCCAGCGCCGTGTCCTCGTGCACGTCAGTCAGTACCGGCACGCCGATCTCCGATTTCACCTTGTCGAGGATGCGCAGACCCTCGGCCATGCCCAGGCCGCGGAAGCTCCGGGTGGACGACCGGTTGGCCTTGTCGAACGACGACTTGTAGATGAACGGGATGCCCAGGTCATCCGCCATCGCCTTCAGGGCCCCGGCCGTCTCCAGCGCCATGGCCTCGGACTCGATGACGCAGGGTCCGGCAATCAGAAAAAAGGGCCGGTCGAGGCCGACTTCAAAACCACAAAGCTGCATGTCCTGTCCTGTACGGCGGCCGCCACCCTCCGGGCACGGCCGCGAAAAATCGTGTATCGGCGCCCTATTCCGTCAGCGCCGTGGTGGTTTCGGGTTCGCGCGCTTCCTGGTAGTCCCGGGCG
Organism: Thioalkalivibrio sp. ALE17; assembly: GCF_000425605.1. Classification (NCBI taxonomy): domain Bacteria; kingdom Pseudomonadati; phylum Pseudomonadota; class Gammaproteobacteria; order Chromatiales; family Ectothiorhodospiraceae; genus Thioalkalivibrio; species Thioalkalivibrio sp. ALE17. Next base: position 20,277 of record NZ_AUDT01000001.1, read on the forward strand.
GCACGCACAAAACCGGTGAACAGCGGGTGGCCATCGCGCGGCGTGGAGGTGAACTCCGGGTGGAACTGGCAGCCGACAAACCACGGATGCCCCTGGAGTTCCACGGCCTCCACCAGTTCGCCGGATTCCGACACGCCCGAGATGCGCAGCCCGGCCGCCTCCAGCCGTTCGCGGTAGGCGTTGTTGAACTCGAAGCGATGGCGGTGGCGTTCTTCCACCTTTTCGCGACCATAGGCCTCGGCAATGCGCGAACCGGACGACAGCCGCGCACTCTGGGCCCCCAGGCGCATGGTGCCGCCCAGGTCGCTGTCGGCATCGCGCCGCTCGATACGGCCTTCCTGATCCTGCCACTCGGTAATGAGCGCGATCACCGGATGCGGGGTATCGGGCGCGAATTCGGTGCTGTGCGCGCCTTCCAGGCCCGCGACATCGCGCGCGAACTCGATCACCGCGACCTGCATGCCGAGGCAGATCCCGAGATAGGGCACGTCGTGTTCGCGTGCGTAGCGCACCGCGGCGATCTTGCCCTCCACGCCGCGCTCGCCAAAGCCGCCCGGCACCAGGATGGCATCCAGGCCCTCGAGTTCCCGTGCGGCCTCGTTCTCGGCGCCTTCCAGTTTCTCCGAGTCGAGATAGCGGATCCGGACCCGAGTGCCGACCTGGACGCCGGCATGGGTCAAGGCCTCGTTGACGGATTTGTAGGATTCGGTCAGGTCCACGTACTTGCCGATCATGCCGACGGTGATCTCCGACTCCGGGAACTCCATGGCATTGACCACGTGTTTCCAGTCCGAGAGGTCCGCCTGCGGCGCCTCGATATGCAGCTTGCGCAGCACGATCTCGTCGAGCTTCTGCGAATGCAGCCAGAGCGGGATCTTGTAGATGTTGTCCACGTCCACCGCCGAGATGACCGCCTTCTCCTCGACGTTGGTGAACAGCGCGATCTTGCGCCGCTCGCCGTCCGGGATTGCCTGGGTCGAGCGGCACAGCAGGATATCCGGCTGGATCCCGATGGAACGCAGTTCCTTGACCGAGTGCTGGGTCGGCTTGGTCTTGATCTCGCCCGCGGCCTCGATATACGGGACCAGCGTCAGGTGCATGAACAGGGCGTTCTCGTGGCCGAGTTCCACGCCCATCTGGCGGATCGCCTCGAGAAACGGCAGGGACTCGATGTCGCCCACGGTACCGCCGATCTCGATCAGCGCGATGTCGGCATCGCCCGCCCCTTCGTGGATGGAGCGCTTGATCTCGTCGGTGATATGCGGGATCACCTGTACGGTGCCGCCGAGGTAGTCCCCGCGGCGTTCCTTGCGGATCACGTTCTCGTAGATCTGGCCGGTGGTGAAGTTGTTGCGCCGCGAGGTACGGATGCGCACGAAGCGCTCGTAATGCCCCAGGTCCAGGTCGGTCTCGGCGCCGTCGTCGGTGACGAATACCTCGCCGTGCTGAAACGGGCTCATGGTGCCTGGATCGACGTTGATATACGGATCCAGCTTGAGCAGGGTCACCTTGAGCCCGCGGGCCTCGAGGATCGCCCCCAGCGAGGCGGATGCAATACCTTTGCCCAGAGACGAGACCACGCCTCCGGTGATGAAAACAAAACGCGTCATGCGGGAAACCTGGCTGGGAGCTGACAAGCGCCCCGTCCCGGCGCGAACCTGGCACGCGGGGTGGGCGGAAAACGCCTGAAAGAGTACCAGAGCACCCGCCCCTGCTCAATCGGAAGGCGGGGGCAACACCTCGTTTCGGGAACCCCGTGCCAGCGGGCGGAAGGCCACCAGGGTCATGTCGTCGCGCCGGGGTTCTCCATCGCGATAATCCTCCAGCACGCGCACGACAGCGTCGATCTTGGCGGACAGATCGCGGCCACTCTTCTCGGCCAGGACCTGGCGCAGCCGACGGCGCCCGAACAAGCGTGGCGGCTCACCCCCGACATGATCATGCGCACCGTCCGTGATCAGGAAGAATTCGGTTCCCGGCTCCACCGGCACCTCGTGGTCGACCGGCTGCGCGGGCTCCAGGCTGCGGTAGCCGAGCCCCCCGCGCACGCCGCGGATCTCCTCGATCTCGCCGCCGCGTTCGATCATCAGGGGCAGCCCGACCCCGGCGAAGGCCAGCATCCGGTCTTCCGGCCGATAGACGCATACCGCGGCCTCCAGCCCGTCATCCGAATCCGAATCCTGACCGTCCTGACGCAGCCGCGAACGCACCAGCCGGTCCATCTCGCGCAGGATCGCGGAGGGTTCCAGCAGACGGTGTTCGTGCAGGATCCGGTCCAGCGCCGACGCCACCACCAGCGTGATGAACGCCCCCGGGACGCCATGCCCGGTACAGTCCGCCACCACCAGGATGCTGTGGCCGTCGATGGCCTCGACCCAGAAATAGTCCCCGCCGACCAGGTGCAGCGGCTCCCAGTAGATCTGCACCTCGTCCAGATGTCCGTCCAGGGCGTGCTTGTCCGGCAGCATCGCGGTCTGGATGCGCCGGGCATAGCGAATGCTCTCCACCACCAGGCGGTTACTGCGTTCCAGTTCCCGGTTGGCCTCGTCCACCTGGGCCATCGCCCGTTCGGTCTCGGCCTTTTCGTCTTCCAGCTGTCGGGTGCGCTCCTCCACACGGCGCTCCAGATCGGCGTTCAGCGCCTTCAGCTCTCCGCGGGCCCCGTCGCGCGCATCCAGCCCCTCCTGGAAGGCGCGCAGCAAGCGGTCCAGCGAGCGCCCCAGGGCCCCCAGCTCGTCATTCTCGTGATGCCCCAGGCGGGGCATGGGCCAATGGGCTGGCTGGTCCGGATCAGTATCCGCCACGGCGCGGGAGATCTTCAGCATCGGACGCAGCATGAGGAAGTAGAACAGCACCACGACGACCAGCGAGACGATCACGGCCTGGGTCACGCTGGTCACGACCCCGGTCTGCAGGCGCGCCACGAAGATCCGCCCCAGGACACCGGGGTCCAGCTCCATGCGCAGCTGCCCCACGCCCTGAACGTTGCCCCGGGTTCCCGGATGCGTTAGTTCAAGCTCGTGTGCCCGCAGGTCGCCAAAAAGCCACTGCGCCCAGTCCCCGGACGCGGCCTCCGCCGCCCGTTCGTCCTCGGCCAGCGTATTGCCAAAATCGTCGAGGATCTCCACCCGCCGGATCTCGTCGAAGACGAGCAGGCCCTGGACCAGCGAATCGGCCTGACCGGCGCTCAGTTGGAAGGCGGCCTCCGCCGCGGGCGGCTCGACCAGACGCTGCAGACGATCCACCTGGGCCTGGGTTTCGGCCCGGAAGGCATTCCAGTCGGAGGCAATGACGTAGGCACTACTGAGGAGGCTGAGCGCAAGCGCAGCAAGCAGCGTGGCGACCGCCAGCTTGGCAACGAGACTCCGGTTGCGGCGCCGGGTCTCCGGCATCATCCGTGGTCGCCGTGCGTCTGCACGATGACACGGTTGCGCCCCTCGTTCTTGGCGCGATAAAGCAGGTCGTCAGCGAGCGCGACCAGTTCGCCGGCATCCGGCCAGGGGTTCGTGGTCACCACCAGCCCGATCGACACCGCCAGGGACAGCGGCTCGTCCTTCCAGTGCAGGCGGGCGTTCTCCACCGCCGAGCGGATCCGTTCCGCCAGGGCCAGGGCGGCCTCGACGTCCAGGTCCGCGGCCACGACGAGGAATTCCTCCCCGCCCATCCGCCCGGCGTACTGTTCGGCCCCCAGTTCGCCGCGCAGGATCTCGGCGAAGCTTTCCAGCGCGAAGTCCCCGGCGGCATGGCCATGGGTATCGTTGAGGGTCTTGAAGTCGTCGAGATCCAGCATCATCACCGCGAGCGAGTGCGACGCGTCACCCACGCTGTCGGCCATGCCCTCGACACAGTCGATCACGCGGCGGCGCGAGAACAGGCCGGTCAGGGCGTCCTCCAGCGCCAGGCGCTCCAGCTCGGCCGTCAGGCGCTCGCGTTCGCGGACCTCGTCAGACAGGGCGTTGTTGAGCTGGGCCAGGTGTTCGGCCTGTTCGCGCAGCTGCCGGTTGGCATCCTGGAGATCCGCCTGCATGCGATCACTCATACGCATCATGCGCCGCTGCGCGCGGTAGCTCTCGGAATAGGCCTTGGCGAGCACCTTCACCCCGTCGGCCACTGCGTCCAGCGCCTCCAGCATCTGCTCGGAGCGCTGCATGATGGCCTTTTCCTGCTCGAACAGGGAAAAGTCGGCCAGGCCCTCGTCCAGCTCCTGCCCGTCGCGGGGCCGGCTAGAGGGGTTCATGGAGTCGTCACGAGAGGGGGCGGTCATGTCAGCGGACACATGCGGTAGTCGGCGTGCTGGAAGTCCTCGGAGAAATCCTCGCCGAACTCCTCCATGGTTTCGTCATCCTCGTGATAGCACCAGTTGATACGGACCTTCAGCCCGGCCTCCGCCCCGTCTTCCAGGATCTGGAACATGTTCATCAGGGCCTTCGCGGTGGACGAATTGAAATAGATCATTTCCACCGTGAATTCCACCTCGTCGCTGGCGCGGTCCTCGATTGCCTGGCGCAGCCCCTGGGTCAGGGGGCCGTAGAAGTTCGCCGCATCCTCCGGATACGACTCCCCCGACAGTCGGTACTGCCCGGCCGCGAAATCGAACTGCACCGCGGGGGTCCGGTCGGTTGCCTCGTGCTCAATGGTCTCGACGACTGCCATCAGATGTAGGCCTTCAGGACAAAGTAGGATTGGGCATCGGAAATATGCTGAAAATCGAACTGGATCGGCTCGCTCGCCCTCCGTGCGATCTCGATCAGACCGATACTGCCGCCCTTGCTGCCCTCGTCCGGCGGCTCGCGCAGTTTTTCCTTGTAGAAGCGGCGCAACTCGTCGCTGTCCATCGCGGCCAGTTCACGCAGGCGCGCCGCCAGGGTGTCGGCATCCTTGCGCCCGATGACATTGCCGCAGATGACGAAGAAGCGCCCGTTCTCCGAACCGACCGTGATCATCCCGGAACTCAGCTCGACGGGGGGCTCGTCATCGTGCTCGATGCGTTCGGCCGAATACCGGATGATGTTCTGCACCTGCTCGACAAAGACCGAAAAGACCCGGTTCACGGTCTTCGTGTCGGTGGATTCGAGCCGGATCTTCTGGCGCAGCGCATCGCCCAGGGCCTTCAGGATGCCCTCGGAGATGTAACCGGTGAACGAAAAGATGATGCCACGCCGGGTCATGTTGCGCTGAAACCCCAGCACCTCTTCGGCAATCAGGGTCGATGACGCCGCCTGCGCCTCGGCTGCCTCACTCATCTCGCTCTCCATTGCTGTTCAGTACGGCCTCGACGATCGCCGCGTAGCGTCCGTCGGCGCGCATCGCATCCAGTTCTTCCTGCATGCGGTCCAGCGGTCCGCGCTCGGTCTCCGGGTGGCAGGCGAGCGACATCACCGTATCGTTGAACGCGAACAGGGATTCGAGTTCCCCGATCCCTTCCAGGCGCGCATACCATGGCGCCAGGTGCTCACCGCTTACCCAGACATCGATCCGGTTGGCCGCCAGCTTGCGCGCGTTCAGCCGATCGTTAGGCGCGGTATCCACCGGAATCCCCTGACGTTCGACATGCAGGGCCACGGCATCGTCGCGATAGCCGCCGACGCGGTAGTGTTCCAGGTCCTCCAGGGACGCCGCCTGCACCTCCGCACCCTTCAGCACGAACGCATGCCACTGGTTCTCGACCAGAGGCCCGACCCAGGTAAAAAGATCCTCGCGCTCCTGCGTGCGCGTCGTTGAAAAGACGCAGGTACCGGGGACCGACTGGGCCTCGGCATAGGCGCGGCTCCAGGGCAGCAGCCGGATCTCCGCGTCCACTCCCGCGGCCTCCAGGAGCTGATCCATCACGCGGATGGAGATCCCGTCCAGCTCCCCGGATTCGGTCTCGAAATTGAAGGGGGGATAGCTCTCGGTGGTCAGCGTTAACGTGTCGGCTGCCAGCGGCGCCGCCAGAAACGCCGCGGCCGCCAGCAAGGCCGTGCCCGTACGTCGCCCGCACTGTGCCGCGAAACCTGTCACGTGCCGCTCACCCGAAACCCATGAAGACGGCCCAAGAATTGTCCGATTCGGCCGGCTCCGTCAACTCCGCGCGTTAGCTCGGTCCGGCCAGAGGACTGCGACAATTACGCCATCCGCCTGACGCAACAACGGAATCCGCTGACGCGCCCAGGGCGGGATCCCGCGCTCCTGCATCAGCTTCTTCAGCGGGCGGTGGCCGGCCGGCGTCGCGACCCGCTCGCCCCCACGGCGATAGCTAACGGTCAGGGGGGCATCGGGCGCGACGCCGAGCTCCCGCAGGCCCGAACGCGTCAGGCGCCGCCCGTCCGCGAGCCGCAGTTCCGGCTGGTCCGCGGGCCACTCCTGATCGGGCGGAGGCTTCTGCCCTTCGCGCCCCTCCTGCCGCGGCCCGGCCCATAGCTGATCGCGGTAGCGGCGCATCCAGCCGTCTTCCCATTCCACCCGCGGGCTGGCGTCGGGGTTGTCCGCCACCACCTGGCGCAGGAATTCCCCCAGGCGTGCGTGACCCGGCGGCCGCAGCCCCTGTGCCTGCAGCCAGTGCCGCACCAGCCCGCGGGCGGCGGCGTTATCCAGCCTGCTCACATGAGCAAGGTCCAGCCCACCGGACTCCGGGTCCCGTGCCGCCTCCATGTGATCGGCGAAATGCATCCGCAGCTGACCGGCGACCTCCCGCTGCCAGCCGGCGGCCCGCGCCAGGCCGGTCACAGCCCCGAAGCGTTCGCGCAACAGCGGCAGGACCGACTGGCGAAGGAAATTGCGATCAAAGCGCGCATCGCGATTGCTCGGATCGTCGTACCAGTCGAGACCCTCGCGCCGGGCATACTCGACCAGCGCCGCCCGGGGAAGGTCCAGCAGCGGCCGGCCCAGCCAGGTGGCCCCTTCCCGTCGCAGTGGGCGCATCCCCCGCAACCCGTCGGGTCCACTGCCGCGCAGGGCCGCCAACAGGAAGGTCTCGGCCTGATCGTCCGCGTGCTGCGCGGCGAGGAGGATATCCGTCTCCTCCAGCCCGTCGCGCAATGCTATGTAGCGCGCCTCGCGCGCGGCGGCCTCCAGCCCCGACGGGCGCGGATCAAGCGGTTCCAGCCTGCAGGTCCGGAACGGGCAGTTCAGCGCCCGGGCCACCGCACGGCAATGCTCGGCCTGGCGCCCGGAATCGGCCCGCAGACCGTGGTCCACGTGCATGGCTTCGAGACCGGGAATGCCCAGACGCACCGCCGCGTGCAGCAGGACGGTGGAGTCCAGGCCGCCACTGAAGGCAATGCGCACCCGCCGGCGGGCAGGAGGGGGTTCGAGAAATGCCCGCAGCGCGGTGGCTACGGGATCGGGCGCCGGGGCGCCCCGCTCAGGAAGCGGCTTCCTGGAAGGCACCGTAGTCCATCAGGCGGCGATAGCGCCGCTCGAGACGCTTGCCCGGATCCAGTCCCTCGAGGCCGTCCAGGGTCTCCAGGAGCGCGGTACGCAGGCGCGTCGACATCGCCTCCGGGTCGCGATGGGCACCGCCCAGAGGTTCCGGCACGATCCGGTCCACCAGCCCCAGCTCCTTCAGGCGCTCGGAGGTGATTCCCAGCGCCTCGGCCGCTTCCGAGGCCTTCTCCGCGCTCTTCCAGAGGATGGAGGCACAGCCCTCGGGCGAGATGACCGAATACGTCGAATACTGCAGCATCAGCGTGGCGTCCCCGACGCCGATGGCCAGCGCCCCGCCGGATCCGCCCTCGCCGATCACCGTGGCGATGATGGGCGTATCCAGGCGCGCCATCACCCGCAGGTTGCGCGCGATGGCCTCGCTCTGCCCGCGCTCTTCCGCACCGACGCCCGGATAGGCGCCGGGGGTATCGATGAAGGTCAGCACCGGCATGCGGAAGCGCTCCGCCATCTCCATCAGACGCAGGGCCTTGCGATACCCCTCCGGCCGCGGCATGCCGAAGTTGCGGTACACCTTGTCCCGCGTCTGGCGCCCCTTCTGATGTCCGATGAGCATCACCGGGCGGCCATCCAGACGCGCCACCCCGCCCACGATCGCCGGGTCGTCGCCAAATGCGCGGTCCCCGTGCAGCTCCTCGAACTCGTCGAACAGATCGGGGATGTAGTCCAGCGTGTAGGGACGCCGCGGATGCCGCGACATCTGCGCGACCTGCCACGGCGTGAGCTTGGCGAAGATGCTCTCGGTCAGCGACCGGCACTTGTCCTCCAGGCGCTGGATCTCTTCCTGGATGTTGACCTCGGCGTCGTCGCCGACATAGCGCAAATCGCCGATCTTCGCCTCCAGTTCGGCAATGGGCTGTTCGAAGTCGAGAAAGTCCGGATTCATGCAGAGTCCCGAAGGCTTGTTGGTGGAGGCCAGCGAAAGACGCGAATTGTAACCAATCGCGGCGCGCGCCGCTCCCGTGCCGATGCGCAGCGGTCTATCGACCGTACAGCACCTGCGCCTCGCAGTCCGGCCCCAGCGACTGCTGGATGCCGCGCAACAGGCGTTCGTCCGGCCGGATCGTCCAGCCCTCCGGCAGGCTGATATCGGCCTCCAGCCCGTCCCGGCGGTAGCACATGTGCACACGGCAGGGCCCCTCGCGATGCGCCTCCATCAGCCCTCGCAGGTGGGCGACCTGTTCCGGCACCACGCCCTCCAGGCACAGGTGCAGCGCCCGCGCCCACTGCGCGCGCGCCTCGTCCAGGCTGTAGACGGCCCGCGCCCGCATGCGGGTACCCCCGGCATAGTCGTCCAGCGTGACGGTGCCTTCCGCGACCAGCAGCGCGTCCGGCTCCAGGCGATCCTTGTACTGGGTGAAGTCGTCGTTGAACAGCACCACCTCGGCCCGCCCGCTGCGGTCGTCCAGGGTAACGATCCCCATGCGCCCGCTCTGCGTGTTGCGCACGCGCACGCCGACAATCAGGCCCGCGATGCGCACGGTCTCCTGCTTACCGCGCCATTTCTGGCCCTGCGTCTCGTCGGGGCGATCCTCCAGTTTGGCCTCCAGGGCCTGCAGGGTGGTCCCGGTCAGGCGCAGCAGCTCCGCCCGATAGCGCTCCACCGGGTGACCGGTCAGATAAAGCCCCAGGGTGTCCTTCTCGCCCCGCAGGCGTTCGTCATCGTCCATCTCCTCGAGGGTGGCGCTCTCCGGGATGACAGCCGCGGCCGGGTCGCCGAACAGATCGACTACCCCCAGGCTGGCGTTGCGCTCCGTTTGCTCCGCGGCCGCCACAGCCATGGGGATATCGTTCAGCAGCGTCGCGCGATTCGCGCCCAGACCGTCCATGGCCCCGGCACGCACCAGCGTCTCCAGCGCGCGCTTGTTCAGCTTGCCCAGATCCACCCGCTGACACAGGTCCACCAGCCCGTGGAAGTCGCCGCCCTGCCCGCGCGCCTTCAGCAGCGTATCAATCGCGGACTCGCCCACACCCTTGATCGCCCCCAGGCCGTAGACGACGGTCTGCGCGTCGCGACAGGTAAAGCGGTAGTCGGACTGGTTCACGTCCGGCGGCAGGACTTCCAGCCCCATGTTGCGGCATTCCTCGATCAGCCCGACGACCTTGTCGGTGTTGTCCATGTCCGCGGACAGCACCGCCGCCATGAAGGGCGCCGCATAATGCGCCTTGAGCCACGCCGTCTGGTAGGCGACCAGGGCATACGCCGCCGAGTGCGACTTGTTGAAGCCGTAGCCCGCGAACTTCTCCATCAGATCGAAGATATAGGTCGCGACCCCTTCGTCGACCCCGCGCCCGAGTGCGCCCTCGAGGAAGATCTCGCGCTGCTTGGCCATCTCCTCGGGCTTTTTCTTGCCCATCGCGCGCCGCAGCAGGTCCGCGCCACCCAGGGTGTAGTTGCCCAGCACCTGGGCAATCTGCATCACCTGCTCCTGGTACAGGATGACGCCGTAGGTCGGCTTCAGGATCGGTTCCAGATCCGGATGCGGGTACTCGACCTGGGCACGACCGTGCTTGCGGTCGATGAAGTCGTCCACCATGCCCGACTGCAGCGGCCCCGGCCGGTAGAGCGCCACCAGCGCGATGATCTCCTCGAAGCTGTCGGGCTGCAGACGCTTGATCAGATCCTTCATCCCGCCGGATTCCAGCTGGAACACCGCGGTGGTCTGGTAATCCTTCAGCAGGCGGAAGGTGTCCGGATCATCCAGCGGGATCGCGTCCAGGTCGACCCGCTCCTCGGCATCCATCTTGCGGACGTTCTCGACCGCCCAGTCGATGATGGTGAGCGTACGCAGGCCGAGGAAGTCGAACTTGACCAGGCCGACCGCCTCGACATCGTCCTTGTCGAAGTGGGTCACCAGCGATGCGCCATCGTCTTCGCAGTACAGTGGCGAGAAATCAGTCAGCGCGGAGGGTGCGATCACCACCCCGCCCGCATGCTTGCCGGCGTTGCGGGTCAGGCCCTCGAGCTTCTGCGCGAGGTCGATGATCGCGCGGACCTCCTCGTCCTCGTCGTACAGCGCCTTCAGGTCCTCGCTCTCGGTCAGGGCCTTTTGCAGGGTCATGCCCAGTTCGAACGGGATCAGCTTGGCGATCCGGTCGACGAAGCCATAGCCATGGCCCAGCACGCGCCCGACATCGCGCACCACGGCCTTCGCGGCCATGGTCCCGTGGGTGATGATCTGCGACACCTTGTCGCGACCGTAGCGTTCGGCGACGTAGTCGATCACGTCGTCGCGCTTCTCCATGCAGAAATCGACATCGAAGTCGGGCATGGAGACGCGTTCGGGATTCAGAAACCGCTCGAAGAGAAGCTCGTAACGCAATGGATCCAGGTCGGTAATACCCAGCGCATAGGCCACCAGCGAGCCGGCGCCCGAGCCACGCCCCGGGCCCACCGGGATGCCGTTGTCCTTGGCCCACTGGATGAAATCCGCCACGATCAGGAAGTACCCGGGGAACCCCATCTGGCAGATCACGTCCAGTTCCCGCTGCAGCCGCGCCTCGTAGTCCTCCTGCGGCGCGAAGCAGAAGCGCTCCAGGCGGGCGGCCAGACCCTTCGCCGAGGTCTCGCGCAGGTGATCCTCCACCGTGTACCCCTCGGGCACCGGGAAGTCCGGCAGCACCGATTCGCCCAGCGTCAGACTGACCGAACAGCGCCGCGCGATCGCGACGCTGTTGGCCAGGGCCTCGGGAATATCCGCGAACCGCTCCGCCATCTCCTCCGGCGAACGCAGGTACTGCGCCTCCGAATAGCGCCGCGGCCGCCGCGGATCATCGAGGGTCACGCCGTCGTGAATGCAGACCCGGGCCTCGTGGGCCTCGAAATCTTCCGGACGCAGGAAGCGGACATCGTTGGTCGCCACCACCGGCAGGTCGAAGGCCTCGGCCGCGGCCAGGGCCTGCTCGATCCAGGCCTCCTCGCCCGGCCGGTCCGAGCGCACCAGTTCGAGATAGAAGCGCCCCGGGAAGCGCCGCATCCAGGGTTCCAGATCCTCGGCCAGCAGGGCGCGGGCGGTCCCTGAACCGTTCACGAACAGCCCGTCAATGCCCCCCGACAGCGCGATCAGGCCCTCGGCCGCCGCGTCCAGCCAGGCACAGTCCACCCGCGGGATCCCCTTCTCCTGGCCTTCCTGCCAGGCCCGCGAGATCAGCCGCGTCAGGTTGCGGTAGCCGGGATCGTTCTGCGCCAGCAGCGTCATCCGTGCCAGACTGCCGTCGGCGCGCGCATCGCGTACCAGCACGTCCGCCCCGATAATCGGCTGCACGCCCTGTGCGATCGCGGCGCGGTAGAACTTCACCAGCCCGAACAGGTTGCAATGATCGGTGACCGCGACGGCCGGCATGCCGCCATCGACGACCGCCTTCACCAGCGGCTTCAGCCGCACCAGGCCGTCGACCAGGGAGTACTCCGAATGCACCCGCAGGTGCACGAAGCCGGGATGGGCTTCGCTCATGCCCCGGCCTCCTGCTCCCGCGCGGCGATGGCACGCGCGACGGGCCCGAAGCTGCGCCGGTGCTGGGGACACGGACCCAGGCGCTCCAGGGCCTCGCGATGGGCCACCGTCGGATAGCCCGAGTGCCGATCAAAACCGTACTCGGGGTAGTCGCCGTGGAGTTCACGCAACCAGCCGTCGCGGGCCACCTTCGCGATGATCGAGGCTGCACTGATGGCCGCCACCGAACCGTCCCCGCCGACGATGGCCTCGGCCGTCCAGGGCCCCTCGGGGGTAAAGCGCCCATCGACCAGCAGGTGCGCGGGTGCCAGGGCCAGACCGGCCACGGCTCGCTGCATCGCCAACAGAGTGGCGCGGTGGATATTCAGTGTGTCGATCTCCGCGGCCTCGGCCCGCCCCAACGACCACGCCAGTGCATCCGCGCGGATCTGTACGTCCAGCGCCTCCCGGCGCCGGGCACTCAGCTTTTTGGAGTCGGTCAGGCCGGGACAGGCGTAGTCCTGCGGCAGAATCACGGCCGCCGCGACCACCGGCCCGGCCAGCGGCCCGCGCCCGACCTCGTCCACGCCGGCGACGTGGCGCTGCGCTGCCTCTGTCATGGAGTCTCCACCACGGTGAACTGCGGGCAATCATCCGAACACGACCATGCGCCGCGCCGGGGATCCGTTACAATAGCGCCGAAAATCCTAGCACACCCCCTCCGGATCCGAGCCTACCCATGTCCCAATCCCCGTTACGCTGCGCCGCCATCGGCGTGGGCCACCTCGGCAGATGGCATGCCGCCAAGTACGCTGCGCTGCCGGATACCGAGCTGGTGGCCGTGGTCGACGCCGACCCCGAAACCGCCCAACGCGTGGCGGCCGACAACGACTGCCGCGCGGAGACCGATCATCGCGCCCTGATCGGGCAGGTCGATGCGGTCTCCATCGCCGCCCCCACCACCCTTCACTACGACATCGCCCGCGATTTCCTCGAGGCCGGCTGCCACGTACTCGTGGAGAAGCCCATCACTGCGACCCTGGAGCAGGCCGAGGCCCTGAACCGGATCGCCGAGAAGCAGGGCGTGGTACTCCAGGTCGGGCATCTGGAACGCTTCAATGCCGCCCTGCGCCGACTGACCGAGAGCCCGCTGCATCCCCGATTCATCGAGTCCCATCGCCTGGCGCCCTACAAGCCTCGCGCCACCGATGTCTCGGTCGTCCTGGACCTGATGATCCACGACATCGACATCATCCTGTCGCTGGTGGACGCGCCGCTGACCGAGATCCGCGCCTCCGGTGCCCGGGTGCTGACCGGCGACATCGACATCGCCAACGCCCGCCTGGAGTTCGCGAACGGCTGCGTCGCCAATGTCACCTCCAGCCGCATCAGCACCAAGTCCGAGCGCCGCATGCGCATCTTTCAGTCGCATGCCTACGCATCCGTCGACTTCCAGAATCGCATCCTGTCGCTGAACCATATCGGTGACCCCGATCCGGAGACCGGTGCCCCGGCCATCCATCGCGAGGAGAGCGTGTTCGACGAGGCCGATGCCCTGCTCGCCGAGATCCAGGCCTTCGTGGCCGCGGTCCGCGGCCAGGGTCCGGTCGTCGTCAGCGGCCGAGACGGCCAGCGCGCGCTGGAGACGGCCAGCCGCATCACCGACCTGGTCTATGAAAACCTGAACATCATGAGCCGGGCCGACGGCCCGCACAGCCACCTCGATGCGAACCCCACAGGAGTCAAGCCGTGATCCCGATGGTCGACCTGCAGCGCCAGTACCAGAGCCTGCGCCCCGAAATCGATGCCGCCCTTCAGGACGTGCTGGCCGGCGCCCGTTTCATCCTGGGCCCCAATGTGCAGACCCTGGAACAGGAACTGGCCGACTACCTCGGCGTCGAGCACGCGATCACCTGCGCGTCGGGCACCGATGCCCTGCATCTGGCCCTGGCCGCGGCCGGGATCGGCCCGGGTGACGAGGTCATCACCACCCCGTTCACCTTCATCGCCACGGCCGAGGCCATCCGCTACGTCGGGGCCGACCCGATCTTCGTGGACATCGACCCGCGCACCTTCAACATCGATCCGGATCAGGTAGAGGCTGCGATCACCGAACGCACCCGGGCGATCCTGCCGGTGCACCTTTTCGGCCAGCCAGCCGACATGCCACGCCTGCAGGCCATCGCCGAGAAGCACAAGGTGATGATCGTGGAGGACTGTGCGCAGTCCTTTGGCGCGACGGTCGACGGCGTGCAGACCGGTGCAGGCAATGCCTTCGGCTGCTTCTCGTTCTTCCCCAGCAAGAACCTCGGGGCCTTCGGCGACGGCGGTCTGGTCACCACCAGCTGCCCGTCGTCCGCCGAGGCCCTGCGCCGTCTGCGCAATCACGGTTCCAGCGAGCGCTACTACCACGACGAGATCGGCTACAACAGCCGGCTGGACGAGATGCAGGCCGCGATCCTTCGGGTGAAGCTGCCGCACATCGATACCTACAACGCGGAGCGCCGCCGGGTCGCCGCGCGCTACCGCGACGGCCTGGCCGGCCTGCCCGTGGAGGTGCCGTTCGAGGACGGTATCGGGACCCACGTCTACCATCAGTACACGCTGCTGACCGATCACCGCGATACCATCATGGGGGCCCTCAAGGCCGCCGAGGTCGCCTGCGCGATCTACTACCCAGTGCCCCTGCACCAGCAGAAGGCCTTCGCCGACCTGAAGAATCGCCCGGAATCGCTGCCCGTCACCGAAGACATCGCCGCGCGCTGCCTGTCGCTGCCCGTGTTCCCGGAACTCGAGGACGCGACCATCTACATGATCTGCGGGAAGATCCGCGAAGCCCTCGCATGACGCCACCCCGCCCCGCGCCGACTGGAGCCCCGCTCCGGCAATGACGCAGCATGTGGTGATCTGCGCCGGGGAAAGCTCGGGAGACGCCCTCGGGGCGGGGCTGGTCCACGAGCTCTCCGCGCTCGAGCCCGGACTGCGCTACTCGGGCATGGGCGGGACACAGATGCGGGCCGCCGGCGTCGACACGCTGATCGACGTCTCCGAGCTCGCGGTGGTCGGCCTGGTCGATGTGCTGGTGAACTACCCGCGCCTGCGCCGGCTGTTCCGGCGCATGAGCCGCCATCTCGAAACCGAGCGTCCGGACCTGCTGGTCCTGGTCGACTACGTGGAGTTCAACCTGCGCCTCGCGGCACATGCCCGCCGCCTCGGGATTCGCGTGCTGTTCTACGTCAGCCCGCAGCTTTGGGCCTGGCGCTCCGGGCGCATCAAGCGCATTCGCCGCTGCGTCGACGCCATGGCGGTCCTGTTCCCGTTCGAGACCGAGGTCTACGAGACCGCCGGCGTACCGGTGCGCTATGTCGGCAACCCGTTGGTGGACCGGGTGCAACCGCCGCAAACACCGATTCGGGAAACGCTGGACCTGCTGCCCGAGACGCGACTGGTTGGCCTGTTGCCCGGCAGCCGGAGCGGCGAACTGAAGCGCCACTGGCCCATGCTCGTAGACACGGTCCGGCGCATCCATGCCGCGCATCCGGATGTACGGTTCGTGGTTTCGATGGCACCCGGGGTAACGACCGATCGCTTGACCGAGCTCGCGGCCTGGGACGACCTGCCCCTGCAGTTCGTGGGAGGTGATGCGCAAACCCATTCCCTGATGGCCGGGGCGGATCTCCTGCTGATTGCCTCCGGCACAGCCACGCTCGAGGCCGGACTGCTCCAGGCCCCGATGCTGGTCTTCTACCGGATGGGGGCCGTGAGCCATGCTGTGTTCTCGCGCCTCGTTCGCCTCGAGAACATCGCCCTGGTCAATATCGTCGGGGGCGAGCGCCTGGTACCCGAGTACCTGCAAGAAGATGCCAGCCCCGAGCGCCTCGCGCGGGATGCCATGAGCCTGCTCACACACCCCGAGGAACGGTTGGCCATGCGTGAACGGCTGGCCCGCGTGCGAGAACGCCTGGGGGATGGTGGGGCCGACCGCCGCGTCGCCGAAATGGCGCAGGAACTCCTCCAGCACGGCCATCTGTTGACCAGCCGCCACCCAGGCACCACTTAACGCTGTCCTGATTGCACCACAGAGGACACAGAGTGCACGGAGAAGGTCAAAGCGCTTCACAGGAAGATGGGAAGGCAGGAAGGGGTAACAGGGGCGAGTCGCCGGCTGGCTCGGGGGCACCTGGAAGCTTCTGAGGGGGCGTGGCTGCGAATGTAGCGCGACTATGTTCCGTGAGACAGGGCGCCCTCGCCGTTCGCCACATCGCTTTGCGACCCGCGATGGCGAATTGGTCGATCCCCCGGATTACATACCGGTAGTGGCCAATTCACTTTGCGGTTGGAACATCCGCCCACCTGAAGGGCCGGTTTCCTGAAAGCATCCAACCCTGAATTTCTTCGCCCCTTCCAATCTTCCTGTGAACCGCCCTTGACCTTGCCATTCTCCGTGCACTCCGTGTCCTCTGTGGTTCAATGACCGAGGGAGTTGGAGCGCAAAGATCAGTGGGGGCGGCCGCCGCGCAGGATGCCGCGCCGGCTGCCACGGACAAACCCGATCAGGTTGCGCACCTCGGGGACGTCGGTCTCCTCGAACATCGTGTCGAGGTGGCTCTCGCGGCCGGCCCGGCCGCGCATGCCCTGAATGAATACCCGATGGAGCGCCTGGATGGCCTCGTTGGAAAAGCCATTGCGCTTGAGCCCCACCTTGTTGATCCCGATCAGACGCGCGTAGTTTCCGCTCGCCAGGCAGTACGGCGGCAGGTCGCGGTTCAGGGCGGCCCCCATGCTGGTAAAGGCATAGGTCCCCACCCGGCAGAACTGATGCACCAGGGTGAACCCCCCCAGTGTTGCGTGATCCTGGATCTCCACATGCCCGGCCAGCGAAGTGGCGTTGGAGAAGATGATGCTGTTGCCAATGGTGCAGTCGTGGGCGATGTGCACGTACGCCATGATCAGGTTGTCGTGCCCGATCACCGTTTCGCCCAGCCCCTTCTCGGTGCCCCGGTGCAGCGTCACCGATTCGCGGATCACGTTGCGGTCACCGATCACCAGCCGGGTCGGCTCGCCGCGATAGCTGGTGTCCTGCGGCTCCTCCCCGAGCGAGGAGAACTGGAAAATCCGGTTGTCGCGCCCGATCTCCGTGGGCCCGTTAATCACCACGTGCGGCCCGACCCGGGTCCCGGCGCCGATCTTCACGTTGGCACCGATCACCGAGAACGGTCCGATCTCCACCGAGGAGTCGATCTCGGCACTGGGATGGACGTCGGCCCGCGGATCAATCACGCCGGAATTTCCTGGCCGGAACACATCAGTTGTGCGGTGGCGCAGACATCCTCGCCGACCTTCGCTACCGCATCGAAGCGCCAGATCCCGCGCACCGTACGCTTGAGATCAACCCGCAGGTGAAGCTGATCGCCGGGCACCACCTGACGCCGAAAACGCGCCTCGTCGATGCCGACGAACAGGTAGAGCTGCTGCTTGTCCTGATTCTCGTTGCGCGCCTCTTCCGTCTTGAATGCCAGGAGCCCGGTCGCCTGGGCCAGGGCCTCGAGGATCAGGACCCCCGGCATCACCGGCTTGATCGGGAAATGGCCCTGAAAATACGGCTCGTTGATGCTGACATTCTTGATCCCCGTGAGATAGCTGCCCGCCTCCCACTCCAGCACCCGATCCACCATGAGGAACGGGTAGCGATGCGGCAGGTAGCGCATGATCTCCTGGACGTTAAAGTCATCCACGCCGGTGTCCTTTTTCTGATTCTTGAGATGCCGCATACGGACCGCTGCGCGGACGTGCGATACGACGTTCGATCGGTTCTTCGCCCGTACATGGGCCAGAACCGGCTGTTCCCGGGACGGGATCGTCCCCCCTAACGTGCCAGGCGTCGCAGCCGTGCCAGCATGCGATTCCACAGCCGCGCCTCCTGATGCGGCACCCCGGACGCGTAGTGACCCGCCCGGTCGATGGAGCGCGTAACCAGCGTCATCGCGTGGATCGTCACGTGATCCGCAATGGAAAGATGCCCCAGGATCCCGGCGCCGCCCCCGATCGCGCAATGGGCCCCGATACGGGCACTCCCCGCAATGCCCACACAGCCGGCAATGGCAGTATGGTCGCCAATCTCGACGTTATGGGCAACATGAACGAGGTTGTCGATCTTCACACCGGTGCCGATGCGCGTCGCCTGCAGCGCCCCGCGATCAAGGGTGGTATTAGCCCCGATTTCCACATTCGAGCCGATCACGACGCGGCCCAGCTGCTCGATCTTCTCCCAGCCGTTGCCGCCGGCCGATGCGAAGCCGAAGCCGTCGGCGCCGATCACGCAGCCGCTGTGCAGGATGCACCGTTCCCCGACCTCCACCCCATCGAGCAGCGTCACGCGCGGGTGCAGGAAGGTGCCGGCCCCGATGGTGACGCCCTCACCGACCACACAATGCGCGGACACCACGGCCCCCGCGCCGATCACCGTCCCGGCACCAATCACGGCGCCAACCGCGACGCTTGCATCGGCCGCCACCGAAGCACCGGGATCGACGAACGCACCCGGATGTACGCCCGCGGGCCGCAAGCGGCGGCGAGCGCCGAGGCACTGACTCGCACGCGCATAGCCCAGGTAGACATCCTGCAGCACAATCAGGGACCGCCCGGGAAACACAGGCAGGTCCGCGGTTGCGGGCACCAGGATCACGCCCGCGGCACAGTTCTCGATTTCTTCGGCATGCCGGTCGGGGTCGGTGACGAAACTCAGATCCCCGGGTCCGGCTGCGGCCAGCGGGGCCAGCCCCGCAACCCGCCGCTCACCCTCGCCGACGAGCCGCCCGCCCAGGGTTTCCGCCAGCTCGCGGGCGGTATACCCGCCGTCAGTCGCGCTGCATTGCGGCAAGGATGTCGTCCGTAATATCGATGCGATCGCTGGCGTAGAGCACGTTACGCTCGGTGAGGATCAGGTCGATGTCGCGTTCGCGGGCGAGGTCGACAATGGCATCGTTGATGCGCCGCTGGAGCTTGGCCAGCTCCTCGTTGCGGCGCACGTTCAGATCCTCGCTGAAGCTTTCCTGGGCCCGCCGGAACTCGCGCGAGCGCTGCGAGAACTCGCGCTCCAGATCTGCCCGTTCCGACGGATTCATCAGGTCCCCGTCGCGCTCCAGCCGGTCCCGCAGGCGCTGCAGCTCCTCGCGCTCCGCCACCAGCTCGGAATCGCGCGGCGAGAATTCGCGCTCCAGTTCGCGCATCGCCTCCTCGGCCTGCGGCGAATCCTCGAGGATCCGGTTCATGGTGACGAAAGCCACGTTCTGCGCGCCCGCCGCCGCCGGCAGCACCAGCCACCCGCTGACGACCATCATCACGATCACCCACCAGGCGAGCCCGGATCTCATACCGCCTCCCGATGCCCTGGCATCGTTTGCATCGACCATCTTCAGAAACTGGCCCCCAGCAGGAACTGGAAGCGCTGCAGATCATCACCCGGCTGGTCGTTGAACGGCTCGGCCACACTGAAGCTCAACGGCCCCACCGGGGAGAACCAGGTGACCGCGACCCCGGCCGACGCGCGCAACTCGCTACTATCGAAATCCGACACCTGATCGAACACGTTCCCGGCATCCACGAAAGTACTCATGCGCACCGCGTCGTTGTCGGCGGCAAACGGCATCGGGAAGAACAGCTCCGCGGACAGCGTGGTCCGGAAGCGACCCCCGTAGGGGTCGTCGTTCGAATCACGCGTCGCGGGCTGGCCATCCCGCAGCGGGCGCAGGTCGCCCAGGCGGTTGTCCTCATACCCGCGCACGGAGCGAATGCCGCCGGCGAACAGCCGTTCGTAGAACGGCACCTCGTCGCCCCCGTAGCCATCCGCATAGGCCAGCCCGGCCGACAGACTGAAGGAATAGCGATCGGACAGCCGGAAGATCTCCTGGCCCGAGTACGTCAGCTTGTAGAACTCGCGGTCACTGCCCGGAATCGCCACTTCCAGTCCGACCCGGTGCCGCCGACCTTCCGAGGCGAAGGTCGTGCTGTCCCGCGTGTCATGGACGTAGCTGGTCTCCAGCTTGTAGAGATTCGCCGAGTCACCGAACTCGTCCAGCTCGTCAATGATCTCGTCCGGCGTCCCGATGCGCGTCTCCGACGCCTCGACCGTCTCGATTTCGATGTTCTCGAAACCGGGCCGGACCTGGATGCGGTCGAATTCCGACAGCGGGATGCCGTAGGTCACGTCGAAGCCAAAGCGATTCGACGAGTACCGCGAGATGTTCGCCTCCTCGGCATCGATCTTCCGGTAGAACACGGAGAATCCGCGGCTCGCGCCGGACGGCGTGAAGTGCGGATTGGTCACGCTCATCCGGAACAGCTGGTTGACCTTGCTGGTACTGACCTCGGTCGAGAAGCGGTTCCCGGTCCCGAGAAAGTTGTCCTGGGTCAGACTGGCGGTCAGCAACAGGCCCTGGTTCTGCGAGAACCCGGCCCCCAGGGACAGGGCCCCGGACTGCTGCTCGGTCACGGTGATGTTCAGGTCCACCTCGTCATCCGTACCGGCGACCCGCTCGGTCTCCACGTTCACGCTCTGCACGAACGGCAAGCGCTGGATGCGCACCCGCGAGCGCTCGATCAGCGCGCCGTTGTACCAGGCGCTCTCCATCTGGCGCAGTTCGCGGCGATAGACCCGCTCCTCGGTGTTCTGGTTGCCGGTAATGCGGATGTTGCGCACATACACGCGCGGCCCCGGGTCAACGAAGAAGGTAATCGCGACCTCACGGTTGTCCTCGTCCACATCGGGGACCGGGTTCACGTTGGCGAAGGCATAACCCTCGCGTGTCAGCCGCTCGCTGATGCGTTCCGCCGACTCGGTGATCTGGCTGCGCGAGAACGGCGCGTCGATATCCACCTCGATCAGGTCTTCCAGCTCCTCGCGCGGGATCACGAACTCGCCAGCCAGATCCACGCCAGTCACCGTGTAGCGCTCGCCCTCGTCCACGTTGATGGTGATGAACAGGTCCTTGCGGTCGGGCGTCAGGGTGACCTGCGTGGAGTCGATGTCGAACTCCAGGAACCCCTGGTCGAGGTAATGCGAACGCAACTGCTCCAGGTCTCCGGAGAGCTTTTCGCGGGAGTAATTGTCACGGCGACTGAAGAACGCCCACCAGCGGGGCACCCCGGATTCAAAACCGCGGGTCAGCTCGCGCGTGCTGTAGCTCTCGTTGCCGACCACGTTGACCTGGCGGATCTTCGCCACCGGCCCTTCCGCGATATCGATCTCTACGTCCACGCGGTTGCGCGGCAGCTCGACGATCTCGACGTCTATCTGGACGTTGTAGCGGCCACGGGCGAAGTATTGCTGGCGCAGTTCGCTCTCGATACGGTCCAGCATAGTCCGGTTAAACACTCGCCCCGAGCGCAGGCCCGCGGAGTTCAGGGCCTCCCGCAGCCCGTCGTCCGGGATGTCGCGGTTGCCGGAGAAGTTGATTTCGTTGATGGCGGGGCGTTCCGAGACGATCACCACCAGCACGTCACCGCGTCGCGCGATCTCGACGTCGTCAAAGAAACCGGTCTGGAACAGCTCGCGGATCACCTCCGGACTGCGACTGTCGTCGAAGGTATCGCCCACCTGCACGGGCAGATAGCTGAGCGCGGTGCCGGCGGTGATCCGCTCGAGCCCCTCGATCTCGATGTCCTCGATCTCGTAGGCCTGCCCCCAGGCCGTCCCCGCCAGGCCCAGCAAGCCGATCAGGGCCATTCCTCTCAAGCTGTTTCGCGCCATGCTCTCCGCCAGAAAAAGGCCGCTCGGCAGACCCGTCGAAGACCCCCGATCCGGAGGGGCCCGTCGCCACGCCTAGCCAAACAGTCGTGTCAAATCATTGTACAGGGCCAGTGTCATCAGGCCCGCGATCGCCAGGAGCCCCACCTGCTGTCCGATGATCTGGGTACGCTCCGACACCGGGCTGCCCTTGACCGCCTCGGCGGCGTAATACAGCAGATGTCCGCCATCCAGCATCGGGATCGGCAGCAGGTTGATGATCCCGAGGGACACGCTCACCAGCCCCAGGAAACCCAGAAACGCCGAGACCCCGATCAGCGCCGAGACCCCCGCGAACTCGGCTATGGTAACCGGTCCGCTGATATTTTTAACCGACG
Organism: Thioalkalivibrio sp. ALE17; assembly: GCF_000425605.1. Taxonomy (NCBI): domain Bacteria; kingdom Pseudomonadati; phylum Pseudomonadota; class Gammaproteobacteria; order Chromatiales; family Ectothiorhodospiraceae; genus Thioalkalivibrio; species Thioalkalivibrio sp. ALE17. The sequence continues at coordinate 42,254 of NZ_AUDT01000001.1, forward strand.
CATCCCCGGTGATCATTCGCCACAGGATGCCGAGCGTCAGGACCGAGACATCCCACGTGCGCTGGACACCGGAAACAAAGGCCGACACCGGGCCCTGACGCACCAGGACCGCCATCTCCCGCGCCGCCGGCTGATCCGGGTCCACCCCGGCACCGATACGGCCGATGCGCGTGCCCTCATGATCCACAGCCTCCGGCGTCATGCGCAGCTCCAGGGTTCGGCCATCCCGCTCGACCGTCACCTGCAAGTCCGTCTCCGGACGGGCACGCACGCGCTCGACCCAGTCGTTCCAGTCGGTCACCGCGTCGCCATCCACGGCCAGCACGCGATCACTCGGCTCCAGCCCCGCCGCCGCGGCGGGGCTCCCGGCCTCGACCGCGCCGATACGCGGTTCCAGCGCGGGGCGATACGGCTGCAAGCCCAGCTTGTCGAGGAACTGCCCCTCGCCCAGCAGCGCCTGGCGATCGCGCAGATCCACCTCGCGCTCGAACTCGCGACCCTCCACATCCCGCACCAGCAGGGTCACGGCCTCGCCGCGCACGGCATGATCCAGCAGCCGCAGGTTGGCCTGTTCCCAGTCCACGACCGCGCGATCCCCCACCCGCAGGATCTCCTGCCCGCGCTCGAGCCCGGCCTCGGCGGCCGGCGTCTCCGGCGCCACCTCGCCCAGAATCGGCTTGACCCCTCCCACGCCCACCATGAACATCACGGCGTACACCACGATGGCCAGGAGGAAATTCGCCGCGGGTCCCGCCGACACCACAAAGGTACGGGCCCCGAGACCCTTCTGGTTGAAGGCGCGCGGGACCTCCTCCGGCGCGACGGCCCCCTCGCGCTCGTCCAGCATCTTCACGTAGCCGCCCAGGGGCAGCGCGGCGATCACGAACTCCGTCCGATCCCGTCCGAAGTAGCGCTTGTACAACGGGCGCCCGAAACCGACCGAAAACCGCAGCACCTTGACACCCATCAGGCGCGCGGCCAGGTAATGTCCATACTCGTGCACGGTCACGAGCACGCCGATCGCCACCGCAAATGCCAGCAGGCTCGTCAGAAAGGTCATGACACCACTTGCCGTGCGTTCGCCACCTGCTCCCCGGCGATCGCGCGTGCCTTCCGGTCAGCGCTCAACACCCGCTCCAGCGAGTCCACCGGCTCGGCCTCGATGGCATCGAGAGTGGCGGCGATCACCACGGGGATCTCGCTGAACGCCAGGCGTTCGGCGAGAAACGCCTCCACCGCCACCTCGTTCGCCGCGTTCAGCACCGCCGTCGCCGTCCCCCCGCGCTCCAGGGCCTGATAGGCCAGCCCCAGCGCAGGGAAGCGCGCCGCTTCCGGTTCGGAGAACTCCAGCCGGCCCATGGTCAGAAGGTCCAGGGGCTCGACCCCGGATTCCATGCGCTCGGGCCAGGCCAGGGCATGGGCAATCGGTGTTCGCATATCGGGATTCCCGAGTTGCGCGAGCACAGAGCCGTCGTCATAGGCCACCATCGAGTGCACGATACTCTGCGGATGCAGCACGACCTGGATCGTCGACGGCGGTACCGCAAACAGCCAGCAGGCCTCGATCACCTCCAAGCCCTTGTTCATCATCGTCGCGGAGTCCACCGAGATCTTGCGCCCCATCTCCCAGTTGGGATGAGCACAGGCCTCGTCCGGGGTGATGCCGGCAAAGCTATCCAGCGGACGATCGCGAAACGGCCCGCCCGACGCGGTCAGCCAGATCCGGCGGGCGCCGTGCGGTGTCACCGGCTCCGCACAGACATACCCGTTCGGCAGGCACTGGAAGATCGCGTTGTGCTCGGAATCGATGGGCAGCAGGCACGCCCCGGAGCGCCGCACGGCATCCATCAGCAAGGCGCCGGACATCACCAGCGCCTCCTTGTTCGCCAGCAACACCCGCTTGCCCGCCTCCGCCGCGGCCAGCGTGGGCAACAGTCCGGCGCCCCCCACGATCGCGGCCATCACCGCATCCACCTGCGGCGCGCGAGCCACCTCGGCCAGGGCCTCCGCGCCCGCGCGCACCTGCGTGCGCGAACCGGACGCCGCCAGGGCCGTGCGCAGGGCATCCGCAGCATCCGCATCGACCATCACCGCGATTTCCGGCGCGTGCCGGAGGCACTGCTCGCGCATGCGTTCCACGTTGCGATGGGCCGTCAGGGCATGGACGCGGAACCGTGCCGGCTGACGCGCCACCACGTCCAGCGTGCTCAGCCCGATACTGCCGGTCGATCCGAGAATGGTGAGCTGCGTCGTCTTCATGAGTACCTGCGCCTGCGCGCGCTATCCCGTCACCGGCGAGGCCGGTATCAGCGCCAGCCACAACAGCCCGGCCAGGAACACCGGGGCGGCTGCAACCATACTGTCGAACCGGTCCAGAATACCCCCGTGACCCGGCAGCAAGGAACCACTGTCCTTGGACCCGGCCTCGCGCTTCAGGATGCTCTCGAACAGGTCCCCGACCACCGACACCAGACCGATCAGTACCGACAGCAGAAGGAAGACCAGCGCGTCCATCGGGGCAAGCCCCCACCCGATCGCCACCACGGTCGCGAAGGCCAGTACCGTGAGCAGGCCGCCGAATAACCCCTCGCGGGTCTTTCCGGGGCTGATATGGGGCGCCAGCGGGTTGCGGCCGAAGGCCTTGCCGGCGAAGTAGGCGCCCGTATCCGCGAGCCCCACCAGCACCACCAGATACACCACCAGCAACGGGGCCAGTGCGTGCAGCCAGACGAGGCCCATTCCGGCCGGCACCAGCGTGAGGATCGCCGCAACCGCAAACAGCGGTCCATGTCGGCCGCGCGCGCCCTCCTCGTGTTCCCGGTAGAACGGCAGCACCAGCAGGATCACCAGCCACCACAGCAGGGCCAGGCCCAGAATCAGGTAGTGCAGCGCCCCTGCGGGGGCAGTTCCAAGCGCCAGCACGGGGGCGCCCACGGCCGCGACCAGCGCGGCGCGGGCACCGTGGCCCACCAGTCCCGCCAGGCCGCCCCATTCCCAGGTGGCCAGCCCGAGCACCAGCACCACCAGGAGCAGCACGGCCCAGTTGGGGCCCCAGGCCACCAGGGCCAGGGCCGGCAGGCCCAGGGCCGACGCCGTCAGGATCCGTTGCCTAAGCACCGGTCGCCTCCCCCGGCGCGGCCGCGTCGCCCGCGGCCGGCACGCGCCCGAAGCGGCGCTGGCGGCTTGCGTACCAGGTCAGCCCTTCCTCCAGCTCCGTATTCGTCACATCCGGCCAGAAGGTCTCGATGAACAGCAGTTCGGCGTAGGCCACCTGCCACAAGAGGAAATTGCTGACCCGGTGTTCACCCCCGGTGCGGATCAGCAGATCCACGTCCGGCAGGCCGGCCGTACTCAGATATCCGGAGAAGGCGGCCTCGGGGTCCGCTCCGCGATCGCTGTCGGCCACCCAGCGGCGGGCCGCCTGCAGGATGTCCCAGCGCCCGCCATAGCCCAGTGCGACCACCAGGCACATCCGATCATTGCCGGCGGTGGCGTGCTCGGCCTCGGTCATGCGTGCCTGAAGATCGGACGGGAACGTCGCGCGATCCCCGATAAAGCGCAGCGCGATACCCCGCTCGACGAGCTCCGGAAGCTCCGCCTCGATGGCGGAAACAAACAGGTCGAACAGGGCCTCGACCTCTTCCCGGGGGCGGCCCCAGTTCTCGCTGCTAAAGGCAAACAGGGTGAGGGTGCCAACGCCCTGTTCGGCAAAGAAGCGCACGGCGTTGCGCGTCGCCTCCAGCCCGGCGCGGTGGCCTTCGGATCGGCTCAGACCGCGCGCCTCGGCCCAGCGGCCGTTGCCATCCATGATGATGGCCACATGCGCGGGAAGCCCATCGCGGGGTTTGGGGATAACCGGCATCGTGCGCGCCGGTCAGACTTCCATCAACTCGGCTTCCTTGTCCGCCAGCATCGCGTCGATCTTGGCGATGTGGTCGTCGGTCAGCTTCTGGACCTGCTCCTGGGCCTTGTGCTCGTCGTCCTCGGACATCTCCTTGTCCTTGACCAGCTGCTTGAAGGCATTGTTGGCGTCACGCCGGATATTGCGCACGGCGACCCGTGCGTGCTCGGCCTCCGCCTTCACCACCTTCACCAGCTCGCGGCGGCGCTCTTCCGTCAGCGCCGGCAGCGGCACCCGGATCACGGTCCCCATGCTCGCCGGGTTCAGCCCCAGATCGGAGGTCATGATGGCCTTCTCGACCTTACCCACCATGTCCTTCTCGTACGGCACCACGGCCAGGGTGCGCGCATCCTCGGCCGTGATGTTCGCGACCTGGTTGATCGGCACTTCCATGCCGTAGTACTCCACGTGCACGTGCTCGAGCAGCGTGGGGTGCGCCCGCCCCGTGCGGATCTTCGACAGTTCGTTGCGCAGCGCTTCCAGGCTCTTGTCCATGCGCTCGCGCGCGTCCTTGATGGTGGCGTCACTCATTGCGGGATCCCTCGACCAGGGTACCCACCGCCTCGCCCATCACGAGCCGCTGCAGGTCGCCCCTGGCAAACATGTTCATTACACGAATCGGCAGGCCGTTGTCGCGGCACATCACCAGGGCCGTGGTATCCATCACGCCCAGGCGCCTTTCCAGCGCATCATCGAACGTCAGGCGTTCAAAGCGTCGGGCATCCTTGCTCTTGACCGGGTCGGCATCGTAGACACCGTCGACCTTGGTCGCCTTGATCATGATATCGGCGTTGATCTCGATCGCCCGCAGGCTGGCCGCGGAGTCCGTCGTAAAGAACGGATTACCGGTCCCGGCCGCGAACACCACGATCCGCCCCTTCTCGAGATGGCGCACCGCACGGCGCCGGATGTAGTCCTCGCAGACCTGGTTGATCCGGATCGCCGACATTACTCGAGAGAAACGCCCGGCCCGCTCGATCGCATCCTGCAGCGCCAGCGCGTTGATCACCGTCGCCAGCATGCCCATGTGATCACCGGTCACCCGGTCCATACCGCCCTGCGCCAGACCCGCACCGCGGAAGATATTACCGCCACCGATCACGATGCCGACCTCTACCCCCATGCGGGAGAGCTCCGAGACCTCTTCGGCCACCTGCGCCAGGACATCCGGGTCCACCCCGTAGGATTGCTGGCCCATCAGGGCCTCCCCGCTCAACTTCAGAAGGATGCGCCGGTACGCGGGCTGGCTGTCCTGACTCATGGAGTTCCTTATCTCGGGCTCGTTATTCTCGCTTGCCAGTTTTTTCTGGCCCTCTTATCCGGAAACGGCCGCTTCAAGCGGCCGCCCCGGGATCCTGCTGGATCAGGCGCCGCGCGCCTGAGCCATGACCTCTTCGGCGAAGTTCTCGGTCTTCTTCTCGATGCCCTCGCCCACTTCATAGCGGATGAATCCGGACACCGACGCACCCTTGCTCTCCAGCAACTGGCCGACGGTCTGATCGGGGTCCTTCACGAACGGCTGGCCGACCAGGGTAATCTCGCCCAGGTACTTGCGGATCCGGCCCTCGATCATCTTCTCGATGATGTTCTCGGGCTTGCCGGACTCCTCGGCCTGCGCCTTGAAGATCGCGCGTTCCTTGTCGAGCAGCTCGGTCGGCACCTGGCTTTCGTCCACGCACACCGGGTGGCTGGCCGCGATATGCATGGCGATGTCCTTCGCCAGCGCCTCGTCGCCGCCGTTCAGGCCGACCAGCACGCCAATGCGGGCGCCATGCTGGTAGAAGCCCAGGGCCCCTTCCGCGCTCATTCGTTCGAAGCGACGCACCTGGACGTTCTCGCCCACCTTGGCGATCAGCTGGGTGCGCTGCTCTTCCAGGGTCTGGCCATCCACGGTCTCGGCCATCAGACCCTCGACGGAATCGGCTGCGGTGTTCAGCGCCACCTTGGCGCAGGTGCCGGTGAAGGCACGGAAGTTGTCGTCATTGCCAACGAAGTCGGTTTCGCAGTTGATCTCGACGATCACGGCCTGCGAACCCTCGCAGGCGATCTCGACCCGGCCCTCGGCCGCAACCCGATCCGCCTTCTTGTCGGCCTTGGCCATGCCGGACTTGCGCATGGCTTCCACGGCCGCTTCCAGGTCTCCCCCGGTCTCGGTCAGGGCCTTCTTGCATTCCATCATGCCGGCGCCAGTGCGCTCGCGCAGTTCTTTCACTTGTGCAGCAGTAATCTGCATCGTTGGTGCTCCTGAATCATGCTCGGACCGGCCGCCTCGGGCGGCCGGTCCCGGTTATCAAGCGGGGTTGGCGGGCGACGCGGTGTCGTCGGAACCTTCGGCCGCGGCCGGCTCGGCGAACTCTTCTTCGCTCACGCCACCGGTGCTCACGGCGCCCTTGGCCTCGATGATCGTGTCGGCGATCGCGGCCACGTAGAGCTGGATGGCACGCATCGCGTCATCATTGCCCGGGATCACGTAGTCCACGCCTTCCGGGGAATGGTTGGAATCGACCACTGCCACCACCGGGATGCCGCGCTTCTTCGCCTCGGCCACGGCAATCTTTTCGTAGCCCACGTCGATCACGAACATGGCGTCGGGCATGCGGTTCATGTCCTTGATACCGCCCAGGCTGCGATCCAGCTTTTCCTTCTCGCGGCGACGGCTCAGGGCCTCGCGCTTGTTCAGGACCTGGAAGCTGCCGTCGGCGTCCATCGTCTCGAGATCCTTCAGGCGCTTGATCGACTGCTTGACCGTGTTGAAGTTGGTCAGCATCCCGCCCAGCCAGCGGTGGCTCACGTGCGGCATGCCGCAGCGACGTGCCTCTTCCGCGACCACGTCGCGCGCCGAGCGCTTGGTGCCGACGAACAGGATCTGGCCGCCGTCGGCGGCGAGCTTGCCGAGGAAGTTCAACGCGTCGTTGAACATCGGCAGGGACTTCTCGAGGTTGATGATATGAATCTTGTTGCGTTCCCCGAAGATGTACGGGGCCATCTTGGGATGCCAGTAACGCGTCTGGTGGCCGAAGTGCACGCCGGCCTCCAGCATCTGTCGCATAGTCACGAGGGACATGAGGTTTCTCCTGTAACGGGTTGAGCCTCCACGTATCCCGATCTGAAACCCGAACCGAATCTTCTTCGCGAGCGGGCACCCGACAGACCGTGCCGATACGTGTGTGGATTAAGGTTTCGAACACCGGCCCCGCAAAGGGCGGCATCCGGCCCCGCCGAATTGCCAGCGAGGCGCGCGCTTTATAGCATAGGACGCTTACCCGAACCAAACGCCGAGCCCCTCCGGGCGCCGCGGCGGGAGCCCCCATGTCCGTTTCCATCAAGACCCCCGAAGAGATCGAACACATGCGCGTCGCCGGCCGCCTGGCCGCCGAAGTCCTCGAGATGATCGAGCCCCATGTGCAGGCCGGCGTGACCACCGGGGAGCTGGACCGGATCTGCCACGACTACATCGTGAACACCCAGGACGCGATCCCGGCCCCGCTCAACTACCGGGGCTTTCCCAAGTCGATCTGCACCTCGGTGAACCACCAGGTCTGCCACGGCATCCCGGGCGACCGGAAGCTGAAGAACGGCGACATCCTCAACATTGACATCACCGTCATCAAGAACGGCTTTCACGGCGATACCAGCCGCATGTTCGTGATCGGCAAGGCCGGCATCCAGGCCCAGCGGGTGATCGACGTGGCGCGCACCAGCATGTACCTCGGCATCCAGCAGGTCCGCCCCGGGGCGACGCTGGGCGACATCGGACACGCCATCCAGGAATACGCCGAGGCCCGGCGCTGCTCCGTGGTGCGGGAATTCTGCGGTCACGGGATCGGGCGCGGCTTTCACGAGGACCCACAGGTCCTGCACTACGGCAAGCCCGGCACCGGCATGACGCTGGAGGAAGGCATGTGCTTCACCATCGAACCCATGATCAATGCCGGACGCCGGCATACGCGCATCCTCGCCGACGGCTGGACCGCCGTGACCAAGGATCACAGCCCCTCGGCCCAGTGGGAGCACACCATCCTGGTGACCGCGGATGGCTACGAGATCCTGACCCTGCGCAAGGACGAAACCCCGCCCCAGGAGATCGCGGCCTGATCCGGGCTTTTCGCCTCCCTTACCCGCCGATTCGCACCAACAACGCCACGGAGTTGCAATGAATCCTGCGGGCAGCACCCCCGGCGAACTCGATACCCCGGCCTTCACGGCCGACTGGGGCGAGGACTATCAGCGCCTGAGCCGCAACCCGGGGAACATCGCCCTGTTCCGGGACCGCCGCCGCGCCATCCTGGAGCAGCAGTACCAGGGCTTTCGTGACGGCATGCCCATCGCCGAACTGATCCATGGCCATGCCCGGCGCATCGACGAGCTGCTCAAGCTGATCTGGGCGCAGAAGGGCCTGGCCGACGACGACCGGCTGTGCCTGATCGCAGTCGGGGGCTACGGGCGCGGCGAACTGCATCCCGCCTCCGACATCGATATCCAGATCATCCTCGAGGGCGAGCACGACCGTGCCCGCTTCGACCGCATCAGCGATTTCGTCACCTTCCTCTGGGATATCGGCATCGAAGTCGGACACAGCGTGCGCAGCATCGAAGACTGCACCCGCGAGGCGCGCGACGACATCACCGTTGCGACCAACCTGATCGAGGCCCGCTACCTGGCCGGTCATCTGGGTCTGTTCAACGACTTCCGCCAGGCCATCGAACCCGATCGCATCTGGGACTCGCGCAGTTTCTACGCCGCCAAGCTGGCGGAACAGCAGGCCCGGCATCGCCGCTTCGGCGAGACCGCCTACCGCCTGGAGCCAAACGTCAAGGAAGGCCCTGGCGGGCTGCGCGACATCCAGATGATCGGATGGGTCACCAAGCGCCACTACGGCGCCGAGCGCATCGAGGAACTGGTCTCGCTGGGCTTCCTGCGCGAGGGCGAATTCCGCGAGATGATGGAGGGCCAGAACTTCCTCTGGCGCGTGCGCTTCGCCCTGCACATGCTGGCCGGCCGCCGCGAGGACCGCCTGCTGTTCGACCTGCAGCGCCAGCTGGCCAACACCTTCGGCTTCGTCGACCAGAACCACAACCGGGCGGTCGAGCAGTTCATGCAGCGCTACTTCCGCACCATCAACGACCTCGAGCGCCTGAACGAGCTGCTCCTGCAGCACTTCAACGAGGCCATCCTCGACAATCCCGAAGACCTGCAGGACCCGGTCCGCATCCATCAGCGCTTTCAGGTTCGCGGCGGCTACCTGGAGGCCGCCCACGACCAGGTCTTCATGATCTACCCCCCGGCGCTGCTGGAAGTCTTCCGCCTGCTGCAGGAGCACCCCGAGATCCAGGGCATACGGGCCTCCACCATCCGCCTGATCCGGGCGCATCGCCACCTGATCGACGGTCATTTCCGGCGCAACCCGGTCTGCCGGGAGCTGTTCATGGACATCCTGCGGGCCCCGCGCGGCATCACCAGCCAGCTCCGCCGGATGAACCGCTATGGCGTGCTGGGCAACTATCTTCCGGCCTTCGGCCGCATCATCGGGCGCATGCAGTATGACCTCTTCCACGCCTACACCGTGGACGAACACACCCTGAACGTGGTGCGCAACGCGCGCCGGCTCGCCCTGCCCGAGTTCGCCCACGAACAACCCCTGGCGCACCGCATCCACGCGAGCCTGGAACGGCCGGAACGCCTGGTCCTGGCCGCGCTGTTTCACGACATCGCCAAGGGTCGCGGCGGCGACCACTCCGAGCTGGGCGCCCACGACGCCCTGCACTTCTGCCAGCAACACGGGCTCTCGGACGCCGATGCCGGGCTGGTCGCCTGGCTGGTGCGCTCGCACCTGCTGATGTCCCTCACGGCCCAGCGCAAGGACATCTCGGACCCCGAGGTGGTCCTCGGCTTCGCACGGGAGGTCGCCACCGGCGAACGCCTGGACTTTCTCTATCTGCTCACGATTGCCGATATCCGCGGCACCAACCCGGAGCTATGGAACAGCTGGAAGGATGCCTTGCTCCAGACCCTCTACCACGCCACGCGCAACGTCCTCGATCGTGGCCTGGACACCCCGCCGGACATGGACGAGCAGATCCGCCAGACGCGCGTCGAGGCGCTCGAGCGGCTGCAGCAACAGGGTTTCGATCCGGAACAGGCGCGTCGGCTGTGGGATGAACTCGACGACGAGTATTTCCTCCGCCATTCCGCCGACGAGATCGCCTGGCATGCCCAGGCCCTGCTCCCGCTGGAACCGGACGCGCTCCCGCTGATCCTGGTACGCCCCAAGACCTCGCGCGGCAGCACCGAGATCTTCGTCTATGCCGAGGATCACCCGCAGATCTTCGCCCGCATCACCAGCGCATTGACCCAGCTCGGGCTCGACATCGTAGACGCCCGCATCATCACCACGGCGGGTGGCCGCACCCTGGATACCTTCCTGGTCCTGGAGAGCGGCGGCGGCCAGACCGTCGATGCCGGCTATCGCGCCGACGAGATCCGCCACGCTCTGGAGCAGGAACTCGCCCGCCAGGGCCGCACCCCCAACCCCGCCACGCGTCAGCTACCGCGACGCCTCAAGCACTTCGACGTGGACACCCGCATCGAATTCGAGCCGGCGCCCGGGGGCCACGCCACGCGCATGCGCCTGCGGGCCCTGGATCGACCGGGCCTGCTGTCCACCATCGGGCATATCCTTGGCGAGCAGGGTATCGACGTCCGCACCGCCCGCATCGCCACGGCCGGCGAACAGGTCGAAGACAGCTTCCTGCTGAGCCGACCCGGGCGCACCCCGCTGGACGCCGAGGCACAGACCCGACTGCGCGAGGCCCTGCTTCAGGCCCTCTGACGCCGAGGGAAACACTGATTAAGTGTTCCCCTTACGATCAGCGCCCGCGCGCCTCCAGCGGCAAGGGTTCCGGCGCCGCCGGCGAGGCCTCGCCCAGCAGGCGCGTTTCAAAGTCCGTCAGCACGCTGAATTCGACCCGTCGGGAGGCCCGGCGGTCCTCCTCGCCCTGTGCATCCAGCACCCGCCGCGAAGATGACAGGCCCACGGCGGCGACCCGCGAGCGAAACCAGTCTGCCTCCTGCAGGGGTTCCAGCTGGTAGGCATATTCCAGCACCGCCCGCGTGCGCCGCTGGCTAAGATCCATGTTGCCGAAATAAGCCTCCAGGGGATCGTCGCTCCCGGCCCACTCACTCGACGTGTGGCCTTCGATCCGCACCTCCCGGATCACCTCGGCGAACGGGCGCAGCTGTTCGGCATAGCGCGGCATGAAATCCGCCAGAATGGCCTCGAATCGCGGCCGGATGGAGGATGAACTGCGCTCGAACAGGACCTCCGGCTCACGGAAACGCAGCGTCAGGCTGTCGCGATCCAGCTCCGCGTTCCAGCGCGGCAGATCCTCCCGGAACTCCTCCTCGAGCACCGAATAGATCGCCGCGCGCAGCGCGGCCGCCTCGTTGCGGACCTCCGTGTGCGCGGCACTCTCGCGCTCCACCTGCACCATATGCAGCAGGGCGAGAAACAAGAAGATCATCATCAGCGCCGCCATCAGATCCGCCACGGCGAGCCAGTGCGAGCCCTGGTCCGCCTCGCTGCCGGGGCCCTCGGCCCGGCGTCCGCGCCGCGCCATCCACGCAAACATCAGTTACGCCCGCCCGCTGATGCCACCGGCCGGCTCCAGCGCTGCTCGGCCGCGTGTCCGGCCTGAACGGCGTTCTCGATGCTCTCGAGCATCGCCTCCAGGCGGGCATCCATGGCGGGGAAGGCCTCGGTTGCGCGATCGCGCAGGGCCGCGATGCTGCCCAGCAGCGCCTCCAGTTCGACCGTCTCGCGGCGCAGGCTGGAGAGCGTCGACTCCTGATCCTCCACGTGACGCGTGATCTGCAGGGCCTGGCCCGTCATGCGCTCCAGCGTTTGCTCGGTCTGCTCGACCCCGCTGCGCGCCTGATCAAAGGCACGCTGCAGGGTTTCCATCTGCTGACGGTACTGATCCTGCCACTCCAGCAGTCTCGCGACCGAGTTATCCAGGCGGCGGAAGTTCGCCCCGAACTGCTCGCCAAGACGATGGTTGAAATCGTGGATCACCCGCTCCAGCGCCTCGACGAGATGCGTGCTGCTCATTTCGGTGATGCGCTCGGCCATGCCGTCCAGCGCCCCGGTCAGTTCCCGGTGCTGCCGCTCCAGCCGGGCATCGAGGCGCTGGTCCAGAGTCCGCACGGCCTCGACCATCGCCAGTGCGGCATCGCGCTGCTGTGCGGCCAGTTGCGCCGGATCTTTGGTGCCGTTTGTCGCCTCGGCGGGAACCTCGCGCTCCGCGAGAGCCGCGGTGGGCGTCAACACCTGCACCATGCGCAGCACCGCCGACAGGAGGATGCCCACGATACTGGTCACAAAGGCCAGCTTGAGCCCCTCCAGCAACGCGGGGATGCTCGCCTCCACACGTCCCGCATCGAAGTCCAGCAGGCCAATCGCCACCCCCAGGAACGTCCCGAGGATCCCGAGCGTGGTCAGCAACGCGGGCGCGGCCCCCTGCAGGGCCTTCGCGCGCCGCAGCGCCGTCGCGCCCAGGGCCACCAGGAACAACGCGAACAACACCAGCGCGAACAGGCCAATCACCGTCAGCGGGCTGAGCCCCTGTAGTGTCGCCAGCAAGGCCTCTGCGATCCTGTCCAATACTCCCATCCTGAATTCTCCTGCCGCACCCCGGGCACGCTTGTGTACTGCCGGTTCAAACAAGCAAGAAAAGCGCCAGTTTCGCCGAAGGCGCGGCAAGGCCGCTTGGACACCCACCAGAACCGACGAGTTATTGACGAATACCAGGCGGGTCACACAACTCTTCGCTCAAATCGTCAGCTTGCCGGCACCGCCATCCCCAACCGTTTCACGACGGGTCGTTCCGGTCGCGTTGGGCTTTACTCAATATTCGGAATGCCGTATGAACGAGAGAGGGGCGCAATGACATGACCAGAACACGCTCAAACCCCGCACGTGTTCCTGCCGCGCACTGGATCACGCGGCCGGCCAGTGCGGTGCTCATCCCGGTTCTGCTGATGCTCGGCGGTTTGCCAGCACTGGCAAACGATGCCCAGACCCGGTCCCTGGGCATCCAGCCCTTTCTCAGCCCCCCAGCCCTCTTCGAGCGATACGCACCGTTGCGCGACTGGCTGAGCGAGCAGCTCGAGGTTCCGGTTCGAATCGAATCTGCGCGAACCCGTGACGTCTTCCACCAAAGACTCGCTGCCGAACGCTACGACCTGGTGTTCACCTCGCCGCATGTGGTGCCATTCCTTGAAACGGAGACGCGCTACCAGGCGATAGCGGCCACCCGGGACCGGCTGGCGATTCTGATTGCGGTGCTACCCGAAACGCCATTCGACAGTGTCGAGGACCTGGCGAATGCACGCATTGCCGCACCCTTCGAGGAAAGCCTGGCATCGGCCTACCTGGATCACGCCCTCTCCAGGCAACTATGGACAGACGGAGCATCCCGGCCGATCATCCAGCACCACCACCATCACAGCGCCGCCGTGACCACCTTCGTGCGCGGCGAAACAGAGGCCCTGGTTCTGGTCACGGATGGTGACGTGGTGGAATCTCTCACCCGTCTGGGTGCTACGACCATGCTGATGTCACTCGGGGATGGGACTCTCGTGCGTGTCATCGAGGCATCACCCACTTTCCCCGGCATGACGCTATTGGCACGCAACGCCGTCGTCGCGGAAGCCGGTGATTTGACCCGCTCGCTCATCAGCCTTGAAGACACCGCCCAGGGGCAGCACCTCCTGCGCGCGATACGCCACCGAGGTTTCGTTGCCGTTCAGGACACCGACTTCCTGCCTTTTCGCCAGGAGGCGTTCGAAAATGCATTCGATTCGTTCGAACCCAAGGAGGAATGAGGTGGGCTCCAGGAGCCTGTGTGGCGACGTTGCCACGATGGGCATCTACGGAACAGTCCCGTAGAATATGCGCGACAATTTCGGCTTTTGACCAATCATCCCTACTGGCAAGCCCCCGACTCGGAACCCTTCCATGAACCGCTCCGGCCTGGCTCCAACCAGCTTCGGCCCCAGCCTTCTGGTGGCGCCGCGAACACGCGAGCCAAGCCCCGCATGCGCCTGAATTTCGCCTGGCAGATCATCATTGGCACCGTCGCGATCCAGGTCGCGATGGTCGCAGTACTGATGTTCAGTGGCATCTCCCAGGTGCAGCAGAACCAGTCGCAGATGCTGGAGCGCTTTGCCGAGCAGCAGGGGCGCCTCCTGTCCAGCGCGCTGACTCCGGGGCTGGCCTACGCCGATCCGGCGATGCTGCAGGACCTGCTGGACCTGGTCGCGGACGACTCCCACGTGCTCTACGCGGTAGTGCTCGATGCCCAGGACCAGCCCATGGCCTCCGTGGGCATCTCGCCGGAGGCAATCCCCGAATCCGGCGACCGCATTCGCACTGCCCCCGGACAGATCGAGATCCTCCGGGACATCGAACTGGCCGGACAACCCCTGGGCACCCTCGCGGTCGGGTACTCGACGGACGCCATCGATGCCCTGTCCGCCGACCTCCTGCAGCGCAACGTCCTGCTGGCCATGGGGGTTCTGGTACTGTCGATGGTCGCCGCGATTGTGTTCAGTCTGGTGATCACCCGCCGGCTGCGCCTTTTGAATCAGGGCGCGAAGGCCCTGCAGGTCGGCCGCCTGGACCATCGCATCCCGATGCGCTCGAACGACGAATTCGGCGACCTCGCGCGCACCTTCAACGACGTCGCCGCCCATCTCGGCACAACCCAGACCACGCTGGAACAGCAAAACCAGCAACTCAACCGCTCGGTCGCGCGCCTGGAATCCATGCTGGGCGGGGCCAATGCCATCCTGTGGGAGGCCAACCCCGCCACTCACGAATGGGAGTTCGTCGCCGGCGACACCCGCCACCTGCTCGGCTTTCCCGCGCGCAATCTGGGCCGTGGCGAACTGCGGGCCCGCCACATCCATCCAAGCGACCTGCCACGGGTCCAGAACGCCGCCCGCGAGAGCCGCAAGCAGTCGCGCACCGTGGACTACCGCTTTGCCCACCGCGACGGCCAGTGGATCTGGCTGCGCGACATCCTGTCCTGGGCCACGGACGGTGACGGCCGCGAGAGCCTGCGCGGACTGACCCTGGATATCACCGCCCATCGCCGCACCACCGATGCCCTGGCCGAAAGCGAGAATCGCTACCGCGATGTCGTGGACCACATCTCCGAGGTCATCTTCCGGACCGATGCGGACGGTCGCTGGACCCTCCTGAACCCGGCCTGGGAACACCTCACCGGCTTCAGCGTGGAGGAGACCCTGGGCCGCCCGATGTGCGACTTCGTGGCCCCGGAGGACACCGAGGACGCCCGCAGCTTCTGCGCCACCCTGCTGGAGGGCGGGTCCCATGCCCAGTCCGAGGAGATCCGCCTGCGCACCCGCGAAGGCGACATCCGCTGGGTCAGCGTCTATGCCAGTGCCCGGTTCAATGAGCGCGGCGAGGTCACGGCGACCTTCGGCACGATGACCGACATCTCCGACCGCAAGCAGGCCGAGGACGAGATCCGCCGTCTCGCCTTCTTCGACGGCCTGACCCATCTGCCCAACCGTACCCTGCTGCACGATCGACTGAGCCAGACGCTCGGGAACACCGAGCGCAGCCATTTGCACGGCGCGCTCCTGTTCATCGACCTCGACAACTTCAAGGACATCAACGACACCCTGGGGCATGCCGTGGGCGACGACCTGCTGCGGCAGGTCGCCGAGCGCATGCAGGACTCGGTCCGCGAGGCCGATACCCTGGCGCGCCTTGGGGGCGACGAGTTCGTGGTCATCCTCAACGACCTCCACCCCGACCCGGCGCGGGCCGCGACCCAGGCGGAAGCGGTGGGACGCAAACTGATCGACCTCCTGCGCGACCCCTTCGAGCTCGCCGGACAGAAACGCCATGTCACCCCGAGCATCGGCGCCACGCTGTTCAGCGGCCGCAGTCTGGGCGTGGAAGAGATCCTGAAACAGGCGGACCTGGCGATGTATCGGGCGAAGAACGCCGGGCGCAACACCGTCCGCTTCTATGACCCCGACCTGCACCGCGCGGTCGAGGCCCGCTTCGAACTCGAGAGCGAGCTGCGCCATGCGCTCGATCAGGACCACTTCAGCGTGCACTACCAGCCGCAGGTGGATGCCTCCGGCGCGGTCATGGGCGCCGAGATCCTGCTGCGCTGGATGCACGAAACCCGTGGCGCGATCTCCCCCGCCGAGTTCATTCCGGTCGCCGAACAGACCGGCCTGATCGTCCCGATCGGAC
This sequence comes from Thioalkalivibrio sp. ALE17, assembly GCF_000425605.1. Taxonomy (NCBI): domain Bacteria; kingdom Pseudomonadati; phylum Pseudomonadota; class Gammaproteobacteria; order Chromatiales; family Ectothiorhodospiraceae; genus Thioalkalivibrio; species Thioalkalivibrio sp. ALE17. Next base: position 58,450 of record NZ_AUDT01000001.1, read on the forward strand.
GCAAGGTCATGCGCGCGGCCAGCGAGCAACTGGCCGCCTGGCAGCACCAGCCGGCCTTCCGTGACCTGACGCTGTCGGTCAACGTCAGCGCCCGCCAGTTCCGCCACCGCCACTTCGTCCGCGACCTGGCGGCGATCCTGGACGAAACCGGCGCCCCCGGGGAACGCCTGAAACTGGAACTGACCGAAAGCATGTTGCTGGAGAACGTGGAAACGGTCATTGCCCACATCGAGGAACTGCGTACGCTCGGGATCGAATTCTCCCTGGACGACTTCGGCACCGGTTACTCGTCGCTGGCCTACCTCAAGCGCCTGCCCCTGGCCCAGCTGAAGATCGATCAGTCCTTCGTGCGCGATGTGCTGGATGACCCGAACGATGCCGCGATTGCCCAGATGGTGGTCAATCTGGCCCACACCCTGGACCTCGACGTGATCGCCGAAGGGGTGGAGAACGACGATCAGCGCGCCTTCCTGTTCGGCCTGGGCTGCCGTCATTTCCAGGGCTACCTGTACGGTCACCCCGACACCCTGGCCGTCCTGGAGGCCCAGGTCCTGCGCCAGGCGGGAAACCACCAACCGGCCGCCCACCGATAACCGTTCGATTTAAACGAACGTTAAGGGGCTTTTTTCGGCATTTTCTTTCGTATAAATCGGATCTAGGCTGACGGATATTCGATTCCCGACAAACGGAGGCCCGTCGACCATGAGCACCAAGATCCTGATCCTGTACTACTCCACCTGGGGCCACATCGAGCAGATGGCGGAGGCCGTGGCCCGGGGGGCCCGCGAAGTCCCGGATACCGAGGTCACGATCAAGCGTGTCCCGGAACTGATGCCGGACGAGGTGGCCCGCAACGCCGGCGCCAAGCTTGACCAGGCCGCACCCATCGCGAAGCCGGAGGAACTGGCGGACTACGACGCCATCATCATCGGCACCCCGACCCGCTTCGGCCGCATGGCCGCCCAGATGGCCAACTTCCTCGACCAGACCGGCGCCCTGTGGTTCGGCGACAAGCTGGTCGGCAAGGTCGGCAGCGTGTTCGGCTCCACGGCATCGCAGCATGGCGGCCAGGAGACGACCCTGGTCTCCACCATCGTCAATCTGCTTCACTACGGCATGACCGTGGTTGGTCTACCCTACACCGAGAAGCGCATGCTCGACGTCAGCGAGGTCTGCGGCGGCACGCCCTACGGTGCCACCACGCTGGCCGCCGGCGACGGCTCGCGCCAGCCGAGCGAGAGCGAACTGGGCATGGCCGCCTCCCAGGGCCGGCACGTTGCGGAGGTCGCCCGCGCCCAGCGCCTTGGGCGCGAGGCCGGCTGACCGAACCGGTCCATTTTCCAGGGCCCCCTCGTTCTGGCGGGGGCCCAGCCGAATCGGGCCCGGCGGCATCGCCCCGGGCCCCAACGCGGGCCACTGCCCGCCCTGCTACAAGGAGAGTATCGACATGGACCACACCCTCGACGACAGCGGCAAGCTGATCCTGCGACTGGCGCTCGGCATCATGATCCTGCTGCACGGCATCGCGAAGATCACCGGTGGCATCAGTGGCATCGAAGGCATGCTGGCCGACGCCGGACTCCCGGCCATCCTGGCCTACGGGGTGTATATCGGCGAGATCCTGGCGCCGATCCTGGTCATCCTCGGACTCTATGCACGCATCGGCGCCGTACTCATCGCGATCAACATGGTCTTTGCCATCGCACTGGCGCATGCCCACGAGGTCTTCCAGCTCACCGGCCACGGCGGCTGGGCCCTGGAACTGCAGGGTATGTTCCTGTTCGCGGCCATCGCGCTGGCCCTGACCGGCCCCGGCCGTTTCGCGATCAACCGCCAGTAGTCCTAAAGGAGACGCTGATTGAATCGCGCGTCCGCGTTGGTGCCCCCTGTTTTCCGAGACAAGGCGCGTCGTGCAGCGGGTAGTGGTTCTACCCGCAAGTGGCGCAACGCTGGCTCGGGGAACAGGGGGCACCAACCCGACAAGTGATTGAAAGAGCGGGCTCGGCCGCCCGTTGTTGATCGAAAACGGGCGCGCACACGGCGTTGCGGCTCCCTTGTGCAGAATGACTGCACGGCGGTCACCGCGCCTTGTTCGCACGCAAAAGCGACTCGAGCGCGGACGCGCGATTCAATCAGCGTCTCCTTACCGCCCCGGGGCGGCGCAACGCCGCCCCTTTCGGGTACCATGCGCGACCCTGTATCCCGCGCAGACCGTGTCCCATGAACCAGAGCCACACGCTGATCCTCGGCGCCCCCCAGATTCTCCCGGTCATCCCCCGCGACACCATCTTGCGGGATCACGCCCTGATCATCCGCGACGGCGTCATCCAGGCGATCGAGCCCACGGAGACCGCCCGCGCCCGATACCCCGATGCGGAGTACCGCGACCATCCCGGGCACGCCCTGATTCCCGGCCTGGTCAATGCCCATACCCACTCGGGCATGAGCCTGCTGCGAGGCATCGGCAGCGACCACACCTTGATGGACTGGCTCAAGCGCTACATCTGGCCGGCCGAAGGCAAGCTCCTCTCGCCCGAGTTCGTGCGGGCCGGCACCCGGCTCTCGGTCGCGGAGATGCTGCGTGGCGGCACCACCTGTTTCAGCGACATGTACCTGTTCGTGGAGGACGCGGCACGAGTGGTCGACGAGACCGGTATCCGCGCCTCCCTGGGCCTGACCGTGTTCGATTTCCCCACCCCCTGGGCGAGCACGGCCGACGAGCACTTCCAGCGCGGCGCCGACGTGGTGACCGCCTGGGGCCGACACGAACGGATCGCCTTCAATGTGGCCCCGCACGCGCCCTATACCGTTGGCGATGCGAGCCTGGAGCGCGTGGCCGATCGCGCGCGCGAACTCGACGCGCCGATTCACATGCATGTCCACGAGACGGCCAGCGAGGTCGCCGACGCCGTCCGTGACCACGGCGAACGGCCCCTGGCGCGCCTCGCCCGACTCGGCATGCTGGACCAGCCCTTCATCGCTGTGCACATGACCCAGGTGGACGAATCCGATCTGGACCAGCTGCGCGACCGGCCGGTGTCCGTCGCCCACTGCCCGGAATCCAACCTGAAGCTAGCGTCCGGGTTCTGCCCCGTCGCGCGTCTGCAGGAAGCCGGGATCACCGTCGGCCTGGGCACCGATGGCACCGCCTCCAACAACGATCTGGACATGATCGGCGAGATGCGCACCGCCGCCCTGCTGGCCAAGGCCGTCAGCGGCGACGCCGCGGCGCTGCCCGCCGCCTCGGCCCTGGAGATGGCGACCCTCGGCAGCGCCCGCGCCCTGGGGCTGGCCGACCGCATCGGCTCGCTGGAGCCCGGCAAGCAGGCCGACGTGGTCGCGGTGGACCTGCAGGCCCTGGAGCTGCAGCCGGCGCACGACCCCAACGCACAAATCGTGTATGCCACCACGCGGGATGCCGTACGCGACGTCTACGTGGCCGGACGCCCGTTGCTGCGCGACCGGGAACTGCTTACGCTGAACGTGCAGGACCTCCGCGCCGAAGCCGATGACTGGCGCATCCGGGTGCTGGAAACCCAGCAGCCCATTGCCTGAGGGAAACGCTGATTAATGTACACGCTCGCGTTGGTACCCCAGGTTTTCCGAGACAAGGCGCGGTGCGCAGCCGGTAGTGGTTCTACCGGCAAGGGCCGCAACGCAGGATCGGGAGACCTGGGGTACCAACCCCACAAACGATTGAAAGCGGGGGCTCGGCCGCCCGTTGTTATCGAAAACGGGCGCGAGAACGGCGTTGCGGCTCCCTTGTGCAGAATGACTGCACGGCGGTCACCGCGCCTTGTTCGCACGCAAAAGCGACTCGAGCGCGAACGTGTACATTAACCAGTGTTTCCCTGAGCGAGACCGATCCCATGAGCCCGCAGACTCAATCCCGTTCGCAGACGCACGCCAACGTCGATAGCGCCGAGATCCACAAGTTCACGCACCGCGCCCGCGAGTGGTGGGACCCCAGCGGCCCCTTCGCCACCCTGCATGCGATCAACCCGCTGCGTCTGGAGTGGATCGACGCCCAGGCCGACCTGACCGGCAAGAAGGTGCTGGACGTCGGCTGCGGTGCCGGCATCCTGTCCGAGGCAATGGCGGTGCGCGGCGCGCACGTCACCGCCTTGGACGCCGGTGCCGAACACCTGGAAGTTGCCCGCGAGCACGCCCACGAGGCCGGGCTGGAGATCCACTACCTGCATACCACCGCCGAGGCCCATGCCGAACACCACGCCGGCGACTACGACGTGGTCACCTGCCTGGAGATGCTGGAACACGTGCCCGACCCCGAAGCGGTCATCGATGCGCTCGTGAAGCTTGTGCGTCCCGGCGGCTGGCTGTTTCTGTCCACGATCAACCGCACGCCGCGGGCCTTCGCCGAGGCGATCGTCGGGGCCGAATACCTGCTGAACATGCTGCCCGCCGGCACCCACGAGTACGGCCGCTTCATCCGGCCCTCGGAACTGGGCGCCGCGCTGCGCCGCCATGGGTTCGAGGTCACCGCAATGACCGGGCTGACCTATTCGCCGCTCAGCGGTCGCTACCGCCTGGTGGGGCGCACCGACGTGAACTACCTCATGGCCGCCCGCCGGGGCGACGACACCACCGCATGACGCGCGATCTGGGTTCGCTCCTGTTCGACCTCGACGGGACGCTGCTGGATACCGCGCCGGACATGCATGCGGCGCTGGTCACCCTGATGGCCGAATACGACCGCGCGCCACTCCCTTTCCAGGCGGTGCGCAACCATGTCTCCCACGGCTCGCAGGCCCTCGTCGCGCTCGCCTTCCCCGACGCCGATGCCGCCTTCACGGAGCACCTGAAGAAGCGCTACCTGGAGATCTACGCCCGCGACCTGTGCCAGGCCACCGCCCTGTTCCCCGGGCTCGCCGAGCTCCTGGACCGCTGCGAGGCCCGGGGCTGGTCCGTCGGCGTGGTCACCAACAAGCCGGGCTGGCTCACCGATCCACTGCTGGAGGCGCTCGGCCTGCGGGCACGCATGGCGGCCGTTGTCAGCGGCGATACCCTGCCCCAGCGCAAGCCTGACCCCGAACCCATGTGGCTGGCGGCGCGGCAAACCGGCCTGCCCCCGGAGCGCCACTGCTACTGGGGCGATGCCGAGCGCGATATCGCGGCCGGACGCGCCGCCGGAATGCCCACCCTGATCGCCAACTGGGGCTACATCGGCGCGGAACAGCAACCGGATCAGTGGGGCGCCGACGGCGCCCTGGAGCAGCCCGACGATTTCTGGGCCTGGTACAACGGCGCCCCCGCCCCGGAGCGCAGCCTTGCCGGCTGATCACGCCCGCCACCCCGCGGGGGCTGATGGTTGATGGAACCCCGGATCCGCCAGGCCTATCGCCACTGCCGTCAGCGTGCCACGGCGCACTACGAGAACTTCCCTGTGGCCTCCTGGTTGCTGCCCGGCCGCCTGCGCGGCCCGGTGGCGGCGATCTACTGCTTTGCCCGCGACGCCGACGACCTGGCCGACGAGGACCCGCGCCCGGTGGAAGAGCGCCGCCTGGCACTGCTGGCCATGCAGGAACGCGTGCAGATCCTGGAGGACCCGGCCGCGGAACACGATCCCGAATGGATCGCCCTGGCGGATGCCCGCGCCCGTTTCCACCTGCCGGCGGCACCGTTCTCCGACCTGATCGATGCCTTCCTGCAGGACCTCGAGCAGACGCGCTACGCGACCTTTGGCGAGGTGATGGACTACTGCCGGCGTTCGGCCAACCCGGTCGGGCGGCTGCTGCTGCATCTGAACGGGAACCCGACCGAGGAAATGCTGGGCCATTCCGACGCCATCTGCTCGGCCCTGCAACTGATCAACTTCTACCAGGACCTGCAGCAGGACCTGGAGGAGAACAACCGCATCTACCTCCCGCAGGAAGAGATGGATCAGTACGGCGTCACCGAGGCCATGCTCGCGGCCGGAAAGACCACCTTCCAGCTACGCAATCTGATGCAGTTCCAGTACGCCCGCGCCGATCGCCTGCTGCGGGCCGGCGCGCCCCTGGGCGGGATGCTGCGCGGGCGCATGGGGCTGGAAATCCGCGCCATCATCAATGGCGGCGCCCGCATCCTCTGGCGCCTGCGCCAGCAGGAGGACGTCTTCGCCCGCCCGCGCCTGCGCACCCGCGATGCCTGGATCATCCTGAGCCACAGCCTGCGCCCGCGTCGGCGCCCCCGAGCCCGCTAAACCACCTTGCTGTACCGCGGCTGGCCTTCGGTCGCCAGATAGGCGTCGAATGCCATGGCCACATTGCGCAGGAGCAGGCGACCGCGCGGCAGCACATCCAGCCGGCCCTGTTCGATCCGCACCAAGCCGTCGTCCTGCATACCCTCGAGGCGCCCCAGCGCATCCGCGAAGACCTCGCCGAACACGATCCCGTGGCGCGCCTCGATCGCGGCAAAGTCGATCCGCGAGTGGCACATCAGCTCGCTGATCACGTCCCGCCGCAGGCGGTCGTCGGCACTCAGTTCCAGCCCCCGAAAGACCGGGAGGCGGCCCGCATCCAGGCGGGCGTAGTAGGCATCCAGCTCGCGCAGGTTCTGGCTGTAGGTCGCGCCGACCTTCCCGATGGCCGTGGGACCCAGCGCCACGAGGTCGTACTCCGCACGGGTGGAATAGCCCTGGAAGTTGCGCTGCAGCGTCCCGGCTCTCTGTGCCTCGGCCAGCTCGTCGTCCGGCAAGGCAAAGTGATCCATCCCGATGTAGACGTAGCCCGCCGCGGTCAGCCGCTCGATGGTCGTCTCCAGGATCGCGAGCTTCTCGGCCGCATCGGGCAGGTCCGCCTCGCGGATCTGGCGCTGCGTCTTGAACATCTGTGGCAGATGGGCGTAGTTGTAGATCGCCAGGCGTTCGGGGCGCAGTTCGAGGGCACGTTCCAGGGTGCGGGTGTAGGTCTCCACCGTCTGCAGCGGAAGCCCGTAGATCAGGTCGAAGTTGGTGGACTCGAACCCATGGGCCCGGGCCTGCTCGACGGCGCGCGCGGTGACCTCGAAGGGCTGGATGCGGTTGACCGCCCGCTGCACATCCGGATCGAAGTCCTGCACCCCGAGGCTGATGCGGTTGAACCCCAGTTCGCCCAGCAGCGGTATCGTCCCGGGTCGCACCGCGCGCGGGTCGATCTCGATGGAGAATTCGCGCGCGGCACTGCCGTCGAGGCGGAAGTGGCGCCCGAGCAACGCCATCACCGATCGCAGGTCCTCGTCCCCGAGATAGGTCGGCGTTCCCCCGCCGAAGTGCAACTGCCCCACCGTGCGCTCCGCGTCAAACAGCTCGCCCTGCAGCGCGGCCTCGCGTTCCAGATACGCGAGATAGCGCTGCGCCCGCTGGTAGTTGCCGGTAATGACCTTGTTGCAGGCGCAATAGAAACAGACCGTGTCGCAGAACGGGACATGCACGTAAAGCGACAGCGGACGCGCCGGGTTCGCCCCATTGGTGGCCTGCGCCGCCTCGGCATACGCGCGGTCGTTGAAACCCTCGTGGAACTGGGGTGCCGTGGGATACGACGTGTAGCGAGGTCCGCTCACGTCATAGCGACGCAGGATCTCCGGATCAAATACCAGGCGCTGCTCCATCGGGTCCCCCTCGAGCGTGTACCGCCCATTTTAGGCATCGGATCATCACAGGCTACGACCACGACCCGGTAGCGGGCTTGATACAGGTCAACAATCCGCCTTCGGGGGCAATCTCCCGCCTCGCGCACTGCCTGTGCTAGCCTTCCCGTCCCTGTTCGACACCCGCCACGCGAGAGCGCATGTCCCCCGACGAGTATTGCGAGGAGAAGGCCGCACAGAGCGGCTCCAGCTTCTACTACGCCTTTCGCTTTCTGGAGCCCGACCGGCGCCGCGCCATCACAGCGCTGTACGCCTTCTGCCGGGAAGTGGACGACATCGTCGACGAGGTCCGCGAGGAGAGCGTCGCCCGGACCAAGCTGGACTGGTGGCGCCAGGAGATCGAACGCCTGTTCGCGGGCGAACCCCGTCATCCCATCTCCCAGGCACTGCAGCCCCACATCGCCGCCTTCGACCTGGGCCGCGAATATTTCGACGAGATCATCGACGGCATGCAGATGGATCTCGACTACGACAGCTACCCGGATTTCACCACCCTGTCGCTGTACTGCTATCGCGCCGCCAGCGTGGTCGGCATCCTCTCCGCCCACATCTTCGGCTACAGCGACCGGCGTACCCTGAAGTACGCCCACGACCTCGGCATGGCCCTGCAGCTCACCAACATCCTGCGCGACGTCCACGAGGACGCCATGCGCGGCCGCGTCTATATCCCGCTCGACGAGCTGCGCAAGCACGGGGTCAAACCCGAGGAGTTCCAGGTCAACATCACCGATGACCGTCATCGCGCCCTGTTCGCGGAACAGGCCGAACGGGCGCGGCGCTACTACGACAGTGCCGAGGAACACCTCCCCGCTGCCGACCGCTATCCCCAGCGCCCGGGCCTGATCATGGCGGCGATCTACCGCACCCTGCTGGACGAGATCGAGGACGACGGCTTCCGTGTTCTGGAACACCGCGTACGCCTGACCCCGATCCGCAAGCTGTGGATCGCCTGGCGCACCGCCCGGCGCCTGAAACGCGAGCATCGCCGCCGCGCGGCCTGACGCCATGGCCTCCAGCCCTCCCGCGAACCCTGTCGCCGTGGTCGGCGCGGGCTGGGCCGGCCTGACCGCAGCCCTTGCCCTGGCGCGCGCCGGACAGCCCGTACACCTGATCGAGGCCGGCCGGATCCCCGGCGGGCGCGCCCGCAGCCTCGAGCTGGACCACACCCCACTGGACAACGGCCAGCACATCCTCGTGGGGGCCTGCCAGCAGACCCTGGAACAGATCCGCGCGGTCGGTATCAACCCCGACTCGGCCTTTCACGCCGTCCCGTTCGGCCTGCGGATGTTCGACCCCGACCGCCGGCCAGCATCCCCGGCCTTCGCGCTCGAGCCCCGCTCGCCCCGGCTGCCGGCCCTGGCCACGGCCCTCTATCGTTCCCTTCCCGGCCACGCCACCGGCATCCGGCTGCGCGCCCTGATCGGCGCGGCGGCCCTGCTGCACCGTCCCCTGCGACACGACCTGCCGGTACTCGACTGGCTGCGGCGCCGCCACCAGCCGGAAGCCCTGATCGAGCGGCTGTGGGACCCCCTGTGCCTGGCGGTGATGAACACTCCGACCCGCCTGGCCTCCGCGCGGATCTTCCAGAACGTGCTGCGACGGGCCCTGAATCACGGGCCGGAGGCCGCCCGCCTGCTGATCCCTGCGCGGCCCCTGGGCGAGGTGTTCCCCGACGCCGCCATCCGCGAGCTTCGGGCCCGGGGTGCGCGCGTGGACCTTGGCCGCCGCATCACGATGATCCAGCGCGACGCGACACGCCCGGATGCCCCTTATCGACTGCACGATCGCCAGGGCGACACCAGCAACGCCCGCGCGCTGATCCTGGCCACCACGCCCACCGCCACCGCCAGCCTGTTGCCAGCGGACGCTCGATGGGGCGCCACGCATCAGGGGCTCAAGGCCATGGGCGCGCGCAGCATCTGCACCGTCTACCTGCGCTACCCGCGGCCGTTGACGGACCGGCCCCCTCTCCAGGGGCTGCTCGGCCAGCATGGCCAGTGGCTGATCCCCCGGCACGTCGCGGGCGCCCCGCACTGGCTGGCTGTCGTGATCTCGGCCGCCGACGACCTCGAACCGTTGACGGCGGATGCCCGATGGCGCACCGTCGCCCGCTCGCTGGCACGGACCTTTCCCGAGCTGGGGGAGCCCGCAGCCGGTCACTGCGTCTGCGAACGCCGCGCGACGGTGGACGCCCGGGTCGATCTGGATCGGCACCGTCCACCGCCCCGCACACCCTGGCCCGACTGCTACCTGTCAGGGGATTACCTGACCCACGCACTGCCGTCGACGCTCGAAGCCGCCGTACAATCTGGACTAGAATCGGCGCACCTGTTCCTGGAGGACCATCCTTGACCGACCTCGATATCCCTCGCCTCCTCGCCTACCGTCCCGAACCGGGCGCCTTTGACCAGCGCGTGATCCTCGTCACCGGCGCCGCCGACGGCATCGGCCGGGCAGTCGCCGAGGCCTGCGCCGCCGCCGGCGCCACGGTGGTCCTGCTGGACAAGGACCTGAAGGGCCTGGAGGCGGTCTACGACCGGATCGAACAGGCCGGCCACCCGCAGCCCGCGATCTACCCGCTGAATCTCGAGGGGGCTACGGTCAAGGATTACGGCGACTTGGCGGAGAACATCCGTGACTCGCTGGGTCGCCTCGACGGCCTGGTGCTGAACGCCGGCTGGGCCGGGGCGCTGATGCCGATGAAGAACTATGACCCGGAGCTGTGGTTCAAGGTCATCAACAGCAACCTGCACGGCCCGTTCTTCCTGACCCAGGCGGTGCTGCCCCTGCTGGAGGCCAGCCCCACCGGCAGCCTGGTGGTCTCCACCCAGAACGCGCGCAAGGCCTTCTGGGGGGCCTTCGGGATGGCCAAGGCAGCGCAGGACGCCCTGATCGACATCCTGTCCCATGAGCATCGCAACGAGCCGCGCTTCATCCACGTCAATGGCGTGGACACCGGTCCCGTGCGCACCCGTTTCCGGGCCGGCCACTATCCGGGTGAGAACGCGGAACTGCTGCCCGAACCCGAGGCGGTGGTGGGCCCCTACCTGTACTTCCTGGACCCCGGCGACCGCACCACCACCGGCCTGAATCTCAGCCTGGAAGGCCAGGTACCGACGCCCGACGCGTCGGCCTGAGCCACTGCGCCGTCAGGCGCGCGGCCGCTTGCCGGCCGGGCGCCCCTTCTTGCGGAGCTTCCCGGCACCAGCCCGCGGCTTGCCACCGTGGGGCGCCGGCGAACGGCCGCCCGCCTTGCCCGCCGACGCGGCCTCGGCCTTTGGTTTCGCCCCCGGACGGGCCGCGGCCTCCACCCCGTTGTGCTGGGTCTGGAAGGTCTGGCCGCGCTTTTTCAGAGCCTTCCCGCCGCGGGTCATCCGCCCGCCCGTGGATGGGCGCGCCGCGCCCTGCCCCGTCCCGGCCGGCTGCCAGGTCGGCACCAGATGGTGCTTCCCGTTCCCGATCAGATCGGCCCGCCCCATGCGCTGCAGGGCATCGCGCAGCAGCGGCCAGTTGTTCGGGTCGTGGTAGCGCAGAAAGGCCTTGTGCAGGCGGCGGGCGCGGAAGCCCCGGGCGACCGGCACCCGTTCGCTCGACTTGCGGCGGATGCCACGCAACGGATCCCGGCCCGAGTGCCACATGGCCGTGGCGAGTGCCATCGGGCTGGGCAGGAACGCCTGCACCTGGTCGGCGCGAAAATCATTGCGCTTGAGCCAGAGCGCCAGTTGCAGCATGTCCTGATCGGTGGTCCCCGGGTGCGCGGCAATGAAATACGGGATCAGGTACTGCTCCTTCCCTGCCGCTTTCGAGTATTTCTCGAACATGGCCTTGAACCGGTCATAGGTGCCCATGCCCGGCTTCATCATCCGGGATAATGGGCCCTTTTCCGTATGTTCCGGCGCAATCTTCAGGTAACCACCCACATGGTGGGTGACCAGCTCCTTCACGTACTCCGGGGACTCGATCGCCAGGTCATAGCGCAGCCCCGAGGCGATCAGGATCTTCTTGATCCCCGGTAGCGCGCGCGCCTTGCGGTAGAGACGGATGAGCGGGGCGTGATCGGTATCCAGGTTGCTGCAGATCCCCGGGTACACACAGGACAGCCGCCGGCAGCTCTGCTCGATCTTCGGGTCCTTGCAGGCCAGGCGGTACATGTTGGCCGTCGGCCCGCCCAGGTCCGAGATCACACCGGTGAACCCGTCCACCTTGTCGCGGATCTCCTCGATCTCGCGCAGCACGCTGTCCTCGGAGCGGCTCTGGATGATCCGCCCCTCGTGTTCGGTGATCGAACAGAAGGTACAGCCACCAAAGCACCCGCGCATGATGTTCACCGAGAAGCGGATCATCTCCCAGGCCGGGATGCGGGCATCGCCATAGGACGGATGCGGGGCCCGTGCATAGGGCAGATCGAACACCGCGTCCATCTCGGGGGTGGAAAGCGGGATCGGCGGCGGGTTGAGCCAGACCTCCTTGTCGCCATGGCGCTGCACGATCGCCCGCGCGTTGCCCGGATTAGTCTCCAGATGCAGCACCCGCGAGGCATGGGCATACAGCACTGCATCCCCCTTCACCTGCTCAAACGCAGGGATGCGGATCACCGTCTGGTCGCGCGGCGTACCCCGCGGGATCTGCCGCTGAAAGCGCACGACCTTTGTGCCCGGCTCGCCCTGTACCGCCGAGCTGTCCTGCCCTTCGGCATCGGCACAGGTTGCCGGCGAGACCATCGCGTAGGGGTCGGGGTTGGCATCCACCGGCCCCGGGGTATCGACCTCGCTGGAGTCCAGTTCGACAAAGCCGGCGGGGACCGCATCCCGCAGGAAGGCCGTGCCCCGCAGATCCGTGATCTCGCGCGGGTGCTCGCCCGCGGCCACGCGATGCGCCAGCTCCACCAGGGCCCGCTCGGCATTGCCGAACAGCAGGATGTCCGCGCGCGAATCCAGCAGCATGGAGCGGCGCACCTTGTCCTGCCAGTAGTCGTAATGCGCGATCCGGCGCAGGCTGGCCTCGATACCGCCGGCCACCACCGGCACATCCTTGTACGCCTCGCGGACCCGCTGGGCGTAGACGATCACCGCCCGGTCGGGGCGCTTGCCGTGCACGTCCCCCGGGGTGTAGGCGTCATTGGAGCGGACCTTCCGCTCCGCGGTGTAGTGATTGACCATCGAGTCCATGTTCCCGGCGGTCACGCCAAAGAACAGGTTGGGCCGCCCCAGGGCGCGGAAGGGCTCGGCCGACGTCCAGTCCGGCTGCGCGAGAATGCCGACCCGGAACCCCTGCGCCTCCAGCAGCCGCCCGATGATCGCCATACCGAAGCTCGGGTGATCGACGTAGGCGTCGCCGGTGACCAGCACGATGTCACAGCTGTCCCAACCGAGCGCGTCCATCTCCTCGCGCGTGGTCGGCAAGAACGGTGCCGTGCCAAAGCGCTTGGCCCAGTAGGGCTTGCGGGCAAACAGGGTCTCGGGGGCTGCGGACATCACCAGGCTTCTTCCGGCGGGCGCCGGCAACGGGAAAACCCCGCATTACACGCCCGGGAGGCACCGAGATCAACAGGGCATGCCCACGGGCGGGGCTTCGTCCTTCAGTCCCCGCCGGGTACGCGCCTGGCGTCAGTAGCGTTCAATGAACAGGTCGATGGCCGGGCTCAGCGCCCCGCGCCAGCGCTGCGCGAGGGATTCGTCCCAGCGCGGGTCCACCTCGCGGGCCGTCTCCACCATGCAGTCCAGCCACACCCCGTACAGCTCCGGCGGGACCGGCACCCGGCCATGGCGGCTGTGCACCTCGGCCATCTTTTCCATGGTCGGTGCCACGAAGCTCTCGCCCTCCGCGTAGCTGATCGCGGTGGAGACGGCCTGCCCCAGGGCCCGCTTCTGCTGCGACCAGTTCGTGGTCGCAAAGGCCTGCGCCACCCGCTCGTCGGCCGCGAGAAAGCGTTCATAGAAGCGGTCCACGAAGTTGCCGGCCCGGCGGCAACGCCCGTAGCTCTGGTGCACATCGGAGTAGCCCATCCAGATCCCCCAGTCCCGAAAATGCGCGAGTGTAACGGGATTGCGCCGGCGGGTGCTGATCCAGATCAAGCTCCGGGCAGTACCATCTGCTATCGACTGCCTTCTAGGGAGACGCTGATTGAATCGCACGTCCGCGTTGGTGCCCCCTGTTTTCCGAGACAAGGCGCGTCGTGCAGCGGGTAGTGGTTCTACCCGCAAGCGGCGCAACGCAGGATCGGGGAACAGGGGGCACCAACCCCACAAGCCATAGAAAGCAGGGGCTCGGCCGCTTTTGCGCGGGAACGGCGTTGCGGTTCCTTTGTGCAGAATGACTGCACGGCAGTCACCGCGCCTTGTTCGCACGCAAAAGCGACTCGAGCGCGGACGTGCGATTCAATCAGCGTCTCCCTAGCACACCCGCGTACTGGATACCGGCCAGCCGCGCCAGGTCGCGATCGAACGTGGTCAGGTCATTGGGCCCGAAGTCCTCCAGGCTGGCATGCCCGCAGGCCCGCGCCAGCACCTTCATCAACTCCGTGGAGCCCTCCAGAAACCGACCCAGACGTTCCGCTCCTTCCTGCGGATCCAGCCGGGCGCGCAGGGCGGGATCCTGCGTGGCCACGCCGCTGGGGCACTGATTGGTGTGGCACATCCGCGCGCCCACGCAGCCCACCGCCTGAATCGCCGAATTGGCCAGGGCGATACCGTCGGCCCCCAGCGCGAGGGCCTTCACGAAGTCCGCCGGGGTGCGCAAGCCGCCCGTCACCAGCAGTGTCACGCGACCGGAGACCCCGTTCGCGTCCAGGAATCGACGCGCGCGGGCCAGCGCCGGGATGGTCGGAACGCTAATGTGGTCGCGCAGCAGGGCCGGTGCCGCGCCCGTGCCACCTCCGCGGCCGTCGAGGATCAGGTAATCGGCCCCGGCCTCCAGGGCAAACGCCAGGTCCGCCTCGATGTGGTTCGCCGAGAGCTTGAAGCCCACCGGCACGCCGCCGGTCTTCTCGCGCACCGCGTCGGCAAAGCGACGGAAATCAGCCGGCGTCTGCAGGTCCGCGCTCGCCGCGGGTGAATGGGCATCCTGGCCGGCCTCGATCCCGCGCACCCGCGCGATCTCGTCGCTCACCTTGCTCCCCGGCAGGACACCCCCAACACCGGTCTTCGCCGCCTGGCCGGCCTTGAAGTGAAACGCCTGGACCTTGTCCAGTACCGCGTCGGAGTAGCCAAACCCGGCGGGACCCAGCTCGAACAGGTAGCGGGAATTCTCCGCCTGCTCCGCATCCAGCATGCCGCCCTCGCCAGAGCAGACGCCCGTCCCTGCGCGCTCGGCCCCGCGCGCCAGGGCGATCTTCGCCTCCCGCGACAGCGCGCCGAAGCTCATGTCGGACACCAGCAACGGGATCTTCAGCTCCAGCGGCCGCTTCGCCTCCGGCCCGATCACCAGCGATGTCCCAATCTCGGCCCCCTCGTCCAGCGGCCGCGTGGCCAGTTGTGCCGCCAGCAACTGCATCCCGTCCCAGCTCGGCAGCCGATCCCGCGGGACCCCCATGGCGACCGTGGTCCCGTGTCGTCCCACACCCTCCAGTCCATCCCGCGCCAGCGCGTGGATCCACTCGACATGCGGCTCAGTCTCACTGTTGTGCGGGCTCGGCGCCCGATCCCCGGGCTCGGCTTCACGTGCTTCGCCCTCGGTGTCAGCATCCGCGGCACTCGCCGGCCCGCCGACTGCATCGGCCTCGAACTGCGCATGGGTCCCGTCACAGTACGGCAGGTTCCCGGACTGCTTGCACTGACACAGGTAGGCCTCGCCATCCTCTTGTGCGGTGAATACCAGAGGCTCGATGCCCGTCCCCTGGTGCGAACCGTCGCAGAACGGCTGATCCTGCGAACGCCCGCAGCGGCAGAAGGCGTACTCCTCGCCCTTTTTCAGCTCCACACCCCGGGGTTCCACTGCGGCGATAATCGGCTCGGCCATCGTATGCTCCTTGCGTTCTGTGATCGTCCCCCAGTGTGACAGCGAAACCGCGACAAATTTCCGAATCCGGCGCGCCGCCGTATGATGGGCGCCTCTCGCTCAAGCACGAGGCCCCTCATGACGACCGCCGACCACCGCCACACCCGCCGCGACTACACCCGCGCGGAACTGCGTCGCAGCGACCTTCAGGCCAACCCGCTCGGCCTGCTCAACGACTGGCTGGAGGCCGCGCGCGAGGCCGGAAACCCCGACCCGACCGCCATGATCCTCGCCACCGCCGATGCCGATGGCCAGCCGTCCGCACGTACGGTCCTCCTGAAGCATGTGGATGCCGACGGACTTGCGTGGTACACCGACTCGCGCAGCCGCAAGGGCCAGGACCTCAACGAGAACCCGCGCGCCGCGCTCCTGTTCTACTGGCCGGAAACGGAACGCCAGATCCGCGTCGAGGGCCCTGTCGCCGCCCTGCCCGCCGATCTCGCCGACGAGTATTTTCACCAGCGTCCACGCGGCAGCCAGCTCGCCGCCGCCGCCTCCACCCAGAGCCACCCGGTCGCGAACCGCGATGAACTGGAGCAGCGCGTACGCG
The DNA here is from genome assembly GCF_000425605.1 of Thioalkalivibrio sp. ALE17. Classification (NCBI taxonomy): domain Bacteria; kingdom Pseudomonadati; phylum Pseudomonadota; class Gammaproteobacteria; order Chromatiales; family Ectothiorhodospiraceae; genus Thioalkalivibrio; species Thioalkalivibrio sp. ALE17. The sequence goes on from NZ_AUDT01000001.1 coordinate 74,621, forward strand.
CGCTGGAACAGCAGTATCCGGATGGCGACATCCCGCGCGACCCCGCCTGGATCGGCTATCGCCTGCAACCGGAGCTGTTCGAGTTCTGGCAGGGGCGCGCCAATCGCCTGCACGACCGGTTCCAGTACCACCGCGTAGGGAGCGAGTGGGAGATCACCCGCCTGATGCCATAGACATCCCCGGCAGCCGCTACCGTTCCCCCGGCCGAATCTGCTAGGATTCGCTCCGCCGTGGCGGCTCGACCCCGCCCGGTTCAGCAAATACGGAGAGGTGCCGGAGCGGTCGAACGGGGCGGTCTCGAAAACCGTTGTACTCTCGCGAGTACCGAGGGTTCGAATCCCTCCCTCTCCGCCAGATTCAAGCACAGGGGGCCCGAGTGGCCCCTTTTGCATGTATAGCCCCAACTTGCATGTATAGCCCCAACGTTCTGGGATTCGAACCCGAGGAATTAGAGAAGATGGTTCGACCGGTGGCGCGCAGCGACACCGGAACGCCGCAGCGCAGCGAAGGCGGCCCGGAGGGCGGCGACCACGTCGCCGTAATCCCTCCCTCTCCGCCAGATCAAAGCAAAGGGGCCTGAGTGGCCCCTTTCGCATGTCTGGCCCCTGAGGTTTCAGGATTCGAACCCGAGGAATCGAAAACGATGGTTCGACTGGCAGCGCGCAGCGATGCCAGAACGTCACCGCAGGTGACGACCCGAAGGGCGAGGCACCTCGTGCCGAGTAATCCCTCCCTCTCCGCCAGATTCAAGCAAGGGGGCCCCAAGTGGCCCCTTTCGCGCGTCTGAATACCCCCAATTACGGCGAGAATCGAAACCGACCATCCGACTGGCAGGCCACGGAAATGCCGGAACGTCGCACCGGGGAGACACGGCGCACCGGAGTCACGGCAGGCGCCTGTGCCAGCCCCGGACGATCCGGCCTCGGGCCCTCCACGCGCACAAAAAAAGCGGCCCGGTTTCCCGAGGCCGCTTTCCTTTGATCCGAATCTGGTGGGCGGTACTAGGTTCGAACTAGTGACCCCTGCCGTGTGAAGGCAGTGCTCTACCGCTGAGCTAACCGCCCGGAGCGCGGACAAGATTAGGGTTCGCGCGAGCGAACGTCAAGCATTGTGTGTCGCATTTCCCCGTGATCCTCGGCTCCACCGGGCGGCTCACCCGCCTCCGGGCGTTGCCGCCAGGCAACGCCCGGAGGCTGAGGCCCACAGGGCCGAATCCATCCCTCCCTCTCGTGGCCGCCAGGCCACGCAGCGCGCCCACCGGTTGCCAGCCCGGGCCCTGTACCAGACAATGCCCAACCTCGGAGAGGTGGCAGAGCGGTTGATTGCACCGGTCTTGAAAACCGGCAGGGGTGAAAGCCCCTCGAGGGTTCGACAAGGCGGCGCAGCCGCCGCAGGACGTTGCCGCCAGGCAACGCCCGAAGGGTGAGGCCCGCAGGGCCGAATCCATCCCTCCCTCTCGTGGCCGCCAGGCCACGTAGCGCGCCCACCGGTTGCCAGCCCGGGCCCCGTACCAGACAATGCCCGACCTCGGAGAGGTGGCAGAGCGGTTGATTGCACCGGTCTTGAAAACCGGCAGGGGTGAAAGCCCCTCGAGGGTTCGAATCCCTCCCTCTCCGCCATTCCCCCCGGCCCCGCCATTCCCCCACCCCACTCGCCGCACCCTCCCCGCACCCCACACATAGCCCATCTAACATGTTTCACATAGAACAAGTTAGATAGAAGAAAATGACTGAAGGCACTATAATCGGCGCCGTTTTCCCGCTTGCGCCCGCGAACCTCCAGCGGGCCCAGCTCCGGCTGCCAGTTCTGTGACGACGGCCCTGGCACGCCCTGGCCCGGAATGCCTTCCGGCGCCCCAGCCCTGGTTTGGGCCGTCGTCGTTTCTCACGAACTGGCCAAGCGAGTGACCCGATGAATCCGATCCTGCTGCGAGTGTTTCCCTTTCTCGGCTGGCGCCCGACCAAGCAAACCCTCAACGCGGATCTCATCGCCGGGATCTCGGTCGCCCTGGTCCTGATCCCGCAATCCATGGCCTATGCCCAACTGGCGGGGCTCCCGCCGGTCTACGGCCTGTACGCTTCTCTGCTTCCTGTCATGGTGGCGGCCCTGTGGGGCTCTTCGAATCAGCTGGCGACCGGCCCGGTGGCGGTAGTTTCCCTGCTGACAGCCTCGGCTCTGATACCGCTGGCGGCCGAAGGCTCTTCCGAATTCATCATGCTCGCCATCGCCCTGGCGTTCATCGTTGGCGTGATCCAGTTGATGCTGGGGCTGTTCAAGCTGGGTGCGCTGGTCAGCTTCATATCGCACCCGGTGATCGTAGGATTCACGAATGCGGCCGCGATCATCATCGCCCTGTCCCAGGTAAACAAGATTCTGGGCGTGCCGATCGATACCAGCGGCCATTTCATGCTCGGTCTCTGGGGCGTGCTCATGGAACTGGGCAGCGTGCACTGGCCAACCCTTGCGTTCGGGATAGGCGCGATCGCCCTGATGGTCGCGATGAAGCGTTTCACGCCCAAGATCCCCGGCGTGCTGGTCGCGGTGGTCGTGGCGATCGTCGCCAGCTGGGCGATCGGCTACGAACAAAAGGCCGAGACCTCCATCGAGCAGATCGCCCCGGCCGAGGTCCTGACCCTTGCCCAGAACATCGAGCGCGAAAGTGCCCGCCTGGCCGAACTCGACGACCAGATCCGACGCCTGGAGGCCGAACTGCAACAACAGGAAGGCGCCGAGGCCGTCCGCCTGCGCCACGAGGCCGACCAGCTGCGCCTGGAGCGCGAGGAACTGCGCCCAGAACTGGCGACCATGCGCGACGAGATCCGCGACCTCACCCTGCGACGGGTGCCCGGCACCGATGACGAACCCGCCCGCTTCCTTGCCGACGAACACCTGACCGACGCTGAGCGCGAGCGCGCCGACCGGGCTGCCTGGCGCATCGAGCGGGTGGGCGACGACACCGTGCACCTGAACGGGGGCGGAGCCGTAGTCGGGAATGTGCCTCAGGGCCTTCCCGGCTTCTCGATTCCGGAGATCAGCTTCGGCACGTTCACGACACTCCTGACCACCGCCTTCGTCATTGCCCTGGTGGGCTTTACCGAAGCCATCGCGATTGCCAAGGCCATGGCCGCCCGGACCGGCCAGCGGCTGGACCCCAGCAAGGAACTGATGGGCCAGGGCCTGGCGAATATCGCGGGTGGCTTCACCCAGGGGTACCCGGTCAGCGGCTCGTTCTCCCGCTCGGCCGTGAACCTTAATTCCGGCGCGAAGACCGGACTCTCGTCGGTCTTCACCGCCGTGATCATTGGCCTGGCGCTGCTGTTCCTGACTCCGTTGATCTATCACCTGCCGCAGGCGGTCCTCGCAGCCATCATCATGATGGCGGTGGCCGGCCTGGTGAACTTCAAGGCGATCAAGCACGCGTGGGTGGCCAACAAGCACGACGGCGCCGCCGCGATCGTGACCTTCATCGCCACGCTCGCCATGGCCCCGAACCTGGACTACGGCATCCTGACCGGTGCCGGCCTGGCCATCGTGCTCTACCTGTACCGCACTATGCAGCCGCGCGTATCGGAGCTGGCCCGCTACGAGGACGGCACCCTGCGCGAGGCCCAGCGCTATGGCCTGGAGACCAACGAAAAGGTTGGCATGATGCGCTTCGACGGGTCGCTCTACTTCGCCAACGTGCCGTACTTCGAAGACGCAGTGCTCGACCTGGTCGCACGGCACCCGCAAGCCAAGTACCTGATCGTGGTCGGCAAGGGCATCAACGAGATCGATGCCTCCGGCGAAGAGGTCATCCATCAGCTGGTGCATCGCCTCAAGGCGCGCGGGATCACGCTGGTATTCGCCGGGGTGAAGGCGCAGGTCATGGAGGTGATGCAGCGCACCGGGCTGGACGAGATCATCGGCGAGGACAATATCTTCAAGTCCACCGATCACGCCGTGAAGACGATCTCCGAAAAGGTCGGCGAACCCATCAAGTAGGGGACGCCAGCGCCCGTTGCCCCACGGCCGGCCGGATCTCCCGGACCGGCTGTGGAAACACTGCATCCGGGCGCGCTTGTCGCTACACTGTGGCTCATTCGAATGCATTGAGGAGTTGACCCGTGTCCAGAGACCAGATCGTCCGCTCGAGTCGCAACCCGTCCAGCACTGGCTCCATCAGCGAGACCATCTCCACCAACAAGGTGATCCGGCAGACCTACATGCTGCTGTCGCTCACCCTGGCGTTCAGCGCGGTTACCGCGTTCATCGCCATGGCGGTCAATGCGCCGCCGGTGCACTGGATCATCATGCTGGGCGTGCTGATCGGCGGCCCGTTCGCCATCCACGCCGCGCGCAATTCGGCACTGGGCATCGTCCTGACCTTCGCCTTCACCGGTGTGCTGGGCTTCTTCCTCGGTCCGATCCTGAGCATGTATCTGGGCCTGCCCAACGGCCCGCAGATCGTCGGCAACGCCTTCGCCGCCACGGCCATCGCGTTTGTCACGCTCTCCGGCTACGCCCTCGCCACCAAGAAGGACTTCAGCTTCCTCGGCGGCTTCCTGGTCGTCGGCCTGATCGTGGCCCTGCTGGCCATCGTCGCCAATCTGTTCCTGGCGATCCCGGCGCTCTCGCTGGCCATCTCGGCCGCGGTCGTCCTGCTGCTGTCCGCGGCCATCCTGTTCGACACCAGTCGGATGATTCACGACCCCGAGGCCAACTACATCGTGATGACCGTCTCGCTGTACGCGAACCTCTACGTGATGTTCCTGCACCTGCTGAACCTGTTCCACGCCTTTATGGGTGACAACTAAGGGTCCAGCGCCAACCGCAGGAACTCGTTCAAGGGCCCCGCCGCGCGGGGCCCTTTTCGTTGGACACCGCTTACACAGACTCCCGGGGACTTCGGCCCATGACCCAGCTCCAGCGCGGCGTCTTTCTCGACCTGAACACGGTTGACCGGGACGACCTCGACCTCACCGAACTCCGCGCCTGCCTGCCCGAGTGGACCTTCCACGACCGCACGCGACCCAACCAGTGCGCCGAACGGATCGCGGACGCCGATGTCGTGATCACGAACAAGGTCGAACTGGATGCCGATCTGCTGGCCGCCGCGCCCCGCCTGCGACTGATCTGCGCCGCCGCGACCGGCTTCAACAATATCGACGTGGCCGCCGCCCGCCGACAAGGCATCGTCGTCAGCAACGCGCGCGACTACGCCACAGACTCCGTGGTGCAGCATGTCTTCGCCCTGCTCCTGACGCTGGTCACGCGGCTGGATGACTACCGCGCCGACATCCGCGCCGAACGCTGGAGCGCCTCGGATCAGTTCTGCCTCCTCGACCACCCGATCGGCACCCTGGCCGGGATGCGCATCGGGATCATCGGGTGGGGGGTGCTGGGCCGGGCCACCGCCCGTGTTGCCGAGGCCTTCGGCATGGAGGTGCGGGTTGCGCAGAGTCACGATCCCGCGCAGCAGACGCACGCGGATCGCCAGCCGCTGGAGCGCCTGCTTGCGGAGTGCGATGTGATCAGCCTGCATTGCCCGCTCACGCCCGCCACGCGCCACCTCATCGACGACGACGCACTGCGCCGAATGCGGCCGGGAAGCATTCTGCTGAACACGGCCCGCGGCGGTCTCGTTGACCCCGAGGCCCTGGCGCGTCACCTGCACAGCGGTCATCTCGGCGGCGCGGGCATCGACGTCCTGGAACCGGAACCCCCGCCACCGGGTCATCCGCTGCTGGCAGACGACATCCCGCGCCTCGTGCTGACCCCGCATACCGCCTGGGCGGCGCGCAGCGCCCGTCAGGGGGTGATCGACGAAGTCACGCACAACATCCGCAGCTTCGCATGCGGTTCACCGCGCAACGTGGTGGAATGACGCACATGGACACCGACCCCCTGCAACAGCGAATCGAGGACCTGGAGATCCGCCTGGCCCACCAGGAATACACCCAGGAGGAGCAGGCCCGCATCCAGATGGAACTGCAGCAGGCCAATGCCGACCTGCGCCAGCAGGTCCAGTGGCTGCGCGACCGCCTGCGCGAGCTTGAGGAACGCGGGGGCGGGCCCGAAGGCGCCGAACCACCCCCGCCGCACTACTGACCCCATGGCGCTGACCGTACGCGCGGCTCCGGGCTGCGACAGCGCTGCCGACGCACTGCGCAAGGCCCTCGAGGCGCGCGGCTACCGGCACGGCGGCGCGGCTCGGCTGGTCCTGGAAACGGGCGATCACGGCCTGCAGCTCATCCGCGAGGACGTCCACCCGGCGCTGCGACTGCACCTCGACTTCCCGGCCGGACGCCAGGGCTATCGACTGGCCCATGCCGGCCATCAGCGCGAAGGGCTGATCCGCGCCTTCGGCAAACTCCCGCGCAACGGCCACGTACTGGATGCCTCCGCCGGTCTCGGGCGCGACACCCTGCTGCTGGCCGCGCACGGCTTTCGCGTGACCGCCTGGGAACGTCACCCCGTGGTGTATCGCCTGCTCGCCGATGCCCTGGCGCGCGCTGCAACTCACCCGGATCTGGCCCCGGTCATCCAGCGCATTACCCTGCTCGAGGGCGTCGCCGACCCCACGGCCGTGAGCCCGCCCGCGATGGCCGCGGTCTTCGACCCCATGTTCCCGGAGCGCGCCAAACGCGCCGCGGTCAAGAAGGACATGCAACTGATCCAGGCGCTGATGGCGGATACGGCCGACCCCGACGGCGAACAGACCCTGGCCGCCCTGCGCGGCCACGTGGAACGCCGGGTGATCGTAAAACGCCCGCTGCACGCCCCGGCTCTCGGACCGGACGCCCCGCAGGCCAGCGTCAAGGGCAAGAGCGTGCGCTTCGACCTCTATTCGGCCACGGGGCCCGCCGAAGCGACCGCGGCGTCCGGCTGATATCGCTCCTCGCCCGTTTCAGGGGCTGCCCAGGATCAGCCGGTCCTCCCCCGCGAACCGGTAGTCCGGGATGGGCAGGTTACGGCGGGCGTTCTGATCCGCGTAGACCCGCCCCGCCCCGTCATAGCGTCCGCCCCGGCAACGATCGACGAACCCGCCACTCCAGCCATCGGCTTCGTCCGGGTGCACCAGGTCCAGCTCGCAGCCCAGGTCCGTCCCCTCACCGATCACCACCAGCCATTCGGGGCGAAAGCTGCGCAGCGGCAGGTCCAGCCCGTCCGGCTGCTGACCGCGGCGCGCAGCGGGATCGACCAGTTCCTCGTCGCTCGCCAGCGCGCCCTGCCAGGCCGCATCCCGGTGGACCACCAGGACATGCCGGTTCCCGTGGACAAAGCGTCCCGCCTCGCCCGGCGCGATCTCCGCAAGGTCCACCCGAAGGGTGTCGCCACGGGTGTCCACCGATCCGGAAAATGCATACCGCAGCATAACCCCCACCAGCAGCAAGGCGGCCCCCAGCACCATCAGCTTCATGAGCCCGCGGATCCGCACCCGCGTCAGTGAATCGTTCCCGGTTTGCACCCTGATCTCCGTTTTTCTCGCCCACCGGCGAAAACGCTTTGCCTGAGCCCTAGTCGCCCCTACACTATGCGGCATGAAAGGACCCAACCGTTCCAACCGCACCTACGTCGGCCTGTACAACGACATGTACGGCGGCATGACCCCCATCGGCAATTTCATCCGTGATGCCTGGGTATTCGGCATCCTCCCGGAGACCGAAACCTGCGACGGCTGGGATGTCTCGCGCATACAGATGCTGCACGACCAGGTCAATGCCGAATGGGACAAGTACGACCTGCGTATCAGCAATCTCCCGCCAGAACTTCGTGAACGTCATGAACGCATCCATCAGGAAGCGATCGAGCGCGCCCGGGAACACGGCTGGGTCGCCGGACAGGACATCGACAGCGAGATGGGCGACGACGCCTGATGGTCGCCGGCGAGCCCCTGATTCGCCCCCTGATCGTCATCGCCAGTCTGCTGGGCGGAATCGCGGTCGTGTTCGGTGCCTTCGGCGCCCACGCCCTCCAGGAACGCCTTTCGGAACACGCCCTGACGACCTGGCACACCGGCGTTCAGTACCACTTCATCCATGCCCTGGCTCTGCTGCTGGTCGCCGCGTTGTGGGCGCATCTGGCCAACGGCTGGGCCGCCGCCAGCGCGGTGGCCTTCGTGATCGGCATCCTCCTGTTCTCGGGCAGCCTGTACGCCCTCGCACTCGGGGCGCCCCGCATCCTCGGGGCGATCGCGCCACTGGGCGGGACGGCCTTTATCCTCGGCTGGGCGGGGTTGGCCATTGCCGCCTGGCGCGGCTGACCCAGAGAGACGCTGATTGAATCGCACGTCCGCGTTGGTGCCCCCTGTTTTCCGAGACAAGGCGCGTCGTGCAGCGGGTAGTGGTTCTACCCGCAAGCGGCGCAACGCAGGATCGGGGAACAGGGGGCACCAACCCCACAAGCTATTGAAAAAGCAGGGGCTCGGCCGCCCGTTGTTATCAAAAACGGGCATGCGCACGACGTTGCGGCTCCCTTGTGCAGAATGACTGCACGGCAGTCACCGCGCCTTGTTCGCACGCAAAAGCGACTCGAGCGCGGACGTGCGATTCAATCAGCGTCTCCCTATAATCGCGCCCTGCCTGACCCCAACCTTCACCACCGGACCGAGCGCCCCATGAGCCAGACCTCCTTCGCCGTATTCGCCGAGAAAGCCCTGGACGACATCCAGACCCGCCTGAGCGACCAGAGCGCGCTGGACGACCTGGATATCGACCTGATCGACGGCGTGATGACCATCGAGTTCGACGATGGCGCCCAGCTCATCCTGAACCGTCAGGAGGCCGCCGAACAGATCTGGCTGTCCTCCCCCGAGGGTCCGGCCCACTTCGGCTATTCCGAGGAGGAAGGTGCCTGGATCGATGACCGCAACGGCGAAGACCTGCACGCGACCCTGGTGCGCGTGATCGAGCAGAAACTGGGCGTGCCGGTCGAACTCTGAGGCGCCGCCGCCGGGCGCCCGAACTCGACAGCTCCTAGTCGCCCTTGCCCGACCCCTTGTCCGTATCGTCCTGCCCGGCTGTGGCCCGATCCGCGGGCCGATCAGCGGCGGCGGGCGGCTCATCTTCCAGTGCGCGCAGATGCGCCTCGACCTCGGCCAGCACCGGGTGCGGCTTGTCCTGTTCCAACGCCACGTCGATCGCCCGCAGCGCCTCCACCGCCTGCGGATCGCCCCGCAGCGGCATGCGTGCCACCCCCAGCGCCAGCATCCGGAACTGGCGGAATACCAGATAACTGACGGTCGCCACCACCAGGGCACCCCACATGTTGTCCTGGAACCACAGCCACACCGCTACACCGTAGCCCCCGAAGGTCAGCACGAAGATCCCCAGCGCAACGCGGTGGGAACGGGCCACGATGCCTTCCAGCACCTCGCGGTTGCGGATCACGAAATCACGTTCGAAATGCAAGGGGCAGTTTCCTCGGTTCGGGGTGTCGTCAGGGACGCGCCGGCTGCTGCGCCCGCCAGCGTTCGAAGGTCGCGTATTCCTCGTAGCCCCGCGTCAGCACGTAGTCCATCACGTTGCGCAGTCGATTCAGGTGCACCACGGAGTCGATGCGGATGATCTCCTCACCCTGTTCGTCGAAGAAGATCAGGGTCGGCGCCCAGTGTATATCCAGCGCCGCTGCCCACTCCTTCGGGTTCGTGCGTTCCCCGCCGGGGGTCAGCACCGGGGTATCGGCATCGTCGGCATCCAGCTGCACCGCATCCATCAGCGCGATGCGTTCCAGCACCTCATCCTGTTGCAGTGGCTCGGAATGCAGGATATCGCAGGCATGGCAAGCCTCGCGCTCGAAGAACACCACCAGCGGCCGATCCGCAGGGATCCGGCTGCGATCCAGCGCATACGGCGGGTTCGCGAAAAAGTCGCGCTGGTTCATGTCGTCCAGGTCAAATTTCGGCGGCGGGTCGGCCCGGTCCAGGTAGTCGCGGAAGCTCCCCTCCCGGTCGTGGCGGTCAATCACGTACTCCAGCAGCGCGCGAAAACGATACGGCGGGTAGTAGCCACGCATCTGGTGGATGCGCTCGCCCTCCTCGTCGTAGAAGGCAATCGAAGGGGTGAAGTTGAGCCGCTGTTCGGCCGCGTAGCGCCGCTCGATCCAGGTCTCGCCATCGAGATCGGTAACTTCCCGCGTCCCCAGGGCATCAATCGCGACGACATTGAAATGCGCCGACAGATACTCGCGGATGTCGTCCTGCGCGAAATTCTTGTCGAACAGCGCCTCGCAGTAGGGACAGTCGTCCATGCCGAAGTAGACCGCCAGCCCCATCTTGCCCTGCTCGACCGCATCGTCCAGGTCCTCGCGCAGGTCCAGGAAACTCAGTTCGAACCAGTCCGGCGTATGCAGGCCGATCGGCCGCGGCGTGTCGTCGAAGACCAGTCCTTCGTCCGCCCCGGCCCCGTCGTCCGCCGACACGGGCGACGCCACAAGCGCCCACGCCAACATCATCAGCGCGAGACCGGCCAGCAGGCCGGGATGGCAAATTCGGCAAGACGGGCGTTTCACGTGGGCGGTTTTCCGAAAGGGCCTGCTACTCGGACGGCGGCTCCAGCACCGAGGTTCCCCCGAGATACGGACGCAGCTTTTCCGGGATCCGGATGGAGCCATCCGCCTGCTGATGATTCTCCAGCAACGCGACCAGTGCGCGCCCCACCGCGACCCCCGAGCCATTGATGGTGTGAACCAGCTCGGGACGCTCGCCGGCCTTCGGCCGGAAGCGCGCCTGCATACGCCGGGCCTGGAAGGCCTCGAAGTTCGAGCACGACGAGATCTCGCGGTACGCATCCTGCGCCGGCAACCAGACCTCGAGGTCATAGGTGCGCGCCGCGGCGAAGCCCATGTCACCAGTGCTCAAGAGCATGACGCGATAGGGCAGTTCCAGTGCCTGCAGCACGGCCTCGGCGTGCCCCAGCAGGCTCTCGAGCGCCGCATCGGAGTCTTCGGGCCGAACGATCTGCACCAGCTCCACCTTCTCGAACTGGTGCTGCCGGATCAGGCCGCGCACGTCACGGCCGTAGCTGCCCGCCTCGGAGCGGAAGCACGGGGTATGGGCCACCATCCGCAACGGCAGCTCGTCGGCCTCCAGGATCTGGTCCCGCACCAGGTTGGTCAGCGTGACCTCGGCCGTGGGGATCAGGCGGTAGCGCTGATCACAGTCCACCGAGAACAGATCCGCATCGAATTTCGGCAACTGGCCGGTGCCCTCCAGCGACTCGGGATTCGCCAGGTAGGGCACATAGGTCTCCTGGTAGCCGTGCGAGCCGGTGTGCAGGTCCAGCATGAACTGGGTCAGCGCCCGGTGCAGCCGGGCCATCTCCCCGCGCATGACCACAAACCGCGACCCGGCAACACGAACGGCCGCCTCGAAATCCAGCCAGCCGCCCGGCAGACCCAGATCCACGTGATCCCGCGGCGTGAAGTCAAAATCCGCCGGCGTACCCTCGCGCCGGATTTCCACGTTGGACTTCTCGTCCAGGCCGTCCGGCACATCCGCCTGCGGCAGGTTGGGGATCCCCATCAACAGCGCGTCCAGTTCCTCCTGCACCCCGTGCAGGTCGGTCTCGCACTGCTTGAGCTCGTCGCCCAGACGCCCGACCTCGGCCTTCAGCGGTTCGATGTCCTCGCCCCGGGCCTTGGCCTGGCCAATGCCCTTGGAGCGGGTATTGCGCTCGGCCTGCAGCTCCTGGGTGCGCACCTGCAAGGCCTTGCGCCGCGCCTCCAGGGCCTCGAAACGTTCGCGGTCCAGGGTGTACCCACGACGCTCGAGCGCGGTGGCGGTCGCATCCAGATCCTGACGCAGGCTGCGGATATCAAGCATGGCGGCTTTCCAGTACGGGGTTGCGGGAACGACGGGGAAGTCTACGGTCGCGGCCCCGTGGCGTCCACGGGCGCCGAGCCCGGAGACGCCCCACCCCGCACAGCCCGGCGGCCGCGGCCAGACCGGAAACCCGACCTGTCCACACCACATGCCCGGTTCGCGGAAAAGGCCTACAGTTTATGCGATCACATCGCGTGTACCCAGCAGGTCCCTACCATCGAAGCCATGAGTGCACATCCGTCCATCGACCCGACCGAGACCGCCACGCAGGCACTGGCCACGGTCATCGAGACCCTGGCGAACGCGTTGCCCGCCGACGCCCTGGTCACCGAGACCGCGGAACGCCGCGCCTACGAGTGCGACGGTCTCTCTGCCTACCGCCAGATCCCCGGGGCGGTCGCCCTCCCGCGCACGCGGGAAGAACTCCTGACCTGCCTGCGGGTCTGCCGCGAACACGGGGTGCCGATCATCCCGCGCGGCGCGGGCACGGGGCTGTCCGGCGGCGCACTCCCGAGCGAGACCGGACTGCTGCTCTCCATGGCCCGCTTCAACCGCATTCTCGAGATCGACGCGGACAATCGCTGTGCCGTGGTGCAGCCGGGGGTGCGCAACCTGGCGATCTCCGAAGCCGCCGCACCCCAGGGCCTATACTACGCCCCCGACCCTTCCTCGCAGATCGCCTGCTCCATCGGCGGCAACGTCGCCGAGAACGCGGGGGGCGTGCATTGCCTCAAGTACGGGCTGACCGTGCACAATGTCATCGGGCTGGAGATCGTCACCCTCGACGGCGAGACCATCCGGCTAGGCGGCAAGACCCTGGATACCGCCGGCCTGGACCTCCTCGCCTTCATGGTCGGTTCCGAGGGCATGCTGGGCGTTGTCACCGAGGCCACCGTCCGCCTGCTGCCACGCCCGGAACGCACCCAGGTCCTGCTCGCCAGCTTTGCCGACGTGGAATCGGCCGGGCGTGCCGTGGCCGGGATCATTGCTGCCGGGCTGGTCCCGGCCGGGCTCGAGATGATGGACAACGCCGCCATCCGCGCGGCGGAGGACTTCGTCCATGCCGACTATCCGACCGACGCGGCGGCCATCCTGCTGTGCGAACTCGACGGGACCAATGCCGAGGTCTCGGAGGACATCATGGTCGTGCGCAAGAAACTGCTGGACCTGGGCGCCACCGAGGTGCGCACCGCCCGCGACGATGCCGAGCGTGCCCGCTTCTGGGCCGGGCGCAAGGCGGCGTTCCCCGCCGCCGGCCGCATCTCGCCGGACTACTACTGCATGGACGGCACCATCCCGCGCCACCAGCTCGGTACCGTGCTGGAACGCATCAACCGGCTGTCACAAGAGCACGGCCTGGGGGTGTGCAACGTGTTCCACGCCGGCGACGGCAACCTGCACCCGCTGATCCTGTACGACGCCAATCAGCCCGGACAACTGGAGACCGCGGAGACCTTCGGTCAGCAGATCCTCGAGCTGTGCGTGGAGGTCGGCGGCACCGTCACCGGGGAACACGGCGTCGGTGTGGAAAAGCTGGACGGGATGTGCGTGCAGTTCGCCGCCCCGGAGCTGGAACAGTTTCACCACCTGCGCCGTGCGTTCGACCCGCTGGGCCTGCTCAATCCCGGCAAGGCCGTCCCCACCCTGGCACGCTGTGCCGAGTTCGGGCGCCAGCATGTACACGGCGGCCAGGTGTCGCATCCCGATCTGCCGCGTCTGTAGGATGCCAGCCTCAACCCCACCGCACGCGACCGCTACCATGTCCGCCACGACGCTGGCCACCCCGCTGGCCGACGAGTTCTCCGGTGCCGTCGATGCCACCCTGAACGCGCTGCAGGCCCTGGTCCCACTGGACATCTGGATGCTGACGCGAGTCGAGGCCGACGACTGGATCGTCCTGCACACACGCGGGCGGGCCCCACGCTTCCGCCCGGGTGCCGCCTTCAGCTGGCAGTACTCCTACTGCGTCCACATGCACGCCGGCGAGGGGCCGAACGTGGCCGCCGACGCGCGCAGCGTGCCCGCCTACGCCAGTGCCCCGATCAATGACATCGCGGCCATCGGCTGCTACGTGGGATTCCCCCTGCACGACGCCGAAGGCCAGCTGTTCGGCACCCTGTGCGGTCTGCACCCCGAGCCCGTGGATCCCGCCATCGAACGCCACGAACCGGTCATCCGCGCCCTGGCCGAATCCCTGAGCCACGTGCTGCGCCTGAGCCAGCGCGCCGAGGTCCTGGACCGCCTGCGCCAGCACACGGCCCTGTCCGTGCACAGCGACCCGCTGACCGGGGTCCTCAATCGCCACGGCTGGGAGCTCGCGCTGGAGGCCGAAGAGACCCGATGCCAGCGGCTCGGGCAACCCGCCGGGATCATCGCGCTGGATTTCTTCCCGCGGGGCTTGTCCTCCGAAGGGGCCGAGGGCCACGACGACACCGAACTGGTGCGGGCGATCCTCGCCCTGCAGGAGCGGGCACACCCCACTGACCGGATCGGACGCCTGGGTGGCGGCCGCTTCGCCCTGCTCGCGAGCGAGATGAAGAACCCGTCGCTCGCGGAACGCGCCCGATCACTGCAACAATATCTGGCGGATCAGGGCATCCCGGCCAGTGTCGGGTACGCAGCACGCGAACCGGGCACCGGCAGCCTCGCAAGCGCCCTGCAAAACGCCGCACGCGGGAAACGCAACGCGCCACAACCCACGTCTCCCTGAACCACCCGTCCCGCCCCAGCGCTCGCTCGACAGGACACACCATGGCCCGGACCTTCGACCCAGCCGACCCTTCGCACACCCCGTTCAATCTCGGGGTCGATCACACCCTGAAGCTGCTCCACCGCCTCGCGCCGCTGGATGTCTGGATGCTGACCCGCATCGAGGACAACGAGCAGATCGTGGTGCGCGCCGACGATCACGGCTACGGGATTGAACCGGGCACCGCCTTTGACTGGGGCAACTCCTTCTGCATCCGCATGCTGGCCGAGCGCGGCCCGCGAATCGCTCCGGACGTGACACAGGTGCCCGCCTACCAGGAAGCAGTCGCCGCGCAGACGGATCCACCCGCCATTGGCAGCTACATCGGCTTTCCGGTACACGACCGCGAGTACGGCATGTACGGCGTGCTGTGTGCAATGCATCCCGAGCCCGTCTCCCAGGCGATCGAATCGCGCGCGGGAGAGATCGAGTCCGCGGTTCAGGTGATCGAGGCACTGCTGCGACAACGCCGCCACATCGACGAACGCGAACGCGAAGCGCTGATCCTGGAGGCCTACAACGACAGCCTGACCGGTACCCGCAACCGCCGCGGCTGGCAGATCGCGCTCGATGCCGAGGAACAGCGCTGCGAGGATCACAGCCTTCCGGCGGGCATCATCGCCCTGGATCTCGACCACCTGAAGGCGGTCAACGACCATGAGGGCCACGACGCCGGTGACCGGATGATCCAGGCGGCGGGCCAGGCCCTGCGGGACGCCAGCCGCGAGAACGATGTGGTCGCGCGCCTGGGCGGCGACGAGTTCGGCGTGCTCCTGCCGGAGACCCCGGCGGACTACCTGCCCGAGATCGCCGACCGGCTGCGCGCGGCGCTCCTGGCGGCAGGTGTCGAGGCCTCCATTGGCTACGCCTGCCGCACCGTCAGCGGCTCGCTGGCCGCCGCCCAGAGCAACGCCGACGCCGCCATGTACGCCGACAAGCGCCAGCGCCGCGGCCCGTCGGCCCACTGATCGCCGCCAGGGAAGCACTGACTCATGGTTACGCGCGTTGCGGCCCGCCTGCGCCCCGAAGTCGCGCAGGTGCCGAGCGGCGGGTATCCAGAACCGGCGGCCCGTCTCGCTCCGCCCCGCCCGAAACCCGCTGCCGCAGGCCCGCCTTTGGTTTACCATTGAGGCCTTCGCATCCGGGCGACCCCAATTCTACGAGGCCGTTTCATGAGCAAAACCGTCACGCTGACCGACAACACCACGGGCAAGAGCATCGAGCTGCCGATCCAGGAGGGCTCGCACGGCCCCAACTGCCTCGATATCCGCGCCCTGTACAAGGAGCTTGGCTACTTCACCTACGACCCGGGCTTCATGTCCACGGCCAGCTGTCGTTCGGACGTCACCTTCATCGACGGCGACGAAGGCACCCTGCTCTATCGCGGCTACCCCATCGAGCAACTCGCCTCCGAGAGCACCTACCTCGAGGTCTGCTACCTGCTGCTGAACGGCGAACTTCCCTCCTCCGACGATCTCCACGACTTCTCGCGCATCATCAAGGAACACTCGATGCTGCACGAGGCGGTGCGCCGCTTCTTCGACGGCTTCCGCCACGATGCGCACCCGATGGCGATCATGGTCGGCGTAGTCGGCGCCCTGTCGGCCTTCTATCACGACAACGTCGACGTGCATAACCCGGAGCACCGCCGCATCGCCGCGCACCGGCTGATCTCCAAGATGCCGACCATCGCCGCCTGGTCGTACAAATACGCCCACGGCCAGCCGTTCATGTACCCGGATAACAACCTGTCCTACACGGCCAACTTCCTGTCGATGATGTTCGGGGTCCCCAGCGAGCCCTACCAGCCGAACCCGGTGTTCGTGCGCGCCCTGGACCTGATCCTGATCCTGCACGCCGACCACGAGCAGAACGCCTCGACCTCCACCGTGCGCCTGTCCGGCTCCTCGGAGGCCAACCCGTTCGCGGCCATCTCCGCCGGCATCGCCTCGCTGTGGGGCCCGCTCCACGGCGGCGCGAACGAGAAGGTCATCCGCATGCTCGAGGAGATCGTGAACTCCGACAAGAGCGTCGAGGACTTCGTCGCCCGGGCCAAGGACAAGAACGATCCCTTCCGCCTGATGGGCTTCGGTCACCGGGTCTACAAGAACTACGACCCGCGCGCCAAGATCATCCGCAAGATGTGCCACGAGCTACTGGAAGAGATGGGCGACATGGGCGCCGACAACCAGCCGCTGTTCGACGTAGCGATGGAGCTCGAACGCATCGCGATGGAGGACGACTACTTCATCGAGCGCAAGCTCTACCCGAATGTCGACTTCTACTCCGGCATCATCCTGCGCGCGATGGGCATCCCGCTGAACATGTTCACCGTGATCTTTGCGCTGGCCCGCACCGTCGGCTGGATCTCGCACTGGAACGAGATGATGATGGACCCCGAATCCCGCATCGGCCGTCCACGCCAGCTCTACACCGGCTACCCCTCCCGCGAATACGTCGCCATCGAGCAGCGCTGACCGGGACAGCAAAAAGACTGGTCCGGCCCGCACGGCCGTACCGACCAAAGACCAGCCGACAGGCTCCTAGCGTCGGGCGCGAAAGAAGCGGCGCAGCTGCTCGGCGGCTTCCTCCCCGAGAATCCCGCCGGTCACCTCGAGCCGATGGTTGTGCGCCGGATGCTCGATCAGATCCAGCGCGCTCCCTGCGGCGCCGGTTCGCGGGTCGGGCGCGCCGTATACCAGGCGGGCCACGCGGGCGTGGATCATGGCGCCGGCACACATGCTGCATGGCTCCAGGGTCACGT
This sequence comes from Thioalkalivibrio sp. ALE17, assembly GCF_000425605.1. Lineage (NCBI taxonomy): Bacteria > Pseudomonadati > Pseudomonadota > Gammaproteobacteria > Chromatiales > Ectothiorhodospiraceae > Thioalkalivibrio > Thioalkalivibrio sp. ALE17. The sequence continues at coordinate 91,937 of NZ_AUDT01000001.1, forward strand.
AGAGGGTGGTGCCGGGCAGCCGATAGTTCTGCAAGCGCTCGCCGGCTTCGCGCAGCGCCCGGATCTCGGCATGCGCCGTCGGGTCGTGGAGCGCGATCGGTGCATTGTGGCAGGCGGCCAGACAGGTGCCATCGGCGTCCACCAGGACCGCGCCGACCGGGACCTCGCCGACTGCGGCCGCCCGATCCGCCAGGGACAGGGCGCGCTCCATCCAGTAGTCCGCCGCTCCCGGCGCGTCGGGCGCCGGGCCGGTCTCGCCCGGCGCGACGCTATGCGCCACTGGGGGGCCCCGGGGGCGGCTCGTCCAGCGCGACCTCGATCGCCTGGACCAGCTCCGACGGCTTCTTCTGCGGCGCGAACCGCCGGATCACCCGGCCATCGCGCCCGACCAGGAACTTGGTAAAGTTCCACTTGATGCCCTGTGTGCCCAGGGCCCCCGGCGCCTGTTCCTTGAGGTGTCGAAACAGCGGATGGGCCTCGGTACCGTTCACCTCGACCTTGGCGAACACCGGGAACGACACCCCGAATCGCGTGCCGCAGGCGCGGATCTGCCCGGCATCCCCCGGCTCCTGACCTCCGAACTGGTTGCACGGAAAGCCCAGCACGCGGAACCCCCGTTCGCCGTAGCGTTCCGCCAGGGCCTGCAGACCCTCATACTGCGGCGTGAAACCGCACTCGCTGGCCACGTTCACGATCAGCAGGACATCCCCACGCCAGGCGGCCAGCGGCTGCTCGCCGCCGGCGAGCAGCGGGGCGGAAAAATCGAACACATCGGTCATTCGTCCATCCCGTGCCCGGTCTCGCGCAGCGCTTCGTCTTCCAGTTCCGCCAGCACGTCGGCGGCGGCTTGCGACAGTGCGGCCACCAGGCGTGAGGCCGACCGCCGGTCGAGCGTGTGGGCCGCCTCCAGGTGTACCAGGCGCGCCTGCGTGTCCGTGCGCAGCTGGGCCCGCAGTCCGACTCGGCCCGTGCCCTGTACGGCCTCACCGGTGTCCACAGCGCTCAGTGCCTCCAGATGGGCGGCATCCAGATCGCCGTACAACGCCGTAACGAGGATGTGCAACTGCACCGCCGGTCGCCCTTCGGCCCAGGCGTCCGCCGCGTTATCCACCAGTTCGATGGCGGTATCGTTGCGGGTCCAGCGTTCGCGCAGCAGCTGCTCGAACTGCTCGGCCGGCCGCAGGAACCACTCGTTGTAGTAGTCCGACTCGTAGCGATGTTCCCCCAGGCGGTAGACCAGTCCCTTGCCCGAATAGGCCGGCGCCACGCGCACCGATCCCAGTTCGACCGCCAGGGGCTCGGCGTCTCCGGCCATGCGCGGCGCCGGCTCGGCAGGCAACTCCAGCAGGAACCACGAGCGGTCAACGGCCTCGCGTTCGGGGATCAGCGTGCAGCCGCCCAGTGTCCAGGCGATCAGCAGCAGTGCGGCAACGCTCCATCGGGTCATCCATCTACTCCTTGTCCATGGTGCTGCGGGGCGGCGGGGCACCGAACAGCGCGCCCCCCGGGTTGCGGCGTACGTCATCGGACAGGCTGCGCAGTCCGGCAATCGCGGCCTGCAGTTCGTCCAGGGTCTCCAGCAGTTTGGCCTCGCTTACATCCATGCCCCGGTCGAGGCGTTCCACCATCGAATCCATCCGGTCGACCAGCCGTCCGACATCCGCCGCTTCGGCCGTCTCGCGCAGTTCCCGCAGCGCGGCCCGCGTCTCGCTGGGCAATGCCTGGGTATCCGGGTGCTCGATCAGGCGCTCGACCGACTCCATCACCCGGGTGGCCGTGCGGGTCGTCGTCTGGAGCTCCTCGATCATTTGATCCGCCTGGTCCGCCAGGCGGGCCGTATCGAGTTCCGCGATCGTGGTCTCCACCGTGACCAGCAGGCTCGTCAGGTTGTCCACCACACCCTCGATGTCCAGCTCGTCGATACGCTTGAGGAGGTTCTCGGCATACTCCAGGAACTGCATGGCGGTGCTGGGCGAGGACGGGATGTAGATCCCCGCCGGGTCCCAGTCATGCGCCAGTGGCGGGTGGGCCTCGGGGTCCGCGAAGTCCGCTTCCAGATAGTTCATACCAGTGATCCCCTGAGCGGCCATGCGGACCCGAAGCCCGGCATCGATCAGGTTTTCGAAGACCTCCACGCGGAACTCGCCCTCCTGGGCGCTCGCCGCGAAGCGATCCGGGTACAGCCGCGCCCGCACCATCACGTAGCGTTTGCGATCACGCGGCGGGATATCCGCCTCGTACACCACCGAGGTAAACGTCATGTCGGTCACCTCGCCAATGGTCACCCCGCGGAACTTCACGGGCGCCCCCACCTCCAGGCCCTGGATCGACGCGTCCATGTACGTCTCGATCTGGATCGACGGGCGCAGGAGATTGCCCGCCGTCAGGATCAGCAGCGCCGCGACCAGCGCGGCCAGCCCCCCGAGGATGAACAGCCCCAGCCGGAAATGATGTCGGGCACTCATGCGGGCCTCTCCTCGTCGGAATCCGTCCGCCGCAGGAAACGCTGTACCCACGGGTGGTTCGATGTATCGCGCAGGGTGGCCGGGTCGCCCTCGGCCGCAATCCCCTGACTCTCCTTGTCGAGCATAATCACCCGGTCGGCGATCGCAAAAATGCTGGCCAGTTCGTGACTGACGATCACGATCGTCATGTCCAGGGTGCGGGCCAGACGCTGGATCAGGCGGTCCAGATCGGCCGAGGTAATCGGGTCGAGTCCTGCCGAGGGCTCGTCCAGGAACAGCACCTCCGGGTCCAGCACCATGGCCCGCGCGATCGCTGCCCGCTTCTGCATCCCCCCGCTGATCTCGGAGGGCATGAAATCGGCAAACGCCCCCAGCCCCACCAATTGCAGACGCGCCCGCGCGATCGCGTCCATCGCCTCGCGCGGCAGATCGGTATGGACCTCCAGCGGCAGGCGCACATTCTCCAGCAAGGTCATCGAGCCGAACAGCGCGCCCATCTGGTACATCACCCCCACGCGCCGCAGGATCGCCTCCCGCTGCGCCTCGTCGGCCTCGGCGATATCCGCGCCGGCCACCCAGATATGCCCGGCCAGCGGCTGGTAGAGCCCGATCATGTGCTTGAGCAGCGTGCTCTTGCCACTGCCGGAGCCGCCCAGGATCACGAAGATCTCGCCCCGACGCACGTCGAAGTTCAGATCACGCATCAGCACCAGATCGTCAAAGCCCATGGTCAGTCCACGGACGCGGATCACCACGTCGCGGTCGTCGTCAGGGTCCGTCGTGTTCGTGTGCGTCTGGTTCATGTGTCAGACCCCGAGATGGTAGAACAGCACGGCAAACACGCCGTCCAGCACCACGATCAGGATGATCGACGTCACCACCGCGCTGGTGGTGGACAGCCCCACCGAGGCCGCCCCGCTCCCGGTCTGCAGCCCGCGCAGGCACCCCACGCCGGCCACCACCAGGCCGAATACCACGGCCTTGACCAGCCCGGAAAACAGATCCGACGGGCTCAATGCGGATGTCACCTGGTTGAAGTACGCCACCCAGGGGATGCCGAAGCCCTGCATCACCACCGCGCCACCAATCAGCCCGATCATGTTGGCGTACAGCGCCAGCAGTGGCGCCACCAGCAAACCGGCCAGCACCTTCGGCAAAACGAGAAAGTGCACCGGATCCAGCCCCATCGTCTTCAGGGCATTGACCTCCTCGTTCACCTTCATGGTCCCGATCTCGGCCGCGAATGCCGCCCCGGAACGGCCGGCGAGCAGGATGGCCATCATCAACGGCCCCAGTTCGCGGAACAGCGAAACCGCCACCAGGTTCGCCACAAAGATCTCGCCGCCGAACTGGCGCATGGCGATCGCCGACTGAAACGCCAGGATCACCCCCAGCAGGAATGCAATCAGCGAGACAATGGGCAATGCCTGAAAGCCCGCGGCCTCCGCCACGCGCAGGGTGTCGCCCCAGCGCACCTGGCGCGGGCGCCGCAGAGAGCTGCCGATGGCCCGGGCCAGCTCGCCCACGAAGGTGAACTGCGAGTGGGCGGCGCGCCCCACGCGGTCGATCCCGTCCAGCAACCCCGGCCACCAGCCACGGCCCCGGGCGGCCCGCGCCGGCTCGACCGTCTCCAGCTCGCGGTATGGCGCCAGCTGGTCCCGGACCATCGACCCCATCCCTTCGAACCGGACCTCGGCCCCTGCCCTCCCGAGGTCCTGCTCCAGCGCATGCAGCAGTGCGGCCCCCGCGCCATCGCAGTACTCGACGCCCTCCATGTCGACGACCACATCCTGCGCCCCCGCCTGCTGCGCCAGATCGCGCACACGCCGCCGCAGTGTGCCCCAGTGACGTTCCACCGCATGCACATCCAGCCGCCCGGTCAGGCGCAGGCGGGGCGCCGGGTCGGCTGTGGCATCATATTCAAATGACTGTCGCCCACCGGCGGCCGTGGAATCCATCGCGCAACTCGCGTAGAACGTGCGGCCATGGTAGCCGCAACACGGCCCCGGGAACCATTCGCCCACCCGGAACATTCCAAGGCCTGTCCGCCATCACCAATCACGAGGCTCGCATGCCATCGGCTCAGGAAGCCCTGCAACAGATTGAACACGCACTCAACGAAGTGCTCCTCGGCAAACCCGAGCCGGTGCGACTGGCCCTGGCCTGTCTGCTGGCCAACGGGCACCTGCTGATCGAGGATCAGCCCGGTGTCGGCAAGACCACTCTGGCCCACGCCCTTGCCCGGGCGATGGCCCTCGACTACCAGCGGGTACAGTTCACCAGCGACCTGCTGCCCGGCGACGTACTGGGCGTCTCCATCTTCGAGCAGGGGAGCGGCGAGTTTCGCTTCCATCCCGGCCCCGTCTTCACCCAGGTGCTCCTGGCGGACGAGATCAACCGTGCGCCCCCCAAGACGCAAAGCGCATTGCTGGAGGCCATGGAGGAGCGCCAGGCCAGTGTCGAGGGCGCGACCCGCGCCTTGCCGGTACCGTTCTTCGTGATCGCCACCCAGAACCCGGAGGAGCAGGTTGGCACGCACCCGCTGCCGGAGTCCCAGCTTGACCGCTTTCTGATGCGCATCCAGCTGGGCTACCCGGATGCCGGAGCCGAACGCGCCCTGCTCGAGCGCAGCGGCCCGGCCCCAACAGCCGCGCCGGTCGCGGAGACCCACCCGACACCCCCGAGCCTGGCGGCCCCGCACCAGCTGCGCGAATGGCAGGACCAGGTGGCTGGCGTCCACGCGGATGCCGCAGTCCTCGATTACCTGCAGGGCCTGTTGAGTGCGAGCCGCGACCGGGCGCGCTTCGCCCACGGACTGTCGCCCCGCGCCGGGCTGGGCCTCCTGCGCGCGGCCCGGGCCCATGCCTTTCTCGACGGCCGCAACTACACCACGCCCGACGACGTCGCCCGTGTACTGCCCTCGGTCGCCGGCCACCGCCTGCGGTCACGCGAGCCGGAGAGCCCCGAACGCACGGTCGCACGCCTGATGGAATGCGTCCCGACTCCATGACCCGTTCCCCCCGCGCGCGAGGCCGCATGGCGCGACTGCGGGACGACGCGATCCGCTGGATCACCCGCCGCCACGCGCACGACGGTCAGGCGGCCCGCCTGGGCCGAGACCGCATCTACATCCTGCCCACGCGGGCCGGCTACACCCTGCTCGGGATCCTCCTGGTGATGCTCCTGGGTTCGATCAACTACTCCAACAACATGGCGTTCCTGCTGACCTTCCTGCTGGTCGGCATCGGCCACAACGCCATGTGGTACACCCACCGCAACCTGCTCGGCCTGCAGGTGGCCACCCTGCCCGTGCCGCCGGTCTTTGCCGGCCAGCCACTCGGTATCCCGCTGCGCCTGAGCGAGACAGACGGGCGCGCCCGCGAGGCTCTGGTGCTGCGTGTCGGCAACCGGGCGACGGGCCCGTTTCCGGTACCGGGCCGGGGCGCCGAAACCGCCCGCCTGGAACTGTCCGGTCAGCCGCGAGGGCTCTACCGTCTGCCGCGCCAGCGGCTCGACACCCGCTACCCGCTGGGCATCCTCGAGGCCTGGACCTGGCTGACGCTGACCCCGGAGATCGTGGTCTATCCGGACCCCATCGACCCGGGCGCCACACTCGGCGGGACCGGAGAAGACGAGGCGCCCGCCTCCACCGGCCACGCGGGGGATGCCCCGGACCAGATTCGCCCCTACCGACCCGGGGACCCGCCCGGACGCATTATCTGGAAGGCCTTTGCCCGCAGCGGAAAACTCCACGTGCGCGAGGCCGCCAGTGGTCAGGGCGATCGCCTGTGGCTGGAGTGGGACGCGATGCCCGCCCCGGATACCGAGACACGCCTGTCCATGCTGTGCCATCAGGTGCTGGCGGCCCATGCCGAGGGTCGTTTCTTCGGCCTGCGCCTGCCCGACCAGACCCTGGAACCGGGCCAGGGTGTCAGCCACCGGGATTCCTGCCTCCGGGCGCTTGCCGGGTTTCGGACCAAGCCCATCGAACTCGACCCGGAGCCCCGCTCATGACACCCGCGCCCACCCCGGCGGACCCGCGGGCCGAGCTGCGCGGCCTGGACCTGGCCCTGGTCGCGTTGCCGGTGGCCGCCCTGCCGCACGTCTGGCATCAGCCCCCGTGGATCACCGCGCTGGTGGTGCTCGCGATCGCCACCCGGGCGTGGCTGCTGGCCACCGGACGCGCTGCCCCCTCGCTGGCCGCCATGAGCCTGCTGGCCCTGATCGCCGGCGGACTGACCTTTGCCCAGTTCGGCACCGTGTTCGGCCAGGAGGCCGGCACCGCCCTGCTGCTCGTCATGATCGCCTTCAAGCTGCTGGAGACCCGCAACCGACGCGACATCGTGATCGCCCTGTTCCTCGGCTATTTTGTGGTCGTCACCACCTATTTCTTCGATCAGTCCATCCTGATCGCCGGCTACTCTCTCCTGGCGACCGCCCTGCTCACCGCCGCGCTGATCCAGGTCCACGCCGGGCGTCCGCTCCCGCGCCAGCAACTGGCGCGACAGGCCGGGACCATGCTGCTGCATGCCCTGCCCTTCATGCTGATCCTGTTCTTCGTCTTCCCGCGCGTGGAAGGTCCGCTCTGGGGAGACCCGCAGCGCGAGGAGAGCGCCCGCACCGGGTTGTCCGGCGAGCTCAATCCCGGTGACATCGCCAGTCTGCTGCAGGACGACTCCACCGCCCTGCGGGTCGAATTCGCCGACGCGGTGCCCCCTCCGCGCGCGCAGTACTGGCGCGCCCTGGTGATGACCGATTTCGACGGTCGGCGCTGGTCCGCCGACGAAAACCGGTCCGTGATCGAGGCCCCCGCACCGGGTGATGACGAGCGTGTTACCCGCTACACCGCCACCCTCGAGCCGACCCGCGCCCGCTATCTACCCGTGCTGGACTACCCCGTCGCCCTGCCAGAGGACGCCGAACTGCGCGCGAACCACCAGGTCCTGCGCGATCGCCGCATCACCAGCCGCATCCAGTACAGCGCCGGGGCGGATCTTGTCACCCCGCCCGGCGCCGGCGAGCCATCACTGGACCCACAGGAACGCGCCCGCGCCCTGCACCTGCCCCCCTCCGCCGCGCCCCGCTCGCGTGCCGAGGTCGCATTGTGGCGCGCGACCCACGGCGACGACGACCGCGCGATCATCCAGGAGGCGCTACGCCGTTTCGCCGGCGAACCCTATCGCTACACCCTCCAGCCCCCGCGCCTGCAGGACGACACCACCGACCAGTTCCTGTTCGAGACCCAGGCCGGCTACTGCGAGCACTACGCCTCCGCATTCGCCGTGCTGATGCGGGCGGCCGGCATCCCCACCCGCGTCGTCACGGGGTATCAGGGGGGTGCCTGGCAAACGCGCGGGGAATACCTGCGCCTGCGCAATGCCGACGCGCATGCCTGGAACGAGGTGTGGCTGGATGGCGAAGGCTGGGTACGCGTGGACCCCACCGCCGCCATCGCGCCCGAGCGGATCGAGCAGGGGCTGACCGGCCTCGCCCGCGACACCGGGGAGGAAATACCGGGCTTTCTCCTGCGCGGAGAGGGACTGTCGTGGCTGCAGCGGGCGCGCTTCGGTCTCGAGGACTGGGGCGATTTCGTGCGCTTTCGCTGGGAGAGCTGGGTGCTGGCGTTCGACCCCGAGCGCCAGCGCGAGCTCTTCGCCCGCCTCGGACTGGATCCGCGGGACTGGCGCTCGGTCCTGATCGCACTGGGCGTCGGATTCGGCAGCCTGGCGCTGATCGCCTTTGTCTGGATCTGGCTGCGCCGACCGCGCCAGCGGCGCTCCCCAGCCGATCGCCTGCTGCAAAGGCTATCCGACCGTATCGCACGGCATGACCGCAGCCTGGCGCGCCAGGCTCACGAACCGGTGGATGCGTGGACCCGGCGCGTCGGCCGGGCGCGTCCGGACCTCGCGCAACCGCTGACAACCTTCGCCCGCGTCTACAACCGCCAGCGCTTCGCGCCGCTGACCCCGGAGCAGCGCAAGGACCAACTTGATCACCTGCGTGACCTGCTGCGACAGGTTCCACGCGGAAAGCCCGCCGCGCCGCCAGCCCGGGAGCACGCATAACCGTCGCGCTCACTCCCAAGGGGGGCGCCAAAAAAACGGGGCCGACCGGTGCAGTTGGACCGGTCAGCCCCGTTGGCCGTTCGCGACCCGTTTCACCGGGTCGCTCCGCGTGGCGCGTTACGCCGCGTCGTTGCGGAAGATGAAGTGGTGCCGTGCACCGCGGCGCTCGTCCTGGCGACGTGCCACCTTCTGCACCTCCGGACGATTGGCGAACTGCGCCAGGGTAATCCCGTCCAGGAAATCGTACAGTTGCTGGCTCAGATCATCCCACAGCTCGTGGGTCAGGCAGCGGTCGCCGTCCTGGCAGTCCTTGTGACCCTTGCAACGAGTGACATCCACTGATTCGTCCACCGCGGTAATGATATTCGCGATGCTGATCTGGTCGGCACGCTTGGCCAGGCGATACCCACCGCCCGGGCCACGCACACCTTCCACCAGGTCGGCCTTGCGCAGCTTGGCGAACAGCTGTTCCAGATAGGACAGCGAAATGCCCTGGCACTGCGAGATGTCGGCAAGCGTCACGGGCCCGATCCGGTCGTGAATCGCCAGATCCATCATGGCCGTCACCGCGTAGCGGCCCTTGGTTGAGAGTTTCATGATTTCTGCCTCCGAATAACCTTGAGTATGTGTCCTGCTCGACATCCGTTCGCAGGCGTGCATCCGTTCTTAATTCCTGACCATGTTCGTCAAGAATAATTCCCGTCTTACCTGACAGCAACAGTCGGGAATAATTCCCTTATTCTAGCAGGCGAATGAACAAAGATCACGGAATGCTAACGTAGGTATTCAGAACCCCCCGGGGCGCGGGAGTTCCCGGGGAGGATGCCGGGGACGAACATACACGGGTTAACCCGACGCGGCGGGGTTGCGCAGAGGGCTGCCGCAGGCCATTACAGGACAGACCTGCACGGGGACGCACCGGCGCGCCGCTAAGGTTCTACCCGAGGCGAGGAACCTCGGGGCCGTCCAGGATCATGACCAGCGTCCCCGTGGGCAGACGAGGGAACAATTCGATCACGTCGTCGTTGCGCATGCGCACACAGCCTTCCGAGGCCGGCTCGCCAATGCGCCCCTCCTCGTCGGTGCCATGGATGTAGATGTATCGGCGCAGCGAATCGACGTTGCCGCCCCGGTTGATCCCCGGCTCCAGGCCCTCCAGCCACAGGATGCGCGAAGTGATGTTGTCGCGCGGGCTGCGGGCACCCGGCTCGGTCAGGATATCGGCGATCTGGCCGGTGTTGCCCCGGGCCCGGAAGATCGTCCCGCGCGGTGCGCCCTCGCCGAAGCGCTCGGCGATCCGATGCAGCCCCAGCGGTGTGGTGTAGGTTCCCTCCTCGAAACCAACCCCGCGCGCGGACGTGGACACGTCGAAGATGTCGGTGACCCGGTCGCCGTCCCAGACGTAGAGGCGTTGCTGGTCCACCCGCACCACCACGACAGGCACATTGCCAGCATCCGGGGCCCGTTCCCGGGCATCCCGTACCACGGGTTCGATCCAGCGGAGACTCGGCACAAGCACCTCGCATCTACTTCTTGTTGGCGAGATCCAGCACCTCGCCCGCCACCGGCGTGTTCACCAGTCCGTCGCCGCGCAAGGCCGCCAGGTGCTCCAGATAGTCCGGGGGCAACCCGGTCACGTACTCCCCGGTAAACACCGAACAATCGAACGCCTCGATATTCCGGTTTCCCCGGCGCACGGCCTTTTGCAGATCTTCCAGGTCCTGGTAGATCAGGCGGTCGGCCGCGATCGCCTCGCACACCTGCTCTTCGTCGCGGCCGTGGGCGATCAGTTCCTCGGCCGCCGGCATGTCGATCCCGTACACATTGGGATAGCGCACCGGTGGCGCGGCCGAGGCGAAATAGACCTTCTTCGCACCCGCCTCGCGGGCCATCATCACGATCTCGCGCGACGTGGTGCCACGCACGATCGAGTCGTCCACCAGCATCACGTTCTTGCCCCGGAACTCCAGCGAGATCGCGTTCAGCTTCTGGCGCACGGATTTCCGCCGCTTGGTCTGGCCCGGCATGATGAACGTGCGTCCGATATAGCGATTCTTGATGAAGCCCTCGCGATACTTGATGTTCAGCTCGTGCGCCATCTCCAGTGCCACGGTGCGGCCCGTGTCCGGAATCGGCACGATCACGTCAATGTCATGGTCCGGCCAGATGCGCCGGATCTTCTCGCCGAGAGCGGTGCCCATGCGCATGCGCGCGCGGTGCACGAACACATTGTCGATCACCGAGTCCGGGCGGGCGAAGTACACATGCTCGAAGATGCAGGGGTTCAGGCGGGTCTCGGCGGCGCATACCCGCGTGCTGACCTCGCCCTCCGGCGTGATGAACACCGCCTCGCCCGGCGCCAGGTCGCGCTCCAGATCGAAGCCCTGGGACTCCAGTGCCGCGCTTTCCGAGGCGACCATCCATTCGCGTCCGCCCTCCTCGGACTCGCGCGAGCCGTAGACAATGGGCCGGATGCCGTGCGGATCGCGAAACGCCAGCAGGCCACGCCCGGCGATCATCGCGACCACCGCATAGGCCCCCTCCGCGCGCTGGTGCACCCGCTCCACCGCATCGAACACCGCATCCGGGGTCAGCCCGTTCTCGAGGAAGCGCAGCAGCTCCTGCGCAAAGACATTCAGCAGGATCTCGGAGTCCGAATCCGTATTGATGTGCCGACGATCGGTCGCGAACAGTGCCTGCTTCAGCTCGCGCGCGTTGGTCAGGTTGCCGTTGTGCCCCAGCGTGATCCCGAACGGCGAGTTCACATAAAACGGCTGCGCCTCGGCCGAACTGGACGAGCCCGCGGTCGGATACCGCACGTGCCCGATGCCCATATTCCCGGTCAGGCTCTGCATGTGCTGGTTGTTGAAGACGTCGCGGACCAGTCCGTTGTCCTTGCGCAGGTGCAGGCGGCCGTCATCATCACAAGTCACGATGCCCGCGGCGTCCTGCCCGCGGTGCTGCAGCACCAGAAGGGCATCATAAAGGGGCTGGTTCACCGGGCTGCGCCCGACGATTCCGACAACTCCACACATACGGCTACAGGCTCCAGGTCTACGGCTAGGGAAACACTGAATAATGGACACGCTCGCGCTCGAGTCGCTTTTGCGTGCGAACAAGGCGCGGTGACTGCCGTGCAGTCATTCTGCACAAGGGAGCCGCAACGCTGTGCGCGCACAAAAGCGGCCGAGCCCCTGCATTGAATGATTTGTGGGGTTGGCACCCCAGGTTCCCCGATCCTGCGTTGCGCCACTTGCCGGTAGAACCACTACCCGCTGCGCACCGCGCCTTGTCTCGGAAAACCTGGGGTGCCAACGCGAGCGTGTCCATTACTCAGTGTTTCCCTGTTTACCGTCGGGGATCACTTCTTCGACCGGTTCGTCGCTCGCCAGCAGGTCATGGATCTGCTCCTGCCAGCCTTCCGGCAACTGGGCGATCAGCCAGTCCACCACGCGTTCGAACTCGGGGATCAGGCGGCTGTTCTCCCACCAGGGTTCGTCCGGCATCAGCGTCAACGAGGCCAGGAAGACGAGGACCGCCACCAGCAGCACCCCGCGCAGCAGGCCAAAGATCACGCCCAGCGAGCGGTCGGTACCGGTCAGGCCGCTTCCCTTGACCAGCCGATTCGCCAGCACACCGAGGATGCCGCCCACGATCAGGACGGCAATAAAGATCAGTGCGAAACCAATGCCCAGGCGCAGCGTCGCGTCGGAGACCGCCTGCGGCAATTGCTCCGCGACCTCCGCCGCATAGCGGATGCCCAGCCACACCCCGATGATCCACGTGGCAAGCGAGAACGACTCGCGCACGAAGCCGCGAAAAAGGCTGATCAGCCCGGATACGACGATCAGGGCGATGATGACGAGGTCGATCCAGTTCACGGGGCCGGCGTCACGTGCTGAAAGGGCGCGTAGTTTACCGCAGCCATCCGTTCCTCGCAGGGACGCCCTGGAATAGACATCAGGGGTGGGCCACCACGATGCCGGAGAGCTCCAGCTCGTCCTGCAGGCGTTCCCCCAGGGTGACCGCATCCTCGCGCTGCGCCAGCGGCCCAACTTTCACGCGGTAAATCGGACGCCCATCCGCGGTGGAGTCATCGATAAACGCCGGCCAGCCGGCCTCGCGCAGGCGGGCGGACTGTTCGCGTGCGTTGTCCTCGTCGCGGAAACTCCCGACCTGGACCGCCCAGCCCGCCTGCACCGGCTCGTCCGCTTCCGCCAGGCGGCGCGCGTCTGACGATTGTGGCTCCGCAGCATCCTCGCGGGCTTCTCCGCCGTTCTCCAGGCTGTGCAGTTCCGCCACCGGTCCCTCGCGTTCCCCCGTCGGGGCGGCCGGGGCCACGTCCCGACGCGGCGTCGGCCGCTCCGACGGCAGGGCGATGTCCGGTTCGGCAAACGTCGGTGCCGGCGGCACCGGGTCCTCGATCCCGCTCATGTATTCGTAACCGGCCCCGTCGAAAAGCCAGGGCAGAAAGATCACCGCCAGCACGATCAGGATGACCGCGCCCACCAGGCGAAAACGAATGGGGTTGTCGCGGGTCATGCGCTCATCCGACGGCGGGGGCTGGAAAATACGGGAATCCGGGGAACATCACGAACCAATGACAGTACGCCCGCTGGCGCTGCCGTCGCAAGCCGATGCCAGATGGCGACATGGCCTTCAGACCGCATGCACGGCCTCGCCATCCGGCCAGTCAGGCTCCACCCGACCGGACAACGCCGCCGGGGCCAGCGCCGGCGCGTGTTCCAGGACGGCCGCCACGGTGTGGAAGGATCCGAACACCACCACCCTGCCCCGTGGCCCGGCGCGGCGCGCGGCCTCGCTGAGCGCACCATCGACGCCGCCCACGCGACATACCGGCCCCTGCCCGGCCGCTTCCAGCTCGTCGGCGAGCAAGCCAGCCGGCAACGCCCGCGGCAGATCCAGCGGCACCGGGACCCAGGCATCGACAAGGCCTTCCAGCAGGGGCCACATGGCCGTCCGCTCCTTGTCCGCCATCACCGCCACGAGCGCGACCACCGGGCCATCGACCGGGTGTGCCTCCAGCCAGCGCGCCAGTTCCCCAACCGCATGGAGGTTATGGGCCACGTCCAGCAGCCATTCCGGCGTGCCCCGTAGCCGTTGCAGGCGGCCCGGCGCCGAAATCTCCAGCGCCTGGCGGACCACGGCTTCGGTCAGGCCCGCGCCCCGCCCCAGGCTCTCGACCACCGCCAGCGCGGTGGCCGTGTTCAGCAATGCCGCCCCGTCGATCCGGGCGCCCACGCCCGCGAGCCGCCATTCGCGAGGCTGCCCCCGCCAGACCCACTGCAGCGCCGCCCCGGACCGCGTCAGGGTGAAGTCACGCCCGCTGCGAACGGCCCGCGCCCCCAGGTGGTCGGCATGCGCCAGCACGCTGGCGGGCGGCTCCGGTTCGCCCAGCACCACCGGCCGTCCGGCGCGCATCACGCCGGCCTTCTCGCGCCCGATCGCCTCGCGGCTGTCACCCAGCCAGGTCTGATGATCCAGGTCCACCGCGGTGATCGCGGCGACATCGGCATCCCAGATATTGACCGCATCCAGGCGCCCGCCCAGTCCGACCTCCAGTACCTGCACGGCGACCCCGGCATCGCGGAACAGCCAGGCCGCCGCCAGCGCGCCAAACTCGAAATAGGTCAGGGAATCATCGCCACGGGCCTGGTCGACGGCCTCGAACGCCCGGCACAGGGCGCTGTCGGAGAGGGGTTCCCCGTCGATGCGGATGCGTTCGTTGTAGCGCAGCAGGTGCGGAGAGGTGAAGAGGCCGACCTTCAGGCCCTGGGCCTGCAGCAGGGCCGCGGTACGCGTGGCGACCGTGCCCTTGCCATTGGTGCCGGCCACGATCACCGTGCGCGGCCCATCGGCATCGCGCAGGCCGAGGCGGTCGGCCACCAGCGCAATGCGCTCGAGTGTGAGGTCCATGCCCACGGGGTGGAGCTGCTCCTGGAAGGAGAGCCACTCCGCCAGGGTCGCGAAACGCATCGGCCGCCTCAGGAGGAACGCGGCGGGTCGACGCGTTCCACATCCGCCCCGTTCTCGGGGCTGATCACCTCGACGGCCCCCTCGGCATCCTCTTCACCCGCATCGGACCCGGGTGCCGGCCCGTGCGTCAGCATGCCCAGCACCGTCGCCAGGCGGCTGCGCATGTCGCGGCGATCCACGATCATGTCGATCGCACCGTGCTCCAGCAGAAACTCCGATCGCTGAAAGCCTTCCGGAAGGGTCTCCCTCACGGTCTGCTGGATCACGCGCGGTCCGGCAAAGCCGATCAGGGCGTTCGGCTCGGCCACGTTGAGATCGCCCAGCATCGCCAGGCTGGCCGAAACGCCACCCATGGTCGGGTCCGTCATCACCGAGATGAACGGGATGCGCTCTTCCTGCAGGCGCGCCAGCACCGCACTGGTCTTGGCCATCTGCAACAACGAGAACAGCGCCTCCTGCATACGCGCCCCGCCAGAGGCGCTGAAGCACACCAGCGGGATGCCCTGCTCCAGGGAGCGATTGGCCCCGCGCACGAACCGCTCACCCACCGCGGAGCCCATGGACCCCCCCATGAAGCGGAAATCGAAGGCGGAGACCACCAGCGGGCGACCCAGCAACTGGCCCTGCATGACCACCAGGGCGTCACGCTCGCCGGTGGCCTTTTGGGCGGCCACCAGGCGATCCTTGTACTTCTTGGAATCGCGGAACTTCAGCACATCCGAGGATTCAACATCGGCCGCGATCTCCTCGCGACCCTCGGCATCCAGGAAGGTCTCGAGGCGCCGACGGGCGCTCATCCGGCGGTGATGGCCGCACTTCGGGCAGACGTCGAGATTGCGCTCCACCTCGGGGCGGTACAGCGTCGCGTCACAGCCCTCGCAGCGGACCCACAGGCCCTCCGGGACCCCGCGCTTGGTCGCGTTGTCGGTGCGGATGCGCGAAGGCATCAACTTCTCGAACCAGCTCATGCCGTCTCCCCGTCGTCCGAATCGGCGCCGCGCATTCTACACCGTGGCCGGCGCGCCCGGGGAGCGCGCTGCATCCATGGCACTGCGCATCTCCCGGACCACGGCCGCCGCGGCCCGGGCGAAACCGTCGCCGTCCCCGTCGTGCTCCTCGGCCAGGCGCACGATCGCGCTGCCCACCACCACGGCATCGGCGACCCGCGCCACCTGTGCGGCGGTCTCGGCATCGCGGATGCCGAAGCCCACCCCCAGCGGCAGCCCGGTGTGCCGTCGCAGACCGTCCAGACGCGCGGACAGGGCCGAGACATCCAGGCTCTGCGAGCCGGTCACGCCCTTCAGGGACACGTAGTACACGAAGCCGCGGGCGGCCCGCGCCACATGGTCGATACGCGTCTCCGAGGTGGTCGGCGCGATCAGGAAGATCGGATCGATCCCGGACTGTTCCAGCAACCCGACCACGTCCTCGCTTTCCTCCGGCGGCAGGTCCACCGTCAGAAGCCCGTCGAGCCCGGCCGCCTGTGCGGTCTCGGCAAAGGCGTCGTAACCCATGCGTTCCACCGGGTTCAGATACCCCATCAGCACCACGGGCGTGGTGGTGTCGGACTTGCGAAACTCGGCCACCATCGCCAGCACGTCGCGCAAGCCAGTGCCGAAGCGTAGCGCGCGTTCGCAGGCCTTCTGGATCACCGGACCATCGGCCATCGGATCCGAGAACGGCACCCCCAGCTCGATCAGGTCGGCCCCGGCCTCCACCAGCGCGTGCATCAGGGGCACGGTCGCGCCCGGCTCCGGGTCGCCGGCCGTCACATAGGGAATCAACGCGGCGCGATTCTGTTCGCGCAGTTCGGCAAAGCGCTGCTCGATTCGGCTCATAGCGTAATCCCCTCGCGTTCGGCCACGGTGTTCAGGTCCTTGTCGCCGCGCCCGGACAGATTGATGATGATGCTCTGGTCCGGGCGCATCTCGGGGGCCAGGTCCAGCACATGGGCAATCGCGTGACTGGTCTCCAGCGCCGGGATGATCCCCTCGGTGCGGGTCAGGCGGTGGAACCCGGCCAGCGCCTGATCATCGGTCACCGACACGTAATCGACCCGGCCGATGTCCTTGAGCCACGCATGCTCCGGCCCCACGCCCGGGTAGTCGAGCCCCGCCGAGACCGAATGCGTGCCGATGATCTGGCCGTTCTCGTCCTCCATCAGATAGGTCCGGTTGCCATGCAGCACGCCCGGCTGGCCCGCGCACAATGGCGCGGAATGCCGGCCCGTCTCGACCCCGTCCCCGCCGGCCTCAACCCCGATCATCGCCACCGACTCATCGCCCAGGAACGGATGGAACAGCCCGATCGCATTGGATCCCCCGCCCACGCAGGCCACCAGGGTATCCGGCAGCTTGCCGGTCATTGCCAGGTGCTGCTCGCGCGCCTCGCGGCCGATCACCGCCTGAAAGTCGCGCACCATCGCCGGGTAGGGGTGCGGGCCCGCCACCGTGCCGATGATGTAGAAGGTGTCGTCGACGTTGGTCACCCAGTCACGCATCGCCTCGTTCAGGGCATCCTTCAGCGTGCGCGTGCCGGATTTGACCCCCACCACCTCGGCGCCCAGCAGGCGCATGCGATAGACGTTCTGGGACTGCCGCCGGGTATCCTCCTCGCCCATGTAGATCACGCATTCCAGCCCCAGACGCGCGGCCACGGTCGCGGTCGCCACTCCGTGCTGACCGGCGCCGGTCTCGGCAATGATCCGCTTCTTGCCCAGCTTCTTCGCCAGCAGCGCCTGCCCGATGGTGTTGTTCACCTTGTGCGCACCGGTGTGGTTCAGGTCCTCGCGCTTCAGGTAGATCTGCGCGCCGCCGAGCTCCCGCGACAGGCGCTCGGCGTGATACAGCGGGTTCGGCCGGCCGACAAACTGCTTCAGGTCATGGTCCAGTTCTGCCATGAACTCCGGATCGCCGATATAGCGCTCGTAGACCTGCTGCAGTTCATCGAGCGCGCCCATCAGCGTCTCGGACACAAAGCGCCCGCCATACGGACCGAAATGCCCGCGGGCATCCGGGAATGCCGCCCAGTCAATCTTGTTCATCAGTCTCCACCTCGCATTGGCGCACGGCCCGCACGAAGGCCCGCATGCGCCGTGCATCCTTGACCCCGGGCGCGGATTCCACCCCGGAACTCACATCGACCCCGTACGGGCGCAGGTGTTCCAGCGCCTCCCGCACCGAGTCTGCATCCAGTCCCCCGGCCAGCAGCCACGGCCGCTCCAGGGCATCGGGCACACGCTGCCAGTCGAAGCGATGCCCCGAGCCGCCGCTGCGCCCGCCACCGTGGCTGTCCAGGAGAAACCCCTGGGCATCGGGATGCGCGTCCATTGCCGAGCGCGGATCGTCCCCGTCCCCCATCGCGATCGCCTTCAGGTAGGGCCGCCCGAAACGCGCGCAGGCCGTCGCGCTCTCGTGCCCGTGAAACTGCAGGCAGTCCAGTCCTGCCGTCCGCAGGACCTGTTCCACACGCGCAGGCTCGGGGTCCACGAACAACCCCACCGTAGTCACGAACGGCGGCAGCGCGGCCGCAATCGCCGCCGCCTGCGCCGGCTCCACGGCCCGCCGGCTCGGGGCGTGAAACACCAGCCCGATCGCATCCGCCCCGGCCCGAGCCGCGGCAAGCGCCTGCTCCACCGTGGTGATTCCGCAGATCTTGACCCTGTAGCGCATGCCCGCCATCCCGAAAAACGCAGTCGCAAGCCTACCAGAACCCGGGCGCAGGCCCGGCTTTCCCGTAATCACCCCGCCCCATTCCCCGGAACGCCATCGACGACCGGTCCGGCGGCCAGCGGCAGCGCAAACTCCGAGGGGTAGTCGACATGCACGAAATAAAGCCCGCCCGCCGGGGCCGTGATACCAGAAGCCCGGCGATCCCGCGCCGCCAGCACCTCCAGGGGCCAGTCCGGATCGGCCCGGCCGTCCCCGACCGCCAGCAGCACACCCGCGATGTTCCGCACCATATGGTGCAGAAAGGCATTCGCATGAACATCGAGGACCACGTAATGCCCCTGGCGGCGTACCGACAGCGAATGCACACAGCGCACCGGCGATTTCGCCTGGCACGCCGCCGCCCGAAGACTGCTGAAGTCCTGCTCGCCAACGAAGGCCTGGCCGGCCTGATGCATCCGTTCGGCGTCCAGTGGTCGGCGCCACCAGGACACCCGCCCCGCTTCCAGCGCCGGTCGAATCTCGCGGTTCGCGATCACATAGCGATAGCGCCGCCCGAACGCGCTGAACCGCGCATGGAAGGTCGCGGGCACCGCCTGCGCCCAGGTCACCGCAATCGCGTCCGGGAGGCGGCTGTTGGCTCCGAGAATCCACGCGTGGGGCTCGCGCCGGGCCGGCGTATCGAAATGCACCACCTGTGCCGTGGCATGCACCCCCGCATCCGTCCGCCCGGCACAGACCAGTTCCACCGAATGATTCGCCACGAACCCCAGCGCCGCCTCCAGATGCCCCTGGACACTGGGGCCATCCTTCTGGCGCTGCCAGCCCAGCAGCCCGCGTCCGTCGTATTCCACGCCAAGCGCCCAGCGCTGGGGTGCCATCGCGTCCGCATCGGCCCCGGGCGTCGCGACTCCGCCATGCACGCGTTCTCGCTCGCTATTCAATCCAGCCCCCCAACAAAGCCGCCCAGACCAACATCACGCCCCCCCAGAGCCAGGCCAGGCCCCACCAGGGCACGCCTCCCTCCGCATTTCCCGCGTCTGCCTTCCAGGCCTCCGGTTGCAGCTCCGCCCCCCCCGCCAGCGCCTGGTCCAGCCGCTCAACCAGCCACTCCCGGACCGCCAGCAGCCGCGCGCCGCGGGATCCACGCAGGCCTGCGCGACGCTGCTCGACGGCGGCCTTCTCGTCCTCGAACAAGGCCAGTGCCAGGAACAGCCGCCGAGCGAAACGCTCGCCCCAGCCCCCCAGTACCTGGCGCGGCCCGCCCAGGAGCGCACCAAGCGCGCCCACCAGCGCCGATCGCGAGAACCGCCCCGTCAACCACACGACCAGCACGACCACGAGCATCAGCGCGACAATCCGCCAGCCCGCCTCCTGCAGCCCCTGGAACGCGTCTCCCGCTTGTGCCGGCCAAAGCCCGTAAAACACGGCAAGCGACAGATAAAACCACTTCAGCCGCAGCATCAGTCGACCCGCGCGCCGCCACTCCACGCCACCCGTCAGCCCCAGCCCGGCGCACAGGCCGGCCACCAGGACGACCACCAGCGGATCCGCCGGCACCAGAGCGGCCGAGGCGGCCACAACACCCAGGATCGCCAAACCGGCGGCTGAAACCTCCCGGGAAGCAGATCGCACGATGTTGGATCGTTCGGCAGGGGTCACACGCCAGCCTCCTCGAAACCAAAAGGCCCCGCCCGGAGCGCCTCCGAGCGGGGCCGTACACTGCAAGCCGGTAGATGCAATCCGTTGCTGGAGGGCCGGCTCTACCCCGAGGATCAGGAGCCCTGGATCTGGCTCCGGATCGCCTCGGCCTCCTGCTTCTGCTCGTCCGTGCCGGAGGCGAGGACCTCGTCGATCAGCTCCTGCGCCCCTTCCGCATCGCCCATATCGGCATAGGCCTGCGCCAGGCTCAGGCGGGTCACGTTTTCGTCGTCTCCGGTCCCTGCCTCATCCCCGGCCGCCGCCGACGGTTCACCCGGAACCTGCAGATCCTCGTCCATCGACAAACCGCTGTCCTCGGTTTCGCCGCTGTCCCCGCCGCTGGCCGGCGCATCCAGATCCGGCAGTTCACTGTCGTCCAGGTCGAACGACAGATTATTCAGGTCGTCTCCGGACGCGGCTTCATCGCGATCGGCCTCTGCCGCCGAGGCCAGGTCGTCCTCAAGGTTCTCGTCAATGTCGAACGACAGGCCCTCATCGTCGCCCGCCGGGGTGCCTTCGGTAGCCTCCGAAGTGTCCGACGTCTCGACGTCCGGGAGGTCCAGGCCTGAAAAGTCGATCTCGTTGCTGTCCGCGTCGGCATCGGCGGAGCCCGAGTCGTCGCCCGCAACCGCGTCGTCCAGCGAATCGGCCGCAGCATCTCCCGCCGAACCCGCGGAACTCCCGAGACGGGATTCCAGCTCCGAAAGACGATCGCGCATCTCGTCGTCGTCCGGCCCCAGACGCTCGCGCAGGGCATTCGCGGCCTCGCGCGCACCCGCCTCGTCTTCCAGCGCGACATGTGCCTCGACCAGCTTCAGCCGGTACTGCTTGTTGTCCGGACTGGTTTCGAGCGCCGCGTTCAGCGTCTCGACGGCCTGATCATTCATGCCGTAGGCCAGGCATACATCCACCTCGGCCAGGACGTCGTCCATGCCTGCCGCACCCTCGCTGGTGCTGGCAACCACGACTTCCCCGACCTCTTCCTCCGGTTCGGCCGGCGGATGCGCGGATTCCTCCTGCGTGGTTTCGGTCTCGTCGTCGGATCGGGCCGCGGCAGCCCCCATGATGGTCCCGGCCGCGGCGCCGGTCGCCGCACCGGCCATCGCCGAATGCGAACCTTCGGTGTGGTCGACTTCCTTCGCCTCATAGCCGGCCGATTCGACGCCGGACGCCTGAACCTTGCTGTTGTCGGCGCGCGGCTTCAAGCCGGCACCCCGTTCGTCCACCATCACCTCGCGGCGGCCGCCACGTGCAAAGGCCAGCAGCACCAGCAGCAGCAGGACCACCAGTGCGATCGCCATCATCAGCAACAGCGGGTCATTCATGATGCGCTCGTGCAGCGGTGCGTTCCGCTCCGCATCGGCGCGATCCAGGCGGGTACGCAGCTGTTCGCGCTCGGCGCGCAGCTGGCTCAGCTGCTCCTCGAGTTCGGCCATGTTCTCGCTGGAGATCTCGGCCAGACGACCGCGTTCCCCGAGTTCTTCGCGCAGTTCGGAGAGCTCCTCGCGCATCCCCTCCATCTCGGCGCGCTGGGACAACAGGGCCTCCTGGAGCAGTTCCTCGGAACCTCCCTGCGCCACACCGGCTTCAGCGTCTTCCGGCAGCAGATCGGCCACGATCTCCAGGCGGTCCTCCACCCCTTCGTCAGCGACGGACTCCTCGGCAACCGCCGGAACATCCTCGGCCGCCGCCGTATCGGTGTCAGCGACCGCAGCCGCGTCATCCTCCGCCGCTGGCTCGGACTCTTCGGCCGCGACCGTCTCTTCGTCCTCGACGGCGGCCGCATCGTCCTCCAGCGACACGTCATCTTCGGCGGCGGCCACGGCGTCATCGGCCGGTGCCGGCTCGGGCTCTTCCCGCGCGGCGCGCGCAGACTCCTGCCACGAGCGGGTCTGGTCGGCCACCTCGGCGCGCGCCGCGGCGGCGCTGCGGGCCTCCAGTTGCTCGCGCGACGGCGTGCGCAGCTCGGCGTCCGCCCGCAGCGTGTTGATGTTGTTCCCGATAAAGGCCTGGGGATTGGCATCCAGGAACGCGAGCATGGCCTGCTCGTCGCTGTAACCGGAGATCCCGCTGCGCCGCACGATCGCGTAGAGCGTATCGCCACTGCGAACCTGGAGGGTTTCACCGGCGCGGGGCGTGCGCGGTGCCGCGGCGTCGGCCTGGCTCACAGAAGGTGCCGAGGCCCCGGACGGCATGGTCCCGGGCGGGTCCAGCAGCAGGGAGACCTCTCGCATGGCACGCCCGCCATCCCAGCGCGCCTCCAGCAGAATCCCGACGTACGGTTCGCGCACCGGCCGGCGGGTGGTCAGGATCACGCGATCGCCATCCAGCTGGATGTTCAGGTCACCCGGAACACTCCCGCGGTTGAGACCGGCACGGCGGTACGCATCCTCGGACGCCTGGCGAATGCGGAGGGAGTCCGCGACCCCCGAGGCGCCGCGCAAGGGAATCTCCGCCCGCAAGGGCTGATTCAGGAAGGATTGCAGGTTGACTTCACCAAAGCCCACGGAGCTTGACGACGCCGGGGCCACCAGCAGCAAGAACAAAAACCCAACCAGAAACTTGCGCACGAATTCCCCCTGAAAGTGCCGCGTGGCCTAAACGCCCCCGCCGGTACGGCTGGCGACCCCCTGGCCACGAATGTGCCGGGCCGATGCCCGGCGTTTTCCCGGATTAAATCACAGGTAATCGCGGATCAAAACCTCCGCGATCTGGATTGTGTTCAACGCTGCGCCCTTGCGCACGTTATCCGAGACTACCCACAGGTCCAGCCCGCGCGGGTGCGAGATGTCCTCGCGGATACGCCCGACGAAGACGGCATCCTTGCCGGAACCTTCGGTCACGGCGGTCGGATAGCCGCCATCCTCGTGCTTGTCCAGCACCGTGATCCCCGGTGCGGCGGACAGGATCTCGCGCGCCTTCTCGGCGCTGATCTTCTCGCGGGTCTCGATATGCAGGGCCTCGGAATGGCCGTAAAACACCGGGATGCGCACCGCAGTCGGGTTCACCAGGATGGACTCGTCGCCCATGATCTTGCGGGTCTCCCAGACCATCTTCATCTCTTCCTTGGTGTAGCCGTTGTCCTGGAAGACGTCGATGTGCGGCAGCGCGTTGAACGCGATCTGCTTGGGATAGACGTTGCACTCCACCGGGCGGCCGTTCAGCAGTGCCGCCGTCTGGTGCGCCAGTTCCTCGATCGCATCCTTGCCGGTGCCGGAGACGGCCTGGTAGGTGGCGACGTTGATGCGCTCGATGCCCACCGCGTCGTGCAGCGGCTTCAGCGCCACCAGCATCTGGATGGTGGAGCAGTTCGGATTCGCGATGATCCCGTGGCGCGTGTAGTCCCCCACCGCGTCCGGGTTGACCTCCGGCACCACCAGCGGGATCTCCGGGTCGTAGCGAAACTGCGAGGTGTTGTCGATCACCACGCAGCCGGCCGCAGCCGCCTTGGGCGCGTACTCCGCGGACACCGAGGCCCCC
Organism: Thioalkalivibrio sp. ALE17; assembly: GCF_000425605.1. Classification (NCBI taxonomy): domain Bacteria; kingdom Pseudomonadati; phylum Pseudomonadota; class Gammaproteobacteria; order Chromatiales; family Ectothiorhodospiraceae; genus Thioalkalivibrio; species Thioalkalivibrio sp. ALE17. The sequence goes on from NZ_AUDT01000001.1 coordinate 115,313, forward strand.
GGAGAGAACAGCCCGATCTGCACGGTGGAGAAGTCGAAGGTCGCCAGGTCCTCGACCTCCAGCTCGCGCCGGCCGAAGGCGACCGTCTTGCCCACCGAACGCGAACTGGCCAGCGCATGGACTCGCCCGATCGGCAGGTCGCGCTCCGCCAGGATGGAGAGCAGGGTCTCGCCGACGGCCCCGGTTGCGCCCACCACGGCCACGTCAAACTTGCGATCACTCATCGTTCATTCCCGGTTTAATTTTAATCTTCAAGCTACTGATATTTGGTTATTCATCCAGCGCGGCCACCAGGGCATCACCCATCCCCTGGGTGCCGACCAGCGTCATGCCCTCGCCGAAGATATCCGGCGTGCGCAGACCCTGATCCAGCACCCGGCCCACGGCCTGCTCGATACGCTCGGCCAGGTCATTGCGGTTCAGGCTGTGGCGCAGCAGCATCGCGACGGACAGCACGGTGGCCATCGGATTGGCTTTGCCCTGCCCGGCGATATCCGGCGCGGAGCCGTGGATCGGCTCGTACAGACCGACCCCCTCGCTGTTCAGCGAGGCCGAGGGCAGCATGCCGATGGAGCCGGTCAGCATGGCCGCGGCATCGGACAGGATGTCGCCGAACATGTTGCCGGTGACCATCACGTCAAACTGCTTGGGATCGCGCACCAGCTGCATGGCCGCGTTGTCCACATACATGTGAGACAGCTCGACCTCGGGGAATTCCTTCCCGACGCGCTCGACCACCTCGCGCCACAGCTCCGAGACCTCGAGCACATTGGCCTTGTCCACCGAGCACAGGCGCTTGCCGCGCTTCATCGCGGACTCGAAACCAACCCGCGCGATGCGTTCGATCTCCGATTCGCTGTAGGCGGCAGTATTGAAGCCATAGCGCTCGCCGTTACGCTCCTCGATCCCGCGCGGCTGGCCGAAGTAGATCCCGCCAGTCAGCTCGCGCACGATCAGGATATCCAGCCCGCTGACCACCTCCGGCTTCAGCGTGGAGGCCGAGGCCAGCTGCGGATACAGGATCGCCGGGCGCAGGTTCGCGAACAGGCCCAGGTCCGAACGGATGCCCAGCAGCCCGCGCTCGGGGCGGAGATCACGTTCCAGCGATTCGTACTGCGGGCCGCCGACCGCACCCAGCAGGATCGCGTCTGCGCGGCGCGCCGCCTCGCGGGTGGCCTCCGGGTAGGGATGCCCGGCCGCATCATGCGCCGCGCCCCCGATCAGGCCCTGCTCGATCTCCAGATCCAGCCCGCCGATCTCGCCCACACGCTCCAGCACCTTCAGCGCCTCGGCCACGATCTCGGGCCCGATCCCGTCCCCGGGCAATACCAGAATTCGGCTCACAAACCTCTCCTAACCATCAGATCAATCGAATTTCTTCTCTACCTGTAGGAGGCCAGCCCCCTGGCCGATGGGGCGCCAGGACAGGCCCAATCGGCCAGAGGGCTGGCCTCCTACAAGGGGTGCCATTCAGCCCTGCGAGTGCTCCGCCATCCACGGCCACTCGCGGCGCTGGCGCTCCTCAAAGGCGCGGATGTCATCGGCGTACTGCAGCGTCAGGGCGATATCATCCAGGCCGTTCAGCAAGCGGTGGCGCCGGTCCTCGTCGAGCGTAAAACCGAATACGGTACCGTCCGGCGCCGTTACGGTCATCTCTTCCAGGTTCACCTCGACCTGTGCGCCCGGGTTCGCCTCGACCTGCTCGAACAGCGTCTGCACCTCGTCTTCCGCCAGCACCACCGGCAGCAGGCCGTTCTTGCAGCTGTTGGAGAAGAAGATATCCGCGAACGACGGCGCGATCACCGCGCGAAAACCGAAGTCGGTCAGCGCCCACACCGCGTGCTCGCGCGAGGAGCCGCAGCCGAAGTTCTTGCGCGCCAGCAGGATGGTCGCCTGGTCGAACGGCGCCTGGTTGAGCACGAAGTCCGGGTTGATGCGGCGCTGCGAGCTGTCCATGCCGGGCTCGCCCGGGTCCAGGTAGCGCCAGTCGTCGAAGGCATTGGGCCCGAAGCCCGTGCGCTTGACCGATTTCAGGTACTGCTTCGGGATGATCGCGTCGGTATCAACGTTGGAGCGATCCAGCGGCGCGACAATCCCCTTGTGTACGGTAAAGGCCTGCATCGCTTACGCCTCCTTCAGTGCCGACGGTTCGACGAAGTGCCCGGCCACGGCGGCCGCGGCGGCCAGCGCCGGGCTGACCAGATGGGTACGCCCACCCTGCCCCTGACGCCCCTCGAAGTTGCGGTTCGAGGTCGAGGCGCAGCGCTCGCCCGGCTCCAGCCGGTCCGCGTTCATCGCCAGGCACATGGAACACCCCGGCTCGCGCCACTCGAAGCCGGCGTCCAGGAAGATCCGGTCCAGCCCTTCCTGCTCCGCCTGCTGCTTCACCAGCCCGGAGCCCGGCACCACCATCGCCAGCTTGATGTTGTCGGCCTTCTTGCGGCCCTTCACCACCTCGGCGGCGGCGCGCAGGTCCTCGATCCGCGAGTTGGTGCAGGAGCCGATGAACACCTTGTCCGGCCGGATCTCGGTCATCGGCGTGTTCGGCTGCAAATCCATGTACGCCAGCGCCCGCTGCATGCCCTCGGCGCGCACCGGATCGGACTCGGCCGCCGGGTCCGGCACACGGCCGTCGATCGGCGCGACCATCTCCGGCGAGGTGCCCCAGCTCACCTGCGGGGCGATCTCGGCGGCATCCATCTCCACCACCGCGTCGAACTCGGCGTCGGGGTCGGAGACCAGCGTGCGCCAGTATTCGGCGGCCTGTTCAAACAACTCGCCGCTCGGCGCCTGCGGCTTGCCGCGCACGTATTCGATCGTCTTCTCGTCCACCGCGACCATGCCCGCGCGGGCCCCGGCCTCGATGGACATATTGCAGATGCTCATACGGCCCTCGATCGACAGACTGCGGATCGCCGAGCCGGCGAACTCGATCGCATAGCCGGTGCCACCGGCGGTACCGATACGGCCGATGATCGCCAGCACCACATCCTTGGCGGTCACGCCCGGGCGCAGCTCGCCCTCCACGCGGATCTGCATGGCCCTGGTCTTCTTCTGCCACAGGCACTGCGTGGCCAGCACATGCTCGACCTCGGAGGTGCCGATGCCGAAGGCCAGCGCGCCCAGCGCGCCGTGGGTGGAGGTATGCGAGTCACCGCAGACGACCGTCATGCCCGGCAGGGTCGCCCCCTGCTCGGGGCCGATCACATGCACGATGCCCTGGCGCACGTCCGCCATCGGGAAGAACTTCAGCCCCAGGCTCGTGACATTGCTCTCCAGCGTCTCCACCTGGGTGCGCGACACCGGATCCTCGATTCCGCGGTCGCGATTGGCAGTGGGCACATTGTGGTCCGGCACCGCCAGCACGGAATCCCCGCGCCAGGGCTTGCGCCCGGCCAGACGCAGACCCTCGAAGGCCTGCGGGCTGGTCACCTCGTGCACCAGGTGGCGGTCGATGTAGAGCAGCGTCGAGCCATCCGGCTCCTCGCGCACCACATGCGCCTCCCACAGCTTGTCGTACAGTGTCTTGCCTGCCATTACCTGCTCCCGCGATCGTGCCGCGTTCTGTCGTTCTTGCGTCCCACCGCCGGCGATCCACCGGCGCTATACAGGCTCGCCCTTGCACAGCGTCGCCACTGGCACCGTCATTGCACAGCGCCGCAACACGCACCGTCATTGCGAGGAGCCGAAGGCGACGCGGCAACCTCCGAAAGCTGGCAGAGCGCCAGTGTTGGTATCCGGTGGTTCCGGACGGAGGTTGCCACGGCCCCCGCGGGGCCTCGCAATGACGGTGCCAGTGGCCACGCCGCGCAATGACGTCGTTTCTTGACGACCGTTGCTACAGAGTTTGAGGACCGCCTTCTATTCTTTCAAATCCGATATATTATCTTTACCATTCCATCTGGTTATGGGTCAGCAATCCGGCGGCGCACCCGTCAGCCGGTCATTATCCCACGGAGGCGGTGGATGCGCCCGGAACAGTTGAGCGTAGAGTCCCTGCAGGCCTTCGTGGCGGTGGTCGATACCGGGGCCTTTTCCGCCGCGGCCGAGCGGCTGCACCTGACCCAGCCGGCGATCAGCAAGCGCATCCAGTCGCTGGAGGCCACGCTGCAGCGCCCTCTGTTCGAGCGCCAGGGGCGCCGCGTGCGCCCCACCGAGGTCGCCGAACGCCTGCTGCCGGAGGCCCGCGAGATCCTGGCCCGTCTGCGCGCGATCGAGCAGCAGGTGGCCGACCTCGATCAGGTCGTCCGGGGCCGCATCCGTCTGGCCACCTCGCACCACATCGCCCTGCACCGCCTGCCCGGACCGCTGGCAAGCCTGCGCACCCGCTACCCCGAACTGGAGCTGGAACTGGCCTTCATGGATTCCGAGGCGGGCATCGAGGCCGTGATGCACGGCGACGCCGATCTTGCCCTGGCCACCCTGCCCGAGGATCTGCCAAAGGGTGCCGAGGCCCACACCGTCTGGACCGACGACCTGGTCCCGATGATCGCCCGCGACCGCGCCCGGGATGCCCCGCAGGACACCCTGCAGCGCCTGCACGACTGGCCGGCGATCCTGCCGCCGGTGGACTCCACCACCCGCCGCCAGATCGACCAGGCCCTGGCCGCACAGGGCCTGCGCCCCGCCGCCGCCCAGGAGAGCCCGTACCTGGAGGTCATCCGCATGATGATCGCCGCCGGCCTCGGGATCGGCTTCCTCCCCCGCACCATGGCCACCAACGACCTGGCCATCCTCAAGTGGCCCGCCCCACCCATCACCCGCCAGCTCGGCTGGGTCCGCCACGCGGACCGCTACCGCTCGCGTACCCTCGAGGCAGTCATCGAGGAATTGCATAACGGGGTGGATCAGGAGCCTCCGGGCCTTATCGATCTCTAGGTTCGAGTCGACTAGGCAAGTCCATTGCATCATGGAGCACACGCAATAGCTCCACACAACGGGGGTTGTCGGATGCGGGCCGGAAAACGAGCATGTGTCGGCCTTTCCGACCTGCTCGTGCGACATGGAGCGTGCAGATACCCGGACCGATATCCTCGCGGCTGCGCACAGTCGGGATGGCGGGCCCGCCCTGCAATGCCCTGATCGCCGCGGAAAGGGTACCGGCATAGGCACGGGCCTGTTGCTCGCCAAAGTGCTCCGCCGTCCACGAAACAACCTCCCGGAGATCCTGCTCGGCACGCGCCGCAAGACGGACAGTCCATTGTCCGGATGATTCGTTCACGGCTTATCTCTTCGCGATGGCCTGTTCGGTCAGTGCCTGCAAATGCGCCTCGAGGACGCGCTCCGTATCGAGTTCGGTGTAGCGGCCTGCCTCGACGTCCGCAATACCTTCCGCAGTCGCCCGCCGCAGGGCTTCCAGACGCGCCTCCTGCTCCCGCTCACGAGCCTCTACGAGGCGGAGCCCGTCACGCAGAACCTCGCTGGCGTTCTGGTAGCGACCGGATCGAACCAGCTGCTCCACAAACCCGCTTTGCTCCGGCGTCAGGACAATGTTTCGGGTGGGCATGATCAACCTCCGTCCATCATTATTGGCAGTTTATGCCAAGGACAGTGGACGATCCAGCCGCCGCCCCGCGACATGCCCTTTCTCTACGGGCATCGCACTCGACAAAGCGAGCACTGCGATCCGGGACACCGGCAACCGAGCCTTGCCGGCATCAGGCGCGGGCGGCCTCGCGGGGGAGCAGGGAGGAGATCATCCAGGTGGCAAAGATGAACGCCGTGGAGGCGATCAGCGCGCCTTCCAGGCCCCAGACCATGAAGATGGCGCCGGAGGCAACGGTGCCGACCAGACGCCCGCCGGCGTTGGCCATGTAGTAGAAGCCGACCTTCATGGCGACCCGGTCGGCCTCGGCGTAGTCGAGGATCAGGAAGGAGTGCACGGCGGAGTTGATCGCGAACACCACGCCGAACACGCCCAGCCCCACCATTAGCACCCAGGCCGGGTCCAGGCCGACCTCTAAACCGATTACGATGGCGATCGGCAGGAGCATCAGGATGAACGCCCACAGGCGCGCGGTCAGCCCGGTCGGGTGCACCCCACTCTTGCCCAGCAGGCGCGGCACCGAGGCCTGCACGATCCCGTAACCGATCACCCACAGCGCGAGGAACGCACCCACCTGCATGTGGTTCCAGTCCAGTGTGGCGCTGAGGAACACCGGCAGCGCGACCACGAACCAGACATCGCGCGCGCCGAACAGGAAGAAGCGCGCAGCCGAGAGTACGTTGATCGCGGTGGAGTTGGAGAACATCTGGGTGAACTTTGGCTTGCCCCCGACCTTCCCCAGCCCGCGTGGCAACCCGACCACCGAGAACAGCATCACCACGGCCAGCATCCCGGCCAGGATCACCAGGGCCATCTGGAACCCGACGCTGTAGAGCAGCGCCCCGCCGACGAAGAACCCGACCCCCTTCAGCGCGTTCTTCGAGCCGGTGAGGACCGCCACCCAGCGAAACAGCCGTCCCTCCCCGTCGCCGGCGACCAGCTTCACCCCGGACTTCGCACTCATCTTGTTCAGGTCCTTGGCGATCCCCGACAAGGCCTGCGCGAACATCACGTAGGCGACCCCCAGCCACGCCTCGGGCAGCGTGAGCATCAGCAGTGCCGCGACCTGCAACAGCGTCCCGCCGATCATTGTGGTGTTCACCCCCAGCCGCGCGGCCAGCCAACCGCCGGTCAGGTTGGTGATCACCCCGAACAACTCGTAGAACAGGAACAGGAAGGCGATCTCCAGCGGGCTGTAACCCAACTGGTGAAAGAACAGCACGACCAGCATGCGAATCGCGCCGTCGGTGACGGTGAACGCCCAGTAGTTCGCGGTGATGCGCGCGTAGGCGCCCAGTCCCAGGGTGGGCGGGGCGCCCGGATTCGGCTGTTCGGCCCCTTCGCTCACGCCGCCGTCAGACGCCCAGCCGGGCCACGCGCGCGACCAGCTCCACCAGCCGGTTCGCGTAACCCCACTCGTTGTCGTACCAGGCCAGGACCTTCACCTGCGTCCCGTCGACCACCATCGTGGACTGCGCATCGACAATCGACGAGCGCGAGTCGGTGCGGAAGTCGCTGGAGACCAGCGGACGTTCCTCGAAGCCCAGGATGCCGGCGAGCTCGCCCGCGGCCGCCGCGCGCAGCAGTTCGTTGACCTCCTCCGCAGAGGTCTCGCGCGCGGCCTCGAAGGTGAAATCCGTCAGCGAGGCGTTCATCAAGGGCACGCGCACGGCATGGCCGTTCAGCCGCCCGTTCAGCTCGGGGAAGATGTCGCCGATCGCCTTCGCCGACCCGGTGGTGGTCGGGATCAGGTTCAGGCCGGCGGCCCGGGCCCGGCGCAGGTTGTCGCGCGGCAGGTCCACCGGCGACTGCGTGGCGGTCATGTCGTGTACCGTCAGGATCGTCCCGTGGCGGATCTCCAGGGCCGGGTGCAGCACCTTGACCAGGGGCGCCAGGCAGTTGGTGGTGCAGGAGGCAGCGGTGACCACATGGTGCCGCGCCGGATCGTAGGCCGCATCGTTGACGCCCATCACCACGTTCAGCGCCCGCTCGTCCTTCACCGGAGCCGCGACGACCACACGCCGGGCCCCACGGTCGAAGTGCGGCTGCAGGGTCTCCATGGTGCGGAAGGCGCCGCTGGCATCGATCACGATATCCACACCGGACTCGGCCCAGGGCACCTGCCCCGGCTCGCCCAGCTGCGTGTGGCGCAGGCTGCGGCCATCGATCTGCAGGGCGTCCGGCTCGGCCTGGATGCCGTGATCCCAGCGCCCATGCACCGAATCGAACTCCAGCAGGTGTCCGGTAACCGTACCGTCCGCCGCGACCTCGTTCAGGTGCACGATCTCGAGATCGTCCCGATCCCAGGCCGCGCGCAGCGCCAGGCGGCCAATCCGCCCCATGCCATTGATGCCAACTCGTACGGCCATGACGCCCTCCCGCGAAAAATCGCGTCAGGATACTCCGCCCACATGACCAACGCATGACACCCGGCCGCTGCAAAGCCCGGTTCCACCACGAAGCTCACGAAGGCACGAAGAAGGGCGAGGTCAAGGGCGATTTCACCACGGAGAGCACGGAGGACACGAAGAAGGGCTAAGGCTGAAAAGCGGGAAGGCCTGATAAACGCGGTCGCTGGTTCTGTCCTCTTTCGTCACCCGAAACGCCGTAGCCGCTTCGGTTTCTCTGTGTCCTCTGTGCACACTCTGTGGTAACAAGCCCTTGCCCTCCTTCGTGCCTTCGTGGGCTTCGTGGTCGAACCAGGTTTCAGCCGCAAGCCATCAGTTGAGCCAGACGATGCCGGCGTTGAGGTAGATGGCGAAGCCGACCCACAGCAGGTAGGGCACCAGCAGCGCGCCGGCGATGCGGTCGATGCGCCAGAAGGCGATTAATGTCGCCAGGATCAGCGGCCACAGGATCAGGATCTCGGCGAGCGCCAGATCCGGGCGCTGCAGGCCGAAGAAGAGCACCGACCAGCCCAGGTTCAGGGCGAGTTGCGCCAGGAACAGACCCAGCGCGACCGGCGCCCCGGTCAGGCCCACGCGGCGCCACACATGCCACGCCGCCAGCCCCATCAGCCCGAACAGCACGCTCCAGACCGGGCCGAACACCGCATCCGGCGGGTTCAACGGCGGCCGGGCCAGGGTCGGGTACCAGTCGCCCACCGAAAGACTGGTGGCCCAGCCCCCCAGCCCCGCCACGGCAAACACCAGTACCATCCAGGCCAGCAGCCCGAGCATGTCCCCACCGAAAGAGCGTCGCCGCGGACGCGGCGCACGGGCCGTATCGCGTGTCATTACAGAATTCTCCTCGAGATTCGCGGTCGCATGGCAGGATGTCCCGAACAAGGCCCGGATTCCGAACCGAATTCATTCAGGATTCAGTGAACCACGCCACACTCCCCCTGACCACCCCGAACAAAAGCGAGCTGCAATGCCCCGCCCCGCCACCCTGATCACCGCGGTTCTCTTCCTCCTGGCCGCCGGCCTGCTGGGCTGGATGCTGCTCGCTCCGGATGACGATGCAGCGCCCAGCAGTCGCCCCGGCGGTGGCGAGACGCGACCGGTGGCCGTGGCGGTGGCCGCCATCGAGACCCGTGACCTGGTCGAGCGCCGGCGCTTCACCGGGAGCATCGAGGGTGCGGACCGCATCGAGATCACGCCCCGTGTCGGCGGCCGGGTCGCCGAGATCTTCGTCAATCTGGGGGACCGCGTGGAACCGGGCGACCCCTTGCTGCAACTGGACACCGAAGAGTTCGAGCAGGACGTCGCCCAGGCCGCGGCGGAACTGGAAGTGGCCGAGGCCAGCCTGGCGGAGGCCATCGCCAGCCGCGACGCGTCCCGGCGCGAACTGCAGCGCACCCGTGAACTGCGCGATCAGGGGATCGCCTCGCGTTCCGAGCTGGAGGCCGCCGAGACCGAACTGGCCCTGGCGCAGACCCGAGTGGCCCTCGCCGAATCGCAGATCCGGCAGCGACGCTCCGCACTGCGCACCCGCGAGATCCAGCTCGGCTATACCCGCATCGAGGCGGATGCATCCAGCAGCACGCGCTGGGTGGCAGAACGGCATGTGGATCCCGGCACGGTCATCAGCGCCAGCGAGCCGGCGCTGGCGCTGGTCCGGCTCCAGCCGGTCCGGGCGATCCTGGCCGTGACGGAGTCCGACTACGGTCGGCTGTCTCCCGGTAAGGCCACTGAGGTACGCACCGGCGCCTACCCCGACACCGCATTCGCGGGGACCATCGCGCGGATCGCACCGGAGTTCCGCCCCGGCTCGCGCCAGGCGCGGATCGAGGTGGAACTGCCCAACGACGACGTCCGCCTGCGCCCGGGCATGTTCGTCGAGGCCGCGATCACCCTGGGCCAGCGCGACGGCGCGCGGGCCATCCCACGCGACGCGATCATCCAGCGTGAGGCCGGGCCCACCGTATTCAGCGTGGAACGCAGTGGCGAGCGCCCAACGGCCCGGCGCCATCAGGCCGTCACCGGTGTCCGTGACGGGAACTGGGTCGAACTGCTGGAACCCGATCTGCCGCCGGGCACCGAGGTCGTGATCCTCGGCCAGCACCTGCTTGCGGACGGTACCCCGCTGCGGCTGAGCGAACCGGGCCGCATCCCCGACCGCGATGACGCGCGCGAGGCACAGACCCCGTGAATCCCGCGCGCCTGACCGTCCACCGCCCCGTGCTGACCAGTATGGTGGCCCTGATCGTGGTCATCCTCGGGCTGACCGCGCTGACGCGCCTGCCGGTGGACCTGCTGCCCGACATCACCTACCCCGTGGTCACCGTGATGACCTCCTACCCCAATGCCGGGGCCGAGGAGGTCGAACAACTGGTCACACGGCCGGTGGAACAGGCAGCGGCCGCGATCACGGGTGCCCAGGAGATCCGTTCCACCTCGGCCGAGGGCAACAGCAACGTCCGCATCAACTTCGCCTGGGGCACGGACATCCGCCAGGCCGTGGACGACCTGCGCGATCGTCTGGCACGCATCGAGGACCGCCTGCCGGATGATGCCGACCGCCCGCTGGTGCGCCAGTTCGACACCCAGGACTCGCCCATCATGCGCCTGGGGGTGGGCTCGCAGCTGGACGCCATCCACCTGCGCACCCTGATCGACAACCGCATCGCCCCGCGCCTGGAGCGCATCCCCGGTGTGGCCGCGGTCGACACCTTCGGCGGGCTGGAGCGCGAGGTCCGCGTGGAGGTGGACCCGGAGCGTCTCGAGGCCATCGACCTGGGCCTAGACGACCTGCGCAACCGCATCCGCGACGCCAACGTGATCACCCCCGGCGGGCCGATCATGGACGGCCGGCGGGAGTACCGCCTGCGCACCCCGGCCGAGTTCCGCTCGGTGGACGAGGTCCGCGACACCATCGTGCAGCGCAGCGAGGATGGCGTGACCCACCTGCACCAGGTCGCGGAGGTACGCGATACCCATCAGCGCGTCACCCGCCGCTTCCGGGTCAACGAGGAAGAAGGCGTCCAGCTCGCGGTGCGCAAGCTGGCCGACGCCAACACGGTCGAGGTCTCCGAGGCGGTGCACGCCGAACTGGTGCGCCTGAACCGCGACTTCCCTCAGATCGACATCCGCGCGGTCACCGACGAGGCGGGGTTCATCCGCAACTCCATTACCAACGTCGGCCAGGCCATCCTCTACGGCAGCGCACTGGCCGTACTGGTGCTGCTCGTGTTCCTGCGCAATATCCGTTACACCCTGGTGGCGGCCACCGCGATCCCGCTGGCCGTGATCGCGACCTTTGGCCTGGTGTACTTCGGGGGCTACTCGCTGAACCTGATGACACTTGGCGGGATCGCGCTAGGGGTGGGGCTGATGGTGGACAACGCCATCGTGGTCATCGAGAGCATCGCCCGCCGACGTGAAGAACACGCCGAGCAGACCGCCGCCGAGGCCGCGATCAGCGGCACCGGACGGGTCGCGCCCGCCATCATCGCCAGCACCCTGACCACGGTCGCGATCTTCCTGCCGCTGTTCTTCGCCGAGGAACTCGCCGGCCAGCTGTTCAAGCCCCTGGCGGCCGTGGTCGCCTTTGCCCTGGCCGGCTCGCTGATCGTTGCCCTCACCCTGGTGCCGATGCTGATGGCCCGCGCTCCGATGCCCAGGCGCGACACCAGCGCCCTCGCGCGCATGGAACATCGCTACCAGGGCCTGCTGCAGCGCACCCTGACCCAGCCGTGGATGGTCATCGGCATCAGCCTGCTGCTGATGATGATCGCCCTCGCCGGCCTGCGCGGCGTGGGCACCGAGTTCCTGCCCGCCACCGACGAGGGCGAGCTGCGCGTGCATGTATCCATGGAACCCGGCACCCCGCTGGAAGAGCTTTACGCCACCATGGCCGGGCTGGAGGCGATCATCCGCGACGAGGTCCCGGAACTGGAAAACCTGGTCTCCAGCTCGGGCGCCTCGGCGTTCCGGGCCTCCTCGCCGGCCTCCGGCAACATGCGCGTAATGGTCGGTTCGCGCGCAAGCCGCAGCCGCTCCTCCGATGCCATCGCCGCCGCGCTGCGCGAGGCGCTGGGCAGCCCGCCCGGGGTCGAGATCCGCGTACGCGCCTCCAGCGGGATCTTCTTCCGTGGCTTCGGCCGTGGCGCGGACGAGGAGAGCCTGTCCATCGAGGTCCGTGGCTTCGAACTGCCCACGATGAACGCGGTGGTCGAGCGGTTCGAGGCCGCGCTGGCCGACATCCCCGGCGTGACCGATACCCGCGTCGGCTCCGACGGCGGTCAGCCCGAGTTCGCCACCCGCATCGACCGCGCCCGCGCCGCCGACCTGGGCGTGGACGTGCGCACCATCGCCCAGACCCTGGAGACCGCGCTGGGCGGCTCCAGCGCCGGGCAGCTGCGCGCCGGGGGCGAGGAGACCCGCATCTGGGTCCAGCTGCGCGACGCCGACCAGAGCTCGCTGGACGACCTGCTGAACCTGACGGTGCGCAGCGAGGACGGCGAGCGCGTCGCCCTGCGCAGCCTTGTTTCCTTCGATACCGCGATGGGCCCCGACAGCATCCAGCGCCGCGAGCAGGCGCGCATCAGCACCCTGTTCGTGAATATCGGCGACCGCTCGCTGGGCGAGGTCGCGGCGGACGTGCGTGCCGCCCTGGCGGATATCCCGCTGCCGGAGGAGATCGACTTCTCGGTCACCGGCGACATCGAGGAACAGGAGGCCGCCTTCTCCGAGCTGCTGCTGGGCACTCTGCTGGCCACGCTGCTGGTGTACATGGTCATGGCCAGCCTGTACGAATCCCTGCGCGACCCGCTGATCGTGATGTTCTCCATCCCGCTGGCCCTGATCGGCGTCACCGCGGCGCTGCTGATCACTGACACCACGCTCAACGTGCAGTCGCTGATCGGCATCCTGCTGCTGGTCGGGATCGTGGTGAACAACGCGATCCTGCTGGTGGACCGGATGGCCCGGCGCCACCGCGACGACGGCATGGAACTGAACGCGGCGATCGTGGCCGCGGCCGGCGAGCGTCTGCGCCCGATCCTGATGACCACGCTGACCACCATCCTCGCGCTGTCGCCGCTGGCGATCGGCATGGGCGACGGTGGCGAGGCCCAAGCCCCGATGGCACGGGTGGTGATCGGCGGGCTGCTGTCGTCTACCCTGATCACCCTGGTGCTGATCCCGACGCTGTACCTGCTGTTCCACCGCCGGGGCGAACATCCACAACCGGTCTATCGAGTCGCAACGGAACATGCCTAGAAAAACGCTGACCTTCCTCGTCGCGCTCGCCCTGACCCTCCCGGCCCAGGGCGCCGACGCCCAGGACGCCACCGAGGGCCTGCGCCTGTCCCTGCCCGCCGAGGCCCTGCTGGACACCCGCCCGTTCGAGCGCGAGGCGGTGGCGGAGGAGACGCTGTCGCTGGAGGAGGCCGTCGCCCGCGCCCTGGAGAACAACCGCGGCCTGCGCGCCGAGCGCCTGCAAACGGCCATCCAGGGCACCTTTGAGGCTCAGGAACGTTCGGTCTTTGATCCGGCGCTTTTCGCTGAATTCGATGTCTTTCGTGATCGCGAAGAGCGTGAATTCGAAGGCTTCACACAGGATTCCTTCTTTAGCGAAAGACGGGGACAAGCCGGATTGCAACAGTCCCTGCCGACTGGCACGGACCTGACCTTGTCCGTTCGCAGCTCTCGGGTTAGCAGCTCTTTTCAAAACCAGATCGAATACACCACCCGCGCCGGCCTGAGCCTGACTCAGGCATTACTGCGCGGGGGGCGGATCGAATCCAACCTGGTGCGCCTGCGCCAGGCCAGCCTGGACGTGGAGGCATCGGAATACGAGGTGCGCGGCTTCGTGGAGCAGCTGATCACGGACGTGGAGGGCCGCTACTGGGACCTGGTGCTGGCCGACGAACAGATCGCCATCTTCGAGGAGGCCCTGGCGGTCGCCCGCGCCCAGCTGGACCAGACCGAACGCCGCATCCGGGCCGGCGACCGTCCGGAGACCGAGGCCGTATCCGCGCGCGCCGAGGTAGCGCTGCGCCGCCAAGGCCTGATCGACGCGCGGGCCGACCGTGCCCGCGCCCAGGACGCGCTGGCCCGCCTGCTGCAGGGCGACAACGGTGGGCTCTGGGATACCCGGCTGGAGGCCCGCTCGGAGCCGGAGCTGGAGCGCTACACCCTGGAGCCACTGGATGCCTACGTGGCGCTGGCCCGCGACCACCGTGCCGACCTCAACGAGACCCGCCTGCGCGTGCAGCGCAACCAGCTGGAAGTGGTACGCACCCGCAACGGCCTGCTGCCGCGCCTGGACTTCTTCGTCACCCTGGGCCAGTCCGGCTACGCCGACAGCTTCAGCCGCACCTGGCGCGACCGCCAGGGCGACGGTTACGACCTGGCCGCCGGCCTGCGCTTCGAGATGCCGATCGGCAATCGCGCGGCCGAGGCCGAGCACACCCGCGCGCGCCTGACCCGCCAGCAGATCCAGGAGACCCTGGCCAACCTGGAACAGCTGGCCATCGAGGACGTGCGCGCCACCTGGTTCGACGCCGCCCGCGTGCGCGAACAGATCCAGGCGCAGAAGGAGACGGTGGAACTACAGGAAGAACTGCTGCGCGTGGAACAGACCCGCTTTCGGGTCGGGGCCGGGACCGCCCTGGCCGTGGCCCAGGCCCAGCGCGACCTGCTGGAGAGCCGCCTGAACCTGACCGAGACGGTGGTGCGCTTTCGCCAGCTGAGCACCGAACTGCTCAATGCCAGCGGCACCCTGCTGCTGCACCGCGGCATCGACGCCCCGGGTGCCGAACGCGTGGAGATTCGCCTGTAATCCGAATGCTGGAAGGACCGGCGCCCCGCTCAGGACGCCCGCCTATTGTCCCACCGGACGGGCACTGCCATCGGCGTCGATCTCGACGACGAGCATCGCCCCGGCCCCGATGCTGCGCCCGCTGAGCTCCATGATGTTGGCCCGGTGGGTCACGTAGACCGCAGGTCCCTGCGCCTGCCGGTATTCCTCCGCCAGGTGTTCGCGCCACGCCCGCATGCGCCGCTCACGGTGCGGGGCGTTGGTGCGAAACACCGATCCCAGGGCCTCCAGGACCACCGGTTCGCCATAGCCCAGCAGCTCCGCGGTATCGAAATTGCGACACCAGGGACCCGCGAATACCCGGATCGCATCCAGCCCGGCGGCCCGCAGGCGTTCGCCGGTCTCGCGGGCCTGCGCGCGGCCCTCCTCGGAGAGATTGCGCTGCGTGGCGCAGTCGTCGACATCAAAGCCCGATGGGTCGCCAATCCCCGGCGCCAGGGCATGACGCATCAGCAGGATGCGCTGCGGCTCCTGCAACTGCGCCACGATCACACGTTCTTCGGCCAGATCGTCCGCCGCCAGCGGCACAGCGAGTACCAGCACGATCACGGCCCAGACCCCCGGGAATACAGAGCGTTTCATGACGCCGTTTGCCTCGTACGACGACGCCGGCAGGCGTCGGAACAGTAGCGCACCTCGTCCCAGCAGCGCGCCCACTTTCTGCGCCAGGCAAACGGCCGACCGCACACGGCGCAGGTCTTTTGCGGCAGATGAGGCTTGGCATGCGCCACGGCGGCCGTTATCCCCCCGGGCGGCAGACCCCGTCGTCGCAGCGGGACCGCCAGCGATAGCGGGCGATCACGTTGTAGACGCGGTCCATCAGCCAGACGACCGGCGGTAGGCGATGCAGCACGCCGCCGAGCCAGCGGTAATACGGCAGATGCCGCCAGACCAGCACGAAGGCCCACGCGCCACTGCGAATGCGGCCCTCGGGACTGACGGCATGCATGCGCTGCATGGCCTGGTCCCAGGTGATGCCCCAGGCGGCGAGCGGCGCCGCATCGGCGTGGATGTCGCGCCAGTCGACCGCGGCAGCGGTATCCAGGCGCTGGTAGTGGCCGATCTCGCGACGGCACAGCGGGCAGCCGCCATCGAAGAACACGATCGGGCGTCCGGGGGCCTTTGGCGGTCGGTTCGCGGCCGGGTCAGGCATGTCCCACCGGCCCGGTCTGCTGGTGCTGCGCCTCGCCCAGCGATTTCAACGCGCGCTCCACCACATCGCGCGCGAGTCCCTGGGTCATCTCGGGGTCGGCCGGGATCATCTCGGTACGCACCGCCAGGGCCATCGCCAGGGCCTGCAGCACATCCCCGTTGCAGGTGTCCCCCAGCACCCCGATCTCGTTATCCAGGGTATCGGTCAACCGGTCCAGCAACTGCTGCACCCGCACCGCCGAACCCGTCTCGGGGTGCAGACGAAACTCGAAGGACACGGCCTCGCCGCTCGGGGTCACATAGCGATAGGGCAATACGTCCATGGCTCTCTCCTTCGCGTACGGTCGGGTTGTCGAGGCGGATTTCGGGGTCGGTCGGGCAGCCCCTCCGCCATTGGGCCACGAAACGGGCAAACAGTTCGACCGGCAGCGGGCCGACACGACCGGATCGCATCGCGAAAACCGCCCCGGCCGGCACGCGCAAGCGTTATCCTTGCGCCTCATGGAGACCCGCATCCGCAACATCGACTTCGCCGGTGCGCCGCGCGCGGCAGGGGTACGGTAATGGCGGCCCGCCGCAAGCGCCGCCCGCTGCGCCGCCTGCTCCTCTGGGTGGCCGGGCTGACCGCATTCCTGCTGGCGCTGGGCATCGGGGTTATGTTCGCGCTGGTCGTGCTGTTCGCTCGCGTCGACCCGCCCTACGGCATGGCCATGGTGGTGGCCACCGACTGGCAGACCGCCTCCAACCGGCGCCCGGACTGGCAGCGTCTGGATGACCTGCCCCGCCACCTGATGCTGGCGGTGATCGCCGCGGAGGACCAGCATTTTCCCAACCATCGCGGCTTTGACTGGGGCTCGGTGCGCCAGGCGCTGGGCGATCATGTGCGCGGCGGGCGACTGCGCGGCGCCAGCACCATCAGCCAGCAGACCGCCAAGAATCTGTTCCTGTGGCACGGCCGGTCCTGGGTGCGCAAGTCGCTGGAGGCCGGGTTCACGCTGGGGATGGAGACCCTGTGGCCGAAACGCCGCATCCTCGAGATCTACCTGAACCTGGCGGAATGGGGCCCCGGCATCTACGGCATCGAGAACGCCGCCCAGCATTACTTCGGTGTCTCCGCCACCGAACTGGACCGTCACCAGTCCGCGCGCCTGGCCGCCATCCTCCCCAGCCCCGGGCGCATGAACCCGGTCCAGCCGGGCCCGCAACTGGACCGCCGTATCGCCTGGGTGGAGCAGCAGATGGCCCAGCTCGGGATCGCCTGGCTGGACCCGATGCTGCTGGAGTAAGCCTTGTGCCCGGCCGACGCCGAGGTCGGGCACGGAGATCGCCCCGCGCCTTTGGCGCTCGCGATGAGCGTGCTTTCCCCCATCATGGCAAGGCTCCGCCAGGGGCGGCGGCCATCCCCGGACGCACCCCCGGCCCGCATTGTGGCGGGGAACTTCCAGCCTTTAGACTGCTCGCACTATCCGCACGGGCGAACCGCCGTTCAATAGGTCCATCGACATGGACGCCATGAGCGCGGCTCCCATGGATGCCCCCCGAACATTGAGGTTTGCCGTGACCCACCAGCGCTCGCCGTTTCGCTTCTTCTCCCGCCTGCTCGTCCTCGCCGCCCTGCTGTTCTCCGTGCCGCTGGGGGCCGTCTCTGCCCAGGATGCCGGCGCGACGGATTCCGGCAATGACCTGCGGCAGACGCTAATCGACGCGCTGGAAAACGAGGAGGCACGCGAACGCCTGCTGGAAGCCTTGCGCGCCGACAGCGGCGCCAGCGAGAGCGAGACGGCCGAAGATGCCGTCCCGGTGGACACCGGCGAGAGCGAATCGGTGGCGCGCCAGATTGCCCAGCTGACCCAGTCGCTGGCCGAGGGCACCGTGGCCGAGATCCGGGCCCTCAACGACATCGCCGCGGACATCGCCGAACAGGTCCGTGCAATCGAACCGAAGGTTTTCGGGATGGCCGTGCTCGATCTGGCGATCATCATTGTATTCACCGTGGTGGTGTTCCTGATCCTGCGCCGCCTGGGTGCCCCGTTGTTTACCGGCATCGACCGCTGGGCCCTGAATGCCGCGGAGCACATGCGCCTGATGCGGGCACTGCCCGCCGTCGTCCTCGCCGCCGCGATCGACTTCCTGATCGTCATCCTCGCCTGGCTGGCCGGCTATGCCCTCGCGCTGTTCGTACTGGGCGAGTCGGGCGAGATGAACACGCGCCACTCGCTGTTCCTGAACGCCTTCCTGCTGATCGAGGTGACCAAGGCGGCGCTGCGCCTGATCTTCGCCACCCGCTACCACGGTCTGCGCCTGCTGCCGATGGCCGGGGACGAGGCCGCCTACTGGAACGCCTGGCTGGCGCGCATCGTGGGCTACATTGGCTACGGCCTCCTGCTGCTGGTGCCAATCGCCAACAACCAGATCTCCTCCGAGGCGGGGCGCTCGCTGGGGCTGATCGTGATGCTGACGGCGTTCCTGTACGCCGCCGTGATCATCCTGCAGAACCGCAGCCGGGTGCATGACCGCCTGATCGCGATGGCCAACCGGGCCGAGTTCGCCTTCACCCGGATCGTGATCTCGCTGCTGGCGAATTTCTGGCACTGGATCGCACTGCTCTATTTCCTGGCGCTGGCCGTGGTCAGCGTCACGCGCCCGGAAGACGCCCTGCCCTTCATGGCCAAGGCCACCGGTCAGACCTTGCTCGCGGCCTTCGCGGGCGTGTTCGTCGCCAACCTGCTGACGCAGCTGATCGGCCGGCAGATCCGCGTGCCCGACGAGACCCGGGAGAAGTTCCCGTCGCTGGAACTGCGCCTGAACTCGTACATCCCGAAGGCGCTGAAGGTCATGCGCCTGGTGATCCTGCTGATCGTGCTGGCGGTGATCGCGGATGCCTGGGGCGCCTTCAGCCTGACCACCTGGCTCGCCTCCGACATCGGCATGGCGGTACTGGGCACCGCGATCTCGGTCGCCCTGATCCTGCTGGGCGTGCTCGCCATCTGGCTGGTATTCGCCAGCTGGATCGAACACCGCATGAACCCCAACACCGGCGACGGCGGTCCGACGGCCCGCGAGGCCACGCTGCTGACCATCTTCCGCAATGCGGTCGCCATCGTGCTGATCGTGATGACCACCATGATCGTGCTGGCCGAGATCGGCGTGAACATCGGGCCGCTGCTGGCCGGCGCGGGCGTCCTCGGCCTGGCCGTCGGCTTCGGTGCCCAGAAACTGGTCCAGGACGTGATCACCGGGGTCTTCATCCAGCTCGAGAACGCCATCAACGTCGGTGACGTAGTCACCGTCGCCGGAACGACTGGCGTGGTCGAACGCCTGACCATCCGCTCGCTGGGTCTGCGCGACCTGTCCGGGACCTACCACCTGATCCCGTTCTCCTCGGTCGATGCGGTGTCCAACTACATGCGTGAATTCGCCTACCACGTGGGCGAGTACGGCGTCGCCTACCGCGAGGACATCGACGAGGTCATCGTGCGCCTGCGCGAGGCCTTCGAGGAACTCAAGGAAGACCCCGACCAGGGTCCGAACATCCTCGACGAAATGGAGGTGCACGGCGTCACCGCCCTGGCCGACAGCTCGGTCAACGTGCGTATCCGCATCAAGACGCTGCCGGGCACCCAGTTCGGCCTGGGCCGCGCGTTCAACCGCCTGGTCAAGAAGCACTTCGACGCCGCCGGCATCGAGATCCCGTTCCCGCACCAGACCATCTACTTCGGTCAGGAGAAGGACGGGTCGGCCCCCGCAGCCAACCTGCGCATGATCGAGGCCGCGCCGGAGGGCAACGCCGACGACCGGGACTATTCGCGCGACCGCCGCGCCCGCCCGAACCCGAAACACAAGGGCGACTACGACGAGTCCGAGGACTGACGCAACCAGCGGGGCGAACGGCCGGCTGAGGGGCCTGCCGCCACGCGCGGTCATCCCGAACCGGCTTACCCTTTCCGCCAGGGCGGGATTTGGGTCAATATAGCCGCATGCGACTGTTGATCCTGCTCGCGCCGTTGCTGTTGTTCCTCGCCTGGGCCCCGGGCCTCTGGGTACGTCACGTCATGAAGAAGTACCACCAGCCGGGGGACCGCTACGACGGCACCGGCGCGGAACTGGCCCGCGATCTGCTGGACCGTCACGGGCTGCACAAGGTCCGGGTGGAGACCACCACGCACGGAGATCACTACGACCCCAACGCCCGCACCGTACGGCTGTCGCCCGAAAACCACGAGGGCCACTCCCTCACGGCGGTCACCGTGGCCGCCCACGAGGTCGGACACGCCATCCAGCATGCCGAGGGCTACGCCCCGCTGCGCATGCGCAGCTACCTGGTCTGCGTCGCGGGATACGGACAGCAGATCGGCGCCTGGCTGCTGGTCGCCATTCCCTTTGTCACCCTGCTCGCCCGACATCCCGCGCCCGCGTTCCTGTTCCTGCTGGCCGGAGTCCTCTCCATGGGGCTCGCCACGCTGGCCCACCTGGTCACCCTCCCCACGGAGTTCGACGCCAGCTTCCGCCGGGCCATGCCGATGCTGCGCGACGGGCGTTACCTGCACCCGCCCGACTACCCGCATGCGGAGCGCATCCTGAAGGCCGCCGCCTATACCTACCTCTCGCAATCCCTGATGAGCCTGCTGAATATCGCCTCGTGGTTCCGCTACCTGCGCCGCTGAGCGGCTCCGCTCGGCCTGCCTGCCCGTTGTGCGGCCAGCCGACCCGGCTGTTCCATCACCGCGGTCTCGGCGACCCCTCACCCGGTGACTATCGCCGCTGCCACCACTGCCGCCTGATCCACCTCGACACCGGGTCCTGGCCCGACCAAGAGACGGAACGCGGGTACTACCGCACCCACGAGAATCGGCCGGATGATCCCGGTTACCAGGCGCATCTGCAGCGGCTGATCGAACCGCTGCTCGAGGCCCTGCCGCCACCTGCCCGCGGCCTCGACTGGGGCTGCGGCCCCCAACCCGTTCTCGCGGCCCTGCTGCGGACACGCGGCTACACCATGGATACCTGGGACCCCGCCTTCGCACCCACCTGGCCCGACGCACCCGACTCCGGCTGGGATATCATCACCTGCACCGAGGTTCTGGAACACCTGCACAACCCCCTGGACACGCTGCAAACGCTGCGCACCCACCTGCGCCCGGGCGGCGTTCTTGGCGTAATGACCGAATGGCCGCCCGCGGCGGACCGCTTCCGCCGCTGGCACTATCGCCGCGACCCCACCCACGTCGCGTTCTACGGGCCCGACACCCTGCACTGGATCGCCGACCGGCTGGGTTGCGCCCTCGCGCTGCCCGCGCGCGACATAGCGCTGTTCACGCGCAGCGATCCGCCCTGATCAACCCGAAACCGCGACGGGCATCACACGGATACGCCCGCCACGGGGCCCCGGGGAACTCCTCCATCCGCGGATCGTCTTCGCCAGGTGCCACTCGCCAGGTTGGACGCCCCCTTGTCGGGCATGAAAGCGCCACGCTTGTTAAGCTGGGGTTAAGTGCGCTTGTCTAGGCTACCGTTACTACTTAAGCAGGAGAGACTCTATGAAGATTCGTTCCCGGTCCGTCGCCGGACTGATCGCCGCGGCCGCCCTTGCGCTGGCCAGCCCGCTCGCCATGGCGCAGGGCATGGGCCAGCAGGGTCAGGGCGGCATGGGCATGCAGGGCGGTCAGGGCGGCAACCCGCAGATGGAGATGCAGCAGCTCCAGCAGACGCTCGCCGAGACCCAGCAGCAGGCTATCCAGAACAATCCGCAGCTGGAACAGAAGGGCGAAGAGCTGGAAAACCTGGTCCTGGACAAGATGGAGTCCGCCGGCTATCAGCCGCGTCGGGACCTGGAAACCCTCGAGTCCGCCGAGGAACGCCTGCGCGATCCGGACCTCAGCGCCGAACAGCGCCAGGAAGTCATCCAGTCCGAAGACGTGCAGCAGGCGCAGATGAACCTGCAGGAGGCCCAGCAGGCGGTCGCGCAGGATGAAGAAATCCTGGAGGCCCAGGAAGCCCTGCGGGAAGACCTGATGGCCGCCATGCGCCAGGAAAACGCCGATATCGACGACGTCATCCAGCGCATGCAGAGCCTGCAGCAGCAGATGCAGCAGCAACAGGGTGGCCAGGGCGGCGGCATGATGCGCTAATCGCGCCACCGTAGACCCAATGAAAAAGCCCGGTCCCCGTCAAGGGGCCGGGCTTTCTTGTGTCGGGCCCATGCCTGCACTGAGGCGCGCGGGCCGAACGGTCCCTCATTCCAGGCGGCGGGTCTCCTGCGCCAGCGCGCGCAGCGCCTCGGTCTGTCCCTCGGGCAGCTGACTCCAGTCAAAGCGCCAGGTCCAGTTGCGTTCGTCCACCGTACCGGGAATGTTCGTGCGCGCCTCCGAACCCAGTTGCAGGGCATCCTGCATCGGCAGGATCGCGAGCTGTGCCGGCGAACGGCAGGCCGCACGGATCAGCGGCCAGGGCATCTCCTCGGCCCCGCCCTCATCCAGCGTTGCGATCACGTGCTGCTGCAGGGACGGCTCCAGGGAACGGAACCAGCCCAGCGTGGTGTCGTTGTCGTGGGTACCCGTGTACACCGCGCTCAGTTCGTCGTGATTCGCCGGCAGGTACGGGTTGTCCGGCCCACCCTCGAAGGCGAACTGCAGGATGCGCATGCCCGGCAGATCGAAGCGCAGGCGCAGGGCGGTCACCTCCGGCGTGATCACGCCCAGGTCCTCGGCCAGCAACGGCAGCACGCCGAGACGGGCCTGCAGCTGTTCGAAGAAGTCCGCGCCCGGCCCCGGCACCCAGTGCCCCTGCGTGGCATCCGGCTCGCTCGCCGGCACCGCCCAGCTGGCCTCGAAGCCACGGAAGTGGTCAATGCGCACGGCGTCCACCGTCTCCAGGGTCCAGCGCATCCGCTCCACCCACCAGTCGTAGCCGCGTTCGGCAAGGCGGTCCCAGCGGTAGTGCGGGTTGCCCCAGCGCTGCCCGGTCTCGGAGAAGTAGTCCGGCGGCACCCCGGCCACGGTCAGGGGGTGCCCCGTGTCATCCAGATCGAACAGGTCGCGGTGGGCCCAGACCTCGGCCGAGTCGTGCGCCACGAAGATCGGCATGTCCCCCAGGATCAGGATGTCCCGTGCGCGGGCATGCTCGCGCACGTCCTGCCACTGATCGAACAGCACAAACTGGGCGAAGCGTACCGCCTCCAGCTCCCGGGCCGCATCGACCTCCACAGCCGCCAGGGCATCCGGATCGCGGTCACGCAAGGCGGCCGGCCATTCCCACCAGGGACGCCCGTCTTCGCGGGCCCGGATCACCACGAAACGGGCAAAGTCCTCCAGCCACACCGGACCCTGGGAATCCCGAAAGGCCTGGTAGGCCTGCGCCCAGCCATCGCCGGCCTGCTCCAGCCGCTCCCGCGCCTGTTCCAGCAGTGTGTCGACGGGCAGCGTCGGGTCCGCAAGGCCCGCGCGCGCCGCCAGGCGCTGCGGGTCGATCAGGCGCACATCGCCGGCAAAGGCGGAGATACTGGCATACGGCGAGCCATCCTCCTGCGGCGGGTGCAGCGGCAGGATCTGCCACAGGCTGAAGCCAGCATCCCGCGCCCAGTCGAGGAAGCGAAAGGCCTCGTCCCCCAGCGTCCCGACCGGACCCAGGCCCGGCAATGAAACGGGATGCAGGAGGACCCCCGCGCGGCGGCGCTGCATCAGGGGGTTGCAGTGTTCTTCGCCCGCCTCCATCCGCTACGGCCCCTCGTACATGGTTACCGGGCACATGGTTACTTGGCACACAGTTACTGGCCCTTGCGCATGGTACCGCCCGCCGCGGGATCACCGCCCCCGACCGAGAGGACCTCGCCCAGCGAGTCGGGCACATCGAGATCCGCCAGCTGGTACAGGCGGGCCAGATGCCGACGGTAGAGCTGTTCGAAGTCGCTGACGGAACCCGCGGGGTTGTATTCCCCGAACCACCAGCACCAGTCGGATCCCTCGCATACCGCGAGCTGCTTGCGCAGCTCCGGCGTATCCAGTGCCGGATGCCGCGCGATGGCCTGGTCCACGGCGGTCCAGGCCTCGATCAGGCGGTCCCAGCCAAGGTTCTTGTCCGGGTCGCCAATCCAGGTGGAAAAGGTCCCGTAGACCCAGGAGCCCGCCACCATGCCCGTGAGTTCGCCGCGATCCGTCCGCGGACCCGTGCGCTGGCAGACGTCCGAGAAGGTGCACAGGTTCAGCCGCGGATTCTCCGCCAACCGCTCGTACAACGCCCGCAGGAAGTAGAAGCCGTTCTCCGGGTAGTACTCCCAGGCGTTCTCGCCATCCAGGATGACCGCCACCACGCCCCCGTCGGGCGAGACGGCGGCAATGTTCTCGAGGTGATGCACGAAGTCCCCGACCGCGTCGTCGGCGTGCCAGTCGGCGTAGCGAAACCCGATCGCATCGGAAAGCCCGTCGTCGCGGAAGAACAGCTCCGTCCGGGCGCCCTGCAGGCAATACGGGCGATGCAGCCAGCCCTCCTGCTCCGCCGACCCGGTATGCGACTCGGCGGTCTCCCCGGCCGCCGCCAGGCTGTTGCCGAGGACGGTCTGGCCACTGGCGGTCCAGCAGATGTCGTAGTCATCCAGCAGGCGCACGGTCGCCTCGCTGAGACTGCCCTCCGAGGGCCAGCAGCCGCGTGGCCGGAAGCCGAAGTACTGCTCGAACACCGCCAGGCCGCGTTCGATATGCCAGCGCACCCGGGCCTCTCCGTCCGGGTACGCCGGCGCCTGCGGCAATTCGACATCCGGCATCGCCTCGCGCGCCGACTGCAGATCCAGCAGCAGCGGCATGATTGGATGGGCATACGGGGTGAACGAGAGCTCCACGCGCCCCTGCTCGGCCAGCTCGCGGTAGCGCGGCAGGATCGCCTTGACCTCGTCGCGGATCAGCTTCAGCAGGCGGCCCCGCACGTCGCGGTTGAAGCCCTGATCCGCCTTCAGCCAGCCCTGCACCTCGGGATAGGCGCGGCGCACGGTCTCCCCCAGCCAGGCCAGGTGATAGCAGGTCGCCAGATCCTGGAAGAAGCGGTTGTCCAGATGCGCCAGCAGCACGGCGTCTTCCAGCGCCTGGCGGGCCAGGGTCGCCAGGCGCTCGAACAGCGGGAACGGCTCGATCATGCGCGGGGCATGCGCGCGCAGGCAGACGCGCAGGATCTCGCGCCGCTGCACCGGATCCACCGGGACGATATCCAGCTGGAGCAGGTCCAGCACCGGGTCGCCGAAGCTCGAGCGATTGCCGATCCCGGCCTCCAGCCGCTCGCCGTAGTCCGCGATCTGCTCCAGCAGGATCGGCGCGAAATTCACCACCGCGCGCGCCTGGGGACAGGCCTCCAGGTGCGCGGCCATGTCGGTGTAGTCCTTCAGCGCGTGCAGGTAGGTCCATGGCAGGACATATTCACCGGCCCCGGAGTCGTAGTACTGCGGCTGGTGCATATGCCAGCACAGCACCACGTCGAGCTGCGGCGGCTGGGTGGCGAGCGCGGTGGTACTGCCGGATTCAGCGGACATGGTGGGTCGCCTGTCCGAGCATCTCCGGCGTCACCACGCGCACCCCGCCCGGGGAGACGAAGTAGTCGCGGGCATCGGCCTCGTCGTCCACCCCGATCTCGGTCCCGTCCGGGATCTTGCAGCCCTTGTCGATCACCGCATTGCGGATCACGCAGTTCTCGCCGACTGTCACACTGGGCAGGATCACCGAGTCTTCCACGGTGGCACAGGCGTTGACCTGCACATTGGAAAACAGCAGGGAGTGGCGCACGGTGCTCCCGGAGATGATGCAGCCCCCGGAGACCATCGAGTCGATCGCCATGCCACGGCGGTCCTCGTCGTCGAACACGAACTTGGCCGGCGGCAACTGCTCCTGATAGGTCCAGATCGGCCACTCCGAGTCGTACAGGTTCAGCTCCGGCGTCACCCCGATCAGCTCCAGATTCGCCTGCCAGTAGGAGTCGATGGTCCCTACATCGCGCCAGTAGCCCTGGCGCACGCCCTGCTCGTCACGGAACGGATAGGCCATCACCTGGTTTCGCTCGATGATGCCGGGGATGATGTCCTTGCCGAAATCGTGGCTGGAGAAGGTGTCGTCCGCATCCTTGATCAGCTGGTCGAACAGGAACTCGGTGTTGATCACGTAGATCCCCATAGAGGCCAGCGAGTGGGTCTTGCTGCCGGGGATCAGCGCCGGGTCCTCCGGCTTTTCCGCAAACGAAGTAATGCGGCTGGAGGCATCCACCCCCATCACGCCGAAGGCCTTCGCCCGCTCCCGCTCCACCTCCAGGCAGCCCACGGTCATGTCCGCGCCGCTCTCCACATGGAAGGCGATCATCTGGCCGTAGTCCATCTTGTAGATGTGGTCGCCGGCCAGGATCAGCACATAGCGCGGATTGTGCTGCCGGATGATGTCGATGTTCTGGTAGACCGCGTCGGCCGTCCCCGCGTACCAGGAGGTCTCGATGCGCTGCTGCGCCGGCAGCAGCTCGATGAACTCGCCGAATTCCCCGCGCAGGAAGCTCCAGCCCCGCTGCATGTGCTGGATCAGCGAGTGCGCCTTGTACTGCGTCATCACCGCAACCTGGCGGATACCCGAATTGATGCAGTTGGACAGGGGGAAGTCGATGATGCGGAACTTGCCACCGAAGGGCACGGCCGGCTTGGCGCGCCACAGCGTCAGTTGTTTCAGTCGCGAGCCGCGTCCGCCGGCCAGGATCAGGGCAAGGGTCTCCCGGGGCAGGCGGCTGACGTAACGTTGCGGTTGTGGACTCATGCACCCATCCTTGTCGAGGCAAACACGTCCGCATGTACCCGCTCGCTGGGTCCTCGCTCCCACCCGCGGACAAGGCTCGGTGTGTGCCCTGACCCGCCTCGTGGAACCGCGGTATCCGACAAGCGCGCGTACATCCGTTCGTGTTCTCCAGGGAAACACTGATTAATGTACTCACTCGCGCTCGAGTCGCTTTTGCGTGCGAACAAGGCGCGGTGACTGCCGTGCAGCATTCTGCACAAGGGAACCGCAACGCTGTGCGCGCGCAAAAGCGGCCGAGCCCCTGCTCTCAATAGGTTGTGGGGTTGGCACCCCAGGTTCCCCGATCCTGCGTTGCGCCGATTGCGGGTAGAACCACTACCCGCTGCACGACGCGCCTTGCCTCGAAAAACCTGGGGTGCCAACGCGAGTGCGTACATTAATCAGTGTTTCCCTAGTATGTTGTACTCACGTGTTCTGCCGACCCGGCCTGAACCGCACTATTCCACGACCCAAACGCGAGCTTGATCCGAGTATGGCAACAGCCCCCGACAAATGCACCCGTTCCGTCGCCGATCCGTTAGCGCGCCTGGCCGAGGCCCGGCTCCATGATCCGCACAGCGTCCTGGGGCGCCATGCGCTGGATCAACAAACCACCTGTTATCGGGCCTGGCTACCGCATGCAACGGAGGCCTCCATCACACTTTGCGACGGGCGCCACATACCCATGGACGCCGCCTCGGGATTCCCCGGGCTGTTCCTGTGGCGTGGGCCGGTGGACGCCCTCCCCGCGCACCCGCAGCTGGACTGGATGCCCGAGGGTGGCACATCCACGTTGCAGGCAATTGACCCCTGGAGCTTTGCCCCGGACATCCCCGAATTCGATCGCCACCTGTTCGCCGAGGGCCGCCACTGGCATGCCCATCGCATGCTGGGCGCCCATCCGATGGCCCGCGACGGCATCCACGGCGTGCGCTTCGCCGTGTGGGCGCCCAACGCCGAACGCGTGTCGGTGGTGGGCGACTTCAACCGCTGGGACGGGCGCTGCCATCCAATGACCGTCCACGCGGGCAGCGGCATCTGGGAGCTGTTCATACCGGGGATGACCGCGGAAACGCTGTACAAGTTCGAGATCCGCAATCGCGAGCACGGCAGCCTGCACCTGAAGACCGACCCGTACGCCCGCGCCTACCAGGTTCGCCCCGAGACCGCCGCCCGCATCCAGGAGGCCAGCACCTATGCCTGGAATGACGAGCACTGGATGCGCAACCGCGATCCGGAGGCCTGGAAGCATCGGCCAATGAGCATCTACGAGGTGCATCTGGGCTCCTGGCAGCGCAGTCCCGAGGGCCACTGGCCCAGCTACCGCGAGCTGGCCGAGCGCCTGGTGCCCTACGCCCGCGACATGGGCTTTACCCATCTCGAATTGCTGCCGGTCACCGAGCACCCGTTCGACGGATCCTGGGGCTACCAGAGCACCGGCTTCTTCGCCCCCACCTCGCGCTTTGGTCAGCCGGACGACTTTCGCCATTTCGTCGACCAGGCCCATCAGGCCGGTCTTGGCGTGATCCTCGACTGGGTCCCCGGCCACTTCCCGCGCGACGAGTTCGCGCTGGCCCGGTTCGATGGCACCGCGCTGTACGAACACGCCGACCCGCGCATCGGCGAGCACCGCGGCTGGGGCACCCTGATCTTCAACTACTCGCGCCCCGAGGTCCGCAACTTCCTGCTCTCCAGCGCCCTGTGCTGGGTCGAGGACTTCCACCTCGACGGCCTGCGCGTGGATGCCGTCGCCTCCATGCTCTATCGCGACTACGACCGCGAAGGCGAGGACTGGCTGCCCAACATCCACGGCGGCAACGAAAACCTGGAGGCCATCGACTTCCTGCGCCACCTGAACGAGACGGTCCAGACCAGTCATCCGGGCGTCGCCATGATCGCCGAGGAATCCACCGCCTGGCCGGGGGTCAGCCGCCCGCCGTCCATGGGCGGGCTGGGCTTCACCATGAAGTGGAACATGGGGTGGATGCACGACACCCTGACCTACTTCGGGATGGACCCGATCTACCGCATGCACCACCACGGCCAGCTCACGTTCGGCCAGCTCTACGCCTATAGCGAGAACTTCGTCCTCCCGTTCTCGCACGACGAGGTGGTACACGGGAAGCGCAGCCTGCGCGGACGCATGCCGGGCAACGAGTGGGAACAGCACGCCAACCTGCGCCTGCTCTACAGCTGGCAGTGGCTCTACCCCGGCAAGAAACTCCTGTTCATGGGCCAGGAATTCGGCCAGGGCCCGGAATGGTCGGAGGATCGCGAACTCGACTGGTACGTGCTGCAGTACCCGCTGCACCAGGGCCTGCAGAACCTGGTGCGGGATCTGAACCGCGCCTACCGCGCCGACCCCGCCCTGCACGCCCGGGAATTCGAACCGGACGGCTTCGACTGGCTGGACTGCGACGATGCCGCGCACTCCACCCTGAGCTTCGTGCGCCGCGACCACCAGGGCCGCCAGGTCGTGGTGGTGCTGAACCTGACGCCGGTGGAGCGCCCGGCCTACCCCGTACCCGCGCCCCACGCCGGGCGCTGGCGGGTCACCCTGAACAGTGACGCCGAGGTCTACGGTGGGGGCTCGCGCGGCCCGGCGGAGGCCTATGCCGAGCCGGTGGAACGCCACGGGCACCCCGCGACACTCTACCTGCATCTGCCGCCACTGGCGGCCCTGTTACTGGAGCCAGCCGGCGACTGACGTCGGGGCGCCTCGGGCCGAAGCCGCTAAGACCGGCTCCTGTTTGCAGGCCCGTGCGGGCCCGGAACTCGCGGCCCCAATGCCGGCCATGGGCTCGGGATCGGGATCGGGCTCATTCCAGGCGATAAAGCCCGCCATCCGAATGGTCCGTCAGCACATAGATGTGCCCCTCCGGTCCCTCGCGGACATCACGAATGCGCCCGATCTTGCCGTGCAGCAGCTCTTCCATGTGCACGACTTCGTCGTCCTCGATCACGATGCGCAGGATCCGTTCGGCACGCAGGCCACCCGCCAGCAGATTGCCTTGCCAGGACTCGAAGCGATCCGCGGTCACCATCGCCAGCCCGGACGGCGCCAGCGTCGGCAGGAACTCGTAGACCGGGTCGATCATGTCCGCGTCGTGACGCGCCTCGCCAAAGGGTTCCTCGGACCGATAGTCGCGCCCCCGCGACACCACCGGCCAGCCATAGTTGCCCCCGGCTTCCATACGGTTCAGTTCATCCCCACCCCGGGGCCCGTGGTCCGTCAGCCAGATCGTGCCGTCCGCCGGATCCACCACCAGACCCTGCGAATTGCGCAGGCCATAGGCAAAGATGTGTGGCTGGGCATCATCGCGGTCGACAAACGGGTTGTCCGCCGGGGCCTCGCCATCCTCGGTCAGGCGCAGCAGGGACCCGGTATGTGCAGAAAGGTCCTGGGACGGGTCTTCCTGCCGACGATCGCCGATCGTCATCAACAGGGTGCCATCGGCCTGCCAGGCCAGCCGCGAACCGAAGTGGCCCGGATTGCTGCCGCCCCGGTCCTGACGGAACAGCTCCTCCACCTCGTGCAGGGCCCCGTCCTCCAGACGCCCGCGCCCCAGCGCGGTGTAGGACTGGTCGGAATCCCCGGTGACATAGGTGAAATACACCCGGTGGTTCGCCGCGAAGTCCGGGTGCAGCACAACATCCAGCAAGCCGCCCTGGCCGCGCGCCACGACCTCCGGCACACCCTCGACCGAGCTCACCTCGCCATCGCGCACCTGTTTCAGCGCACCCGTCCGTTCGGTCACCAGATAGCCGCCGTCCGGCAGGAAGGCTACCGACCAGGGATGCTCCAGACCACCGGCTACCCGCACGAGATCGAATTGTTCGTACTCGCTCGAGATGCCTTCCTCGACCACTTCGCCGGCCAGGGCCGAGCCCACCAGCGCCAGCCCCGCGACCAGCGCACCGGTGCGGATGGCGTAGCCTCGTGTCATTGCCTCTCGCATGCCGTACCTCCCGTTATCTGCCATTGCAGAAATGGGACACGACGACCGGGGGATTGTTCACGCGACGGCGTGGTGTGCCGAATCAGGCCTCCGGGCGCAGGTGCGGGAACAGCAGCACGTCACGGATCGACGGGCTGTTCGTCAGCAGCATCACCAGGCGGTCGATGCCGATGCCCTCGCCCGCCGTGGGCGGCAGGCCATACTCCAGGGCGCGGATGTAGTCAGCGTCGTAGTGCATCGCCTCGTCGTCGCCGGCGTCCTTCTCCGCGACCTGGGCCTGGAAGCGTTCGGCCTGGTCCTCGGGGTCGTTGAGCTCGGAGAAGCCGTTGGCGATCTCGCGCCCGCCGACGAACAGCTCGAAGCGATCGGTCACGAACGGGTCGTCGTCGTTGCGCCGCGCCAGCGGCGAGACCTCGGTCGGATAGGCGGTGATGAAGGTCGGGTGGCGCAGCTTGTTCTCGGCGGTGTATTCGAAGATCTCGGTCCACAGCTTGCCGAGCCCAAAGCTCGCCTTGATCGGGATCTCCAGACGCTCGCAGTGGGCGCGCACCTTGTCGATGTCCGCGAGGTCCTCGCTGCTGATCTCCGAATTGTGCTCGAGGATCGCCTCGCGAACCGTCATGCGGGTGAACGGCTGGCCGAAATCGTAGGTCTCGCCCTGGTACTCGATGGTGGTCGTGCCCAGCACGTCCTCGCACAGCCCGCGCAGCAACGTCTCGGTGCGGTCCATCAGCGCATGGTAGTCCACGAACGCCTCGTAGAACTCCAGCATGGTGAACTCGGGGTTGTGCCGGGTGGACAGCCCCTCGTTGCGGAAATTGCGGTTGATCTCGAAGACCTTCTCGAAGCCGCCGACGACCAGACGCTTCAGGTACAGCTCCGGCGCGATGCGCAGGTACAGCGGCA
This sequence comes from Thioalkalivibrio sp. ALE17, assembly GCF_000425605.1. NCBI lineage: Bacteria > Pseudomonadati > Pseudomonadota > Gammaproteobacteria > Chromatiales > Ectothiorhodospiraceae > Thioalkalivibrio > Thioalkalivibrio sp. ALE17. The sequence continues at coordinate 146,926 of NZ_AUDT01000001.1, forward strand.
TGTCCAGCGCATTGTGGTGCGTGGCGAACGGCCGCGCGGTCGCGCCGCCCGGGATCACCTGCATCATCGGGGTCTCCACCTCGATGAAGTCCTCGCGCTCGAAGTATTCGCGGATGTAGCGCACGATCCGGGTGCGGGTGCGGAACAGCTCGCGGCTGTCCGGGCTGGTGATCAGGTCCACGTAGCGCTGGCGATAGCGCTGTTCCTGATCGGTCAGGCCATGGAACTTCTCCGGCAGCGGGCGCAGGCTCTTGGTCAGCAGACGCAGCTCGTCCAGCTGGACCGTCAGCTCGCCGGTCTTCGTCTTGAACAGCGTACCCTGCCCGCCGACGATATCGCCCAGGTCCCAGTGCTTGAAGGCCGCGTAGACGCCCTCCGGCAGGCTGTCGCGCTGGGCGAACAGCTGGATGTCCCCGGACTGGTCGCGCAGGCGGACAAAGCTCGCCTTGCCCATCACGCGCTTGCCGATCATGCGCCCGGCGACAGTCACGCGGATCCCCTGCCCCTCCAGCGCCTCGCCTTCGGTGTCGTCATGCGCGGCGTGCAGATCGGCCGCCAGGGCATCGCGGCGGAAGTCGTTGGGGAAGGCCGGGCCGGCCTCGCGCAGCTCGTTCAGCTTGGCGCGCCGCTGGGCGATCAGCTTGTTCTCGTCGGTAATCTCGGTCATCGGGAATCCCGGTAAAAGAAAGCGTTACAGCCCGCTCTTCAGGCTGGCTTCAATGAACTGGTCCAGGTCGCCGTCGAGCACGGCCTGGGTGTTGCCGACCTCCACGCCGGTGCGCAGATCCTTGATCCGCGACTGGTCGAGCACGTAGGAGCGGATCTGGCTGCCCCAGCCGATGTCGGACTTGGTGTCCTCCACCGCCTGCTTCTCGGCGTTGCGCTCCTGCAGCTCGCGTTCGTACAGCTTGGCGCGCAACTGATTCATCGCCATCTCGCGGTTCTTGTGCTGCGAACGCCCCGCCTGACAGGCGGTGACCACCCCGGTCGGGACGTGCGTGATGCGGACCGCGGAATCGGTCGTGTTCACGTGCTGCCCGCCGGCGCCGGAGGACCGATAGGTATCCACCCGCAGGTCGGCCGGGTTGATCTCGATCTCGAAGTTCTCGTCGATCTCCGGCGAGGCGAACACGGAGGCGAACGAGGTATGCCGGCGGTTGCCGGAATCGAACGGCGACTTGCGCACCAGACGGTGCACACCGGTCTCGGTGCGCAGCCAGCCGAAGGCGTACTCGCCCTGGATGTGCACGGTGGCACTCTTGATCCCGGCCGTCTCGCCCTCGGAGAGCTCGGTGACCTCGGCCTTGAAGCCCTTGTGCTCGGCCCAGCGCAGGTACATACGCAGCAGCATATTCGCCCAGTCCTGGGCCTCGGTGCCGCCGGAGCCGGCCTGGATGTCGAGGTAGGCGTTGGCCTCGTCCATGTCGCCCGAGAACATGCGGCGGAATTCGAGCCCCTCGACGCGCGCGGTCAGGGCGTCGACATCGGTCTCGACCGACGCCGCCGTCTCCTCGTCGTCATCCGCCTCGGCCATCTCCAGCAGGTCCCGGCTCTCGTCCAGCTGAGTGCCGATCTCGCGGATGTTGATGACCACACCCTCGAGCTGGGCCCGCTCCTTGTTCAGGGCCTGGGCCTGCTCCGGGTCGTTCCAGATGTCGGGGTTTTGCTCCAGCTCCCGCTGGACTTCTTCCAGCCGTTCTTCCTTGGCCGGGTAGTCAAAGATACCCCCTAAGGGCGTCCAGGCGGCCCTTCAGGTCATCGATCCGGGAGTACAGCGCGTTCAGTTCCATGGCAGTTTCCGTCGGGTGTCGTGGCGCGCACGGCACGTTCCATCAGGTGGCGAGAAAAGCCGCGCAGTATAACACCGGCACGCGGCTTCAGGGCCGCCTTGGGCGGCGCCAGAAGGCCAGCGCCTGGCGGCGGTCGAGCCGCAGTACGGGGTGGGTGGACTGCGGGTCCACGAACTCCAGCGCACGCAGTTCCCCGCGGAACACGCCGCGCACCCCGGGCGCGACCACGTCATCGGCGACCGATTCCAGAAGCTCCAGGCGTCGTTCGGGGGACGGCGGCCCCCCCAGCGCGTCGACCACGACCACCGTGTCGCCGGATTCCGTCGGCGTGCAGGCCGGATCCGGGCACCAGTCGATACCGGCGCCCCGTGCCAGCCAGCGGCCGATCGCCCCGCCGCCACAGACCCGGCCCACGTCGCTGGCTCCGCCGGCAAAGCCCGGCGTCCATAGCCACAGCCCATGCACCGCACCCCGTCCCTCACGCTCGCGTTCCAGGTTGACGGGGTGCTGGAACCACGCCATCTGCAAGCCGGTCGCCAGGACCTGGAGACGCCGCGCGACATCGCCCTGCAGCGAGTGGGCCACCATGGATCGACCGAGCCCGACAGACGGCGGCGGGCCGGAGGCCTCGCCCTCGGCGTCCATCTGCAGCTCCCACAGGCCGTCTTCGCCCAGGCCCAGGGTGGCGCCGGCCGCCTCCAGTTCCGGCTGCGCGGTCGCCCACAACGCCTCGCGCTCGGCGTCCGCCACGGGCTCCACCGCCGAGGCCACCAGGTCCTTCATCCCGGGCGTCAGCTGGACCGGCTGGGCCAGCCAGGTCCGTGCGCCCTCGCCCTGCGGGCGATAACCCAGCCGTTCGGCGAGCGCCGCCTCCCAGCCCGGCACCGCCCCGGAATCGCCGGTCGCCCGCGCGCGCCCCAGCCAGCGAGCCAGACGCCGCACCGGGCGTGATGGCTCACCCGCGGTGGCCCCCGGTGCCGCCCACAGGCCGGGGAGCAGGTACGTCACCCGCCGGTCGGTCCGGCCTCCCGTCATGAAGCCCCCCCGCAACACGCCGGGGCGAAGAAAAAGGTGGGCAGGAATGCAAGCCTGTACATGGATCGGTGTTTCCTGGGGGACTGTCGGATCTGGATAGTCGCCGCGAGCGTGGCGCAAGCGCGGGCCCGTTGATGCCCGCTGTCTCGAGGCGCAGATCGCGCGTCGGCTAACCAGAGCCGGCGTGAAAAATGGCGCCATTCTACGACGCGCACAGCAGATCCGTCCCCAATCGGACCGACCCCGGGTCCTCGAGCAGTGATCAAGCGGGCATCCTGCCACACCGCCCCGTGCCGAACGCGCAATCCTTCAACTGGTCTATACCAATAGACACAAGCCCGGAAAGTGCCCGCGATGACCGGACCCTTCTACAACCCAGGCCCTTCCGTCGCCAGCGCCCTTCGTGGCGCCGCGCGCGGGCTCCTTGCGGGCGCCGCCCTGCTGGCGCTCGCGCTGCCAGTGGCCGCCGAGGACTATCCGGCCGACTCCAGCATCGACTGGCAAAGCTGGGACAGCGGGCTGTTCGACGAGTCCGAGGCACGCGAACGCCCGATCTTCTTCTATTTCCACGGCCAGTGGTGCACCTGGTGCCGCGACTTCCAGGACGAATCCCTGGAGAACCCGTCGGTGGTGGATGTCATCGACGAGCACTACATCCCCGTCCTCGTCGACCTGGACGAACGCGCCGACCTGTTCCGCCGTTATGGCGGGCGCGGCCTGCCCTTCGTGGTCATCGTGAATCACGAAGACGAGATGCTGACCCGCTTCACCGGCCACGTGAATGCCCGTGACCTCGAGAGCATCCTCCAGGCGCAGCGCGACATGTTCTCGGTCACCGGCCGCGAGATCACACCGGACGACGCGGCGATCGACGGCCTCGAGGCCTTCATGGAGATGCTCGACGAGGTCTATGACGAGCGCGCCGACCGCCTGAGCGGCAGCGCCACATTCGGAACGCTCAGCAAGCGCCCGCAACCCTGGACCTACCGCTACCTGCTGGCCAGTGACGACTGGGAGGAACGCATGCCCGGCCTGCTGGACCAGATCGCGGAGGATCTCTACGACGAGGTCGAGGGCGGCTTCTTCTTCTTCCACGATCCCGACCAGCGCGACCCGGTCCTGGCCCTGGAGACCTCCAAGCGCCTGGATCAGAACGCCGCGTTCCTGTGGCTGTTCTCCGAGGCCTACGAGCACATCGGCGACGAACACTACGCGGAGATCGCGCGCGGCATTCGCGACTATCTGCGCGACCACCTGTGGGACGCCCGTCAGCTGCGCTTCGGCAACAGCCAGTACGCCGACCGCGACTACTATCAGCTGGACCCGGAGACCCGCACGCAGACCGATCCACCCCGGGTCGACCGCAACACCTATGCCGACACCTCGGGCCAGGCCATCGCGGCGCTCGCCAACCTGGCGCGGGTACTGGAAGACCGCGACACCCTTGAGTGGGCCCGCGAGGCGCTGGAGGCGCTCGACCGCTATCTGCTCACCCGCAGCGGCTACCTGCACGGCATCACCGCCGGCGGACGGCCGGCGATGGAGGGCTACCTGCCCTCACAGATCTGGCCGGAGATCGCCCGCCAGGAACTGGCGCGCGCCGTGGAGGCACTGGATGGCGAACGTCCGGACTTGCCCGACCCGGTCGCCGCGCTGGATCGACTGGAGCCCTTCTTCGACGCGGAGCTGGGCACGCATGCCGAGCGGATCGGGACGGACCTGGAGCCCTGGTCGGAGACGCGCACCCAGGCCGCGCTCGCCTGGTGGCTGTATCGCCTGCCCGACGACGCGATCGAGGCGTCCCATATTGACCGCGACACCGTGCGTGACCGCCTGCGCATCGAGCCCGGCGCGGATCCCGACGACGTCGCCCTGGGCTTCGACGCCCTGCGCCGGGGCTTCTGACGCCAGGCCGGATCAGCCCTGCTGACGAAAGCCCGCAACCTCGTTCTGTAGCTGCTGCGCCAGCCCTTCCAGGGCCTCTACCGCCTGCTGCATCTCGTTGGCCCCGTCGGCGTTGCGCACCGCGATGTCATTGATGTGGTGGATGTTGCGGTTGATTTCCTCCGCCACCTGGCTTTGCTCCTCGGTCGCGCTGGCCACCTGGCGGGTCATGTCGTCGATGGTGGTCACCGAGTCGTGGATGTACTCCAGGGTCTCGCCCGCCTCGCCGGCCTTCTCCACCGAGGTCTCGGCGTGCTGCTGGCTCACCTCCATCGCCTGTACCGCGCGGGTCGCTCCGCCCTGCAGGCGCTGGATGATCTCGCGGATCTCCCCGGTCGAGTCGTTGGTTCGCTGAGCCAGATGACGCACCTCGTCGGCCACCACCGCGAAGCCGCGTCCCGCCTCGCCGGCGCGGGCGGCCTCGATCGCCGCATTGAGCGCCAGCAGGTTGGTCTTCTCGGCGATCTCCTCGATCACCTGCAGGATGGTGCCGATGTTGTCGCTGTCACCCTTCAGCTCACTGATCACGTGGCTCGCCTGGCGGATCTCGCCGGCCAGGGTGTTGATCGCGCCCTGCGTGGCCTGCACCACGGTGCGTCCGCCTTCCGCCGCCCGGGTCGCCTGACCGGCACTCTCGGCCGTGCTCTGGGTGTTGTTGGCCACCTCCTGCACGGTGGCGGACATCTGATTCATCGCGGTGACCACCTGCTCCACGTCGCCGCGCTGCTCGTGGGTCGCCCGGGTCAGTTCGTTGCTGCGACCCTCCAGTTGCCGCGCGGAGGCGGCGATACCGTCGGCCGCATCCGCGACCTGCCGGATCAGCCCGGAGAGCCGGCCCATCACCGTGTTGAAGGCTGCACCGGTGCGGCCGATCTCGTCGTCCGTAGTCACCTCCACGCGGTGCCCGAGATCCGCGCGCCCCTCGCCGATCGCCTCCAGCCCCTCGGCCAGGCGCTCCAGGGGCCGCGTCAGCACATTGGCATAGAACCAGCCAATCCCCAGCGCCACCACAAACGCGACCACCCACAGCGCCCACAGCAACCACCACAGCTGCGTCACCAGGGCCTCATCCACCCCCGCGGCAAGATCGCCCTTCATGGTGTGGAACGTCACCCCGCCCATGATCGACAGCGGCACCGTACTCACCACGATCACCAGAATAATCAGCTTCAGCCGCAGCCCACCCAGATTCCCAATCTTCATCGACACCCTCCTTTGGCTTCGTTAACGACCACCCGCGCCCGGCCTTGAGCCCGCCAGAGTATCGCCCGGCCCATCCCCCGCCGCCCTGATCCAGCTCAACTCCAACGCCTCGCCGCAACTCGAAAACCGTATTCACCACGAAGCACACGAAGGCACGAAGAAGGGCAAGGGCAAAAGCATTTCACAGGAAGACGCGAAATTTGGAAGTGTTTATGGGCCCTCGGCAATCACAACACGCTGTGATTAGCCTTGTACTGGGGCCAATCACCTGGCGCACAACACCAGTCCCTTCCTGTCTTCCAGCCTTCCTGTTATCGCTTTTCGCCCTTGACCTGGCCCTTCTTCGTGCCTTCGTGTGCTTCGTGGTGAATAAAGCCCTCCCCGCCAGACCCGGAACGAAAAAACCCGCGGCCCCGGACATCGGGACCGCGGGTTCGCGGTACTGCGCTGGCGCGTCGGACTAGCGGCTGCGCGCCGCCCGGTTGCCGTTGGAGGACGGGCGGCCGTTGCCGCCGCGACCGCCGCCGGGCTTGCCACCGCGGGCGTTGCGCGGGGCGCCATTGCGTGCCCCGCCGCCCGGCTTGCCGCCACGACCGCCGCGGCGGTTATTGCCATTGCCGTCATTGGCAGCCGGCTTCGGCGCGGCAAAGCCTTCGGTCTCGATGCGGTCGATCGGGCGCTGGATCAGGCGCTCAATGCCCTTCAGCAGCTTGATCTCCTCGCCATCCACCAGCGACAGCGCGGCACCGGCGGAGCCCGCACGGCCGGTACGACCGATGCGATGCACGTAATCCTCCGGCACGTTCGGCAGCTCGAAGTTGACCACCTGCGGCAGTTGATCGATGTCGAGTCCGCGTGCGGCGATATCGGTCGCCACCAGCACCGGCACCTGGCCGGACTTGAACTGCTTGAGCGCCTTGGTGCGCGCCGCCTGGCTCTTGTTGCCGTGGATCGCCTCCGAGCGCACGCCGTCTTTCGACAGCTTCTCGGCCAGGCGGTTGGCGCCGTGCTTGGTGCGGGTAAACACCAGCACCTGCTCCCAGTTGTTGGTGCGGATCAGGTGGCTCAGCAGTTCGCGCTTCTGGCTGGTCTCGACCAGGTGCACACTCTGCTGCACGCTCTCGGCGGCCGTGTTGCGCGGGGCGATGTCGATCTCCGCCGGGCTGGACAGCAGGCCGTTGGCCAGCTTGCGGATCTCGTCGGAGAAGGTCGCCGAGAACATCAGGTTCTGGCGCTTGCCCGGCATCAGCGCAATCAGCTTCTTGATGTCGCGGATAAAGCCCATGTCCAGCATGCGATCGGCCTCGTCGAGGACCAGGATCTCCACACCGGACAGGTCGATGGTCTTCTGGTTGGCGTGATCCAGCAGACGCCCCGGGGTCGCCACCACGATGTCCATGCGGTCGCGCAGGGCCTTGATCTGCGGGTTCATGTTCACGCCGCCGAAGATTGTCATCGAGCGCAGCTTCAGGTTGCGCCCGTAGGTCTTCACGGAATCGTGCACCTGGGCGGCCAGCTCGCGGGTCGGGGTCAGCACCAGGCAGCGCGGGCGGCCGTTGCCGGGCTTGGGCGCATCACTGGTGGAAAGGCGCTGCAGGATCGGCAGGGTAAAGCCGGCGGTCTTGCCGGTGCCGGTCTGGGCCGCGGCCAGCAGGTCGCCGCCCTTCAGGACTTCCGGGATGGCCCGGGCCTGGATCGGGGTCGGGTGCTGGTAGCCGGCGGAATCCAGCGCGCGCAAAAGGGTATCGGCCAACCCGAGGTCGGCAAAGGTCGTATCAGTCATGGAATGCTCCAACGCTACCCGCCACTCGTTCAACAAGAGCACCCATCGGGGGAAACGAAATCAGGGGGATCACTGCGAACCGGAATGGCTCTGGATCAGATGAACGGACGCTGACGGGCGGGGCGTTCGATAGACGCACTATACGCCTTTCGTCAATGAAAAGACACTCCACCCATTACCGTATGGATATATATTTGTTTTGTGGGGGAATATCGGCTAGCTTCCATCCAACAAGAATAACCGGCGCCCACGCAGCGCCGGCTGGGCCGACGCGACACCTATAACAACGATTCGGCCATCAGGGGAACAACATGAAACGCAACCTGCCCGTCACCGGGAACGAGGTGGATTATCCGGAGAGCGCCAACATCCTTTCCACCACCAACCTCAAGGGGGCCATCACCTACGTCAATCCGGATTTCATCGACATCAGCGGGTTCGAACCGGACGAACTGCTCGACAAAAACCACAACGTGGTCCGCCATCCCGATATGCCGCCGGCGGCGTTCGAGGACCTGTGGAACACCATCCAGGGCGGCCGCTCCTGGATGGGCCTGGTCAAGAACCGCTGCAAGAATGGCGATCACTACTGGGTCAACGCCTATGTGACGCCCGTAACGGAAGACGGGCAAACCGTCGAGTATCAGTCCGTTCGCACCAAGCCGCGGCGCGAACAGGTAGCCAAGGCTGAATCCGTCTACGCGGAACTCCTCCAGGGTCGCAGGCCCCTGGCCCTGCGCCTGCCCCCCATCGGCATCAAGGTCAGGACCGTAGCGGCCCTCGCCGGCGGCGTGATGGCAGGGCTGATCGCCAGCAGCGTATTGACCGGCCTGCCCTGGTCGAGCGCCCTGATCTTCGCGCTGACCGCGCTAGTGGTGGGCGGCGCCCTGGTATGGATCAGCCTGTCGCCCCTGTGCCGCGCGGTCGCCCACGCCCGCCGCATCGCCAACAACCCGGTCAGCCAGTACATCTATACCGGGCGCACCGACGAGGCCGGCGAGATCGCCTTCGCCCTGCAAATGCTCGAAGCGGAGGCGGGATCCGTCGTCGGGCGCATGGGCGATGCCGCCAACCGCCTGAGTGGCACGGCCGACGCGCTCGTGTCCGCAGTAGGCGACAGCCGCCAGGCCTGCAACCACCAGCAGAACGAGACCGAACAGGTCGCGGGCGCCACCCAGCAGATGGTGAACAGCGTGCAGGAGGTCGCACAGAGCGCACAGCACGCCGCCGACGCGGCGGACCGGACCGACCAGGAGGCCCGCTCGGGAAGCCAGGTAGTGCGCGACAGTTCACGGGCAATCGAGGAGCTGGGACAGCGCATTCGCCAGGGCTCGGGCGTCATGACGGAACTGGACCAGCACAGCCAGGACATCAGCGGCGTACTGGATGTGATCCGCGGGATTGCCGAACAAACCAACCTGCTCGCCCTCAATGCGGCGATCGAGGCGGCCCGCGCCGGCGAACAGGGCCGCGGCTTCGCGGTCGTGGCCGACGAAGTGCGCACCCTGGCCAGTCGAACCCAGGACTCCACCGCCGAGATCCAGCAGATGATCGAGCGGCTTCAGGACCGCGCACGCGCCGCGGTGGCCACGATGGAACAAAGCCGCGATCAGGCGGAAACCAGCGTAGAGCAGGCCCAGCAGGCCGCCGCGGCACTCGAGAACATCACCTCCGGCGTCAGCCAGATCCACGACATGAGCACCCGTATCGCGGCCGCCGTCGAACAACAAGGCGCGGCCGGGGAAGAGATTCGGCGCGGGGTCGACTCCATCCGTGGCGCGGCCGACACTACCGCCAACCGGGCCGACCAGAGCGATGCCGCCGCCCGCGAGGTCGCGCAACTCGCAACCGGCCTGCAGGGCCTCGCCCGGCAGTTCTGGGCGCGCCACCGCTGAACGCGACCGATCACCATGAACACCCACGCCGAAAAGCTCATGCGCCAGCACACCGTCCCGGCCTCCGGCCTGCTGCTGGCCCTGCTGCTGGTGCCCGTGGTGATCTGGATGCTCGGCATCGATCTCCCGCGGATTGTGCCGGGCCAGCATCTGACGGCGTTCCACACGGGGGCGGAGCTGTTCGCGGTCGTCGTCGCCGTGCTGGTGTTCGCGGTCGGGTATCACGTGATCGACCGGCGGCGGGTGGCGGCCTCCCTGCTGCTCGCCTGTGCCTTCCTGGCGGTCGCGCTCTTCGACTTCCTGCACCTGATGACCTACCCGGCGATGCCGGACTTCATCACCCCCAACTCGACGCAGCAGACGCTGTTCTTCTGGCTCGCCGCGCGGCTGGTCGGGGGCGCGGCCCTGCTGGCCTATGTGGCCTTGCCGATGGTCGCGCGCAGCGATGGTCCGCCGCGCGGGGTCTATCTGGCCGGAAGCCTGCTGCTGGTCGCGGTCCTCGCATGGGTCGGCCTGTGGCATGCCGATATCCTGCCGCCCCTGTTCGACCCGGTCAGCGGCCTCACGCCGTTCAAGCTGGGCCTGGAGGCCATCGTGATCGCCCTGCATCTGGCGACGCTGGCCATCCTGGCCCTGCGCCGCGATCTGCTGCAGCGCCCGGGCATGCCCCTGGTCGCCGCGGCGCTGGTCATCAGCATGGGCAGCGGCATGTTCTTCATGTTCTACGAGGATCTGACCGATACGCCGTTCGTGCTGGGGCATTTGTACAAGCTCGCGGCCTACCTGCTGATCTACCAGGGGCTGTTTCTGGAAAGCGTGCGCTCGCCCCTGGAGCGTCTGCACCAGGCCCACCGCGACATCGAGATGCGCGAGCGGCGCTACCAGCAACTGGTGGAGACGGCCCCCGACGGCGTCCTGGTTACCGATACGGAGGGCCGCATCGTGATGGCCAACCGAAACATCGAGCGCCTGTTCGGCTACCCCCGCCAGCAACTGATCGGCCAGCCGGTGGAGCGCCTGGTCCCCGATCGCCTGCGCGAGCGCCACCGGACCCATCGCCAGACCCAGGCCCACACCATCAACCGCCGCACCATGGGGCAGGTACCCCATCTGCGCGGCCAGCGTATCGACGGCACCGAGTTCCCGGTGGACATCAGCCTCAACGCCTTCGACGACACCGAAGGCCGGCGGATTACCGCCTTCATCCGCGACATCACCGACCGCCAGCGGCGCGAGGCGCGCATCCAGCATCAGGCCACCCATGACAGTCTGACCGAACTCCCCAACCGCTGGCTACTGCACGACCGCCTGACGCAGGGCATCGCCCAGGCCGAGCACAACGACCACCCGATCGCGGTAATGCTGCTGGATCTCGACAACTTCAAGATGGTCAACGACACCTTTGGCCATGACGAGGGCGACCAGCTGCTGAAGGCCGTGGCCGCCCGACTCCAGGGCGCCCTGGACCAGGAAGCCACCATCGGCCGCTTTGGCGGGGACGAGTTCATGATCCTGCTGACCCACGTGGCGGACGAACAGGCGATCGCCCGGGTCGCCCAGCGCATCCTGGGTATCTTCGACACACCCTTCCAGACCGAACACGCGCGCAACCTCGTCTCCAGCGGCAGCCTCGGGATCGCCATGTTCCCGCGCGACGCCCAGGACGATCGCAGCCTGGTGCGCTATGCCGACATGGCCATGTACGAGGCCAAGCACTCCGGCCGCAACACCTGGGCCTTCTTTTCGCAGCACCTGGATGCCCAGGTGCACGAGGAACAGCGCCTGCAACAGCGCCTGCAACAGGCGCTGGAGAATGCCGACCTCGAGCTGCACTACCAGCCACTGCTGGAGGTCGCGTCGAACCGCGTGATCGGCGTCGAGGCCCTGGCGCGCTGGACCGATGCCGAGCTCGGGCCGGTGGCACCGGCCCGCTTTGTCGCCAGCGCGGAGGCCAACGGCCTGATCCTGCCCCTGGGCGACTGGGTGATCCGCGGGGCCTGTGAACAACTCGCCCAATGGTCACGGTCCGGCGTCGGACTCCGCGTCGCCATCAATATCTCCGCGATGCAGTTCCGCCAGCACGACCTGGTGGAACGCCTGCGTGCGGCCCTCGAGGCGACCGGCGCCCCGCCCGAGCGACTCGAGATCGAGGTAACCGAGACCGTAGCCATGGCGGATGTGGCCCTGACCCACGATCAGCTCCGCGGCCTGAAGGCTCTGGGCATCCGGGTGGCCCTGGACGATTTCGGAACCGGCTATTCCTCGCTCGCCTATCTGAAGTCCCTGCCGATCGACAAGCTCAAGATCGACCGCTCCTTCATCGCCGACATCGGCGAGGACCCGGAATCGGAGATGATCCTGCGCTCCATTGTGCACCTCGGCCACAGCCTCGGCCTGACGCTCGTCGCCGAAGGCGTAGAAACGGACGCACAGCGAACCTTCCTGCGGGAAATCGGCTGTGACCTGTACCAGGGCTGGCTGCATTCGCATGCGATGGCCGCAGGGGCCCTCAAGGAACGCCTGCAACACGAAACGGTGTGACGCACGCCCCGCCACCACTCCCTGCAATTGGCCAGGGGATTACATTCCATGCGGATTGCGTCTAGGTTCTGAAGGGATGCGCTCACAGAAGGCGGCACAAGACCGCCCGGGCGAAGGCCAGGGGGCAGGATGGACAGCCAGGAAGCCAGCGACTCCACAGCAACCGTGGGGTCCAGTAATGCGCACGATTATCGCTCGGCCGTAGCGATCGCAGCGGGATTTGCGGTCGTCCTGCTGTTGATGATGGTGATGGTCATGATCGGCCTCGAGCGCATCGGTCAGGTACACGATCGCCTGGACGTGATCGTCCACGAGCACAACGTCAAGACCGAACTCCTCAACAACATGCGCACGGCCGCGCGCGAACGCTCGGTCACCCTGCTGCGCCTGTCGATCACCGATGACCCCTTCGATCTCGACGCGGGGATCATGGAGTTCCGCTCGCACGCGTCGGACTTCATGGTCAACCGCAACCAGCTCGAGGCCATGCCCCTCACGGAACGCGAGCAGGCCCTTCTAACCGAAGGCCGCGAACTGACATCGAGCGCGGTCGAGGTCCAGGAGCGCGTACTCGACAAGATCCTGGATGACGACCTGGAGGCTGCCACAAGCTGGCTACTCGAACAGGCCATCCCGATGCAGAACGAGGTCCTGGCGAATCTCGGCACCCTCCTGGAACTGCAGCAGGAGGCCTCCGAAGCCGCGGCGCGGGACACGGCCGAGCAATACCGGAACGCGGTGCAGTTCATGTCCCTGCTGGGGACCGCCGCCCTGCTGATCGGCATCGTCGTAGCGGTGGCCGTCCTGCGCCGCAGCCGTGATATCGAGGCGGAGCTGTTCCGCGAGAAGGAACGCGCCCAGGTCACCTTGCACGCCATCGGCGACGCGGTCATTACCATCGACACGGACGGGCGCATCGACTACCTCAACCCGGTGGCCGAACACCTGACCGGCTGGAGCGATGCCGAGGCCCGCGACGAACAACTGGACCGGGTGTTCCGCACCATTCGCGAGGACGACGGCCAGCTACTCCCCCACCCCCTGGTGGACATGGTCCCCGACGGCACGACCTGCAGCCTCAACCAGGACACGATCCTGGTCTCCCGTGACGGCCACGAATACGCCATCGAGGAGGTCTCCGCGCCCATCCGTGATCGCACGGGCGCCGTCATCGGGGCCGCCCTGGTATTCCGGGACGTCTCCCGGGCGCGCGAGATGGCGCGCGACCTGTCCTGGGCCGCCACCCACGACTGCCTGACATCGCTGGCCAATCGGCTGGAGTTCGAGCGCCGCCTGCGTCAGCTTGTTACCAGCGCCCATCACGACGGGCGCGAACATGCCCTGCTGTATATGGACCTGGACCAGTTCAAGCTCGTCAACGATACCTGCGGGCACGGGGCCGGCGACGACCTGCTGTGCCAGCTGACCTCGCACATGCAGGCTCAACTGCGCGAAAGCGACACCCTCGCCCGCCTCGGCGGCGACGAGTTCGGCGTCCTCCTGGAAAGCTGCCCGTTACAACGCGCCGAAGAGATCGCGGAGAAACTGCGGCGCGCAATGGAACAATTCCGCTTCGACTGGGACGGCCGCATGTTCCGGATCGGCATCAGCATCGGGGTCGTCCCGGTCCGTGGCGAGCACGGAGACGCGGCCCAGTTCATGAGCGAAGCCGACGCCGCCTGCTATCTGGCCAAGGAACGCGGGCGCAACCGTATCCATGTCTCGCGCCCCGACGACGCGGCCCTTTGCCGGCACCAGGGCGAGATGAACTGCCTGCAGCGCATCAATCACGCCCTGGAGAACGACCAGTTCTGGCTGTACGGCCAGCACATCGAGCCAATCACCAGTGGCGGTCCCCGCCACATCGAGGTGCTGCTGCGGATGATCAACGACGAGGGCGCGATCACACCGCCCAGTACCTTCATCCCGGCCGCCGAACGCTACGGCCTGATGGCGGCCATCGACCGCTGGGTCATCGACCGGGTATTGCAGGTCGCCCGCCACACCGCGCCCACGGACGGCCATTTCGCCATCAACCTGTCGGGCCAGTCGCTGTGCGAGCGCGGCATGCTGGACTACATCGTCGAACGCATCCAGACCAGCGGCGTGGCGCCTGGCCGCCTGTGCTTCGAGATCACTGAAACCGCCGCGATCGCCAATCTCAACCAGGCCAGTCGCTTCGTGAACACCCTGCGCGCCATGGGCTGCTGCTTCTCGCTGGACGACTTCGGCACCGGGATGGCGTCCTTCGGCTACCTCAAGACCCTGCGCGTGGATTACCTGAAGATCGACGGCAGCTTCGTGCGCGACATGAGCGACGACCCGATCAGCCATGCCATGGTCGAGAGCATCCACCACATCGGCCAGGTCATGGGCATCAAGACGGTCGCCGAATGTGTCTCCCACGAAGACCTGCTGCCACCCCTGCGCGCGATCGGCATCGACTACGCCCAGGGCTTCGGGCTGCACCTGCCGGAACCCCTGGAACCGTGCCCGGTTCCGAGCCAAGCCTCCACCACCGACACTCGCTACGCCTGATCGGGTCGCTCCGGAGGCGCGTCTCAGGGGCTCCAGCCCGCTCATGCGCGGGCCCAATCCCAGGGACCTTCGGGCCCCGGGTTCGGTTCCAACCGCCCCTCGCAGCGGCTGGGTCGCCGACACGAACGCCAACGTCCCAGCACCTTCCGGAACCAGAAAGAAGAAAGGCCGCCCGAAGGCGGCCTTTCAACCACGGGTCGATCACCACGCCGCCCATCCCGACGGCGCGGGTGGCCATCAGTAGCCGGTGCTGCCGTGCACGTCCGGCGGCGCTTCGCGGGTCAGCATCGCCCAGGTCAGGTGGGCCATCACCTCCGGTGCCACCACCGTATGGCGGTTGCCAGTGTTCTGCATGCCCTCGCGCAGCTCCTGGCGCACCTGCGGCTGGCCGCTCAGGTCAAAGATCACGTCCACCTGGTCGCCACGCGCCACGATATCCGCGACCGACTCCAGCGGGATACCCTTCTCCTCGGCCAGCCGGCGGCCCTCGGTCTCGCCCTTCTCCGAGACCGCACAAAGCGTCATCCCCGGCAGGCCGGACTCGAGCAACATCTCCAGGAAACGGCCGCCCACCCGGCCAAGCCCCACGACTGCAATCTGAATCGACATAAACACTCCATCCTTTTGGTTTTATTGTTGTCTCCATACACGCACCGCAGGCGCCACCCGCGAAACGTGTCCCCTGACTGTAGGCGATCCGCACCGCGCCTGCACGGCATCCCTCGCCCCGCCCCGCATCCGGCCATTTGGCGCGCATGGCCCCACGCCCTACAGTGCCCGCCACCCGTCAACGAATGGAGCCCCCATGGACAACGTGCACCTGCCGATCCGCGTCGACCGCCGCGAACAGGGCAAGATCATTCAGCGCATCGAACGCCTGGAAGGGGTGGAACTGGAATTCACCGACCTCGATGTCGGCGACTACCTGCTGCCCAACGGCGTCGTGGTCGAGCGCAAGTCCGCCACCGACATGGTGCTGAGTGTGGTCGACAAGACCCTGTGGGAAAACGCCGCCAAGCTGAAGGCCAACCACAGCCAGGTGGTCTATATCGTCGAGGGGGACCTGTACGAACCGCGCTTCCACCAGCAGGCACTGGATATCCACCGTGCCCTCGCGCACCTGACCATCGCCCTCGGCATCAGCGTGCTGCCCAGCCCGGATGCCGACAACAGCGGCATGCTGATCTACCTGCTGGGCCTGAACGCCCAGATGGAGCCGGACCCGGCCGACCGCCCCACCAAGCCGGACACCCGGCGCAAAGCCGCCGAGTTCATCGTCAGCGGCCTCCCCGGCGTCGAGGCCGACACGGCACGCGACTTGTTGCGCGACCTCGGCAGCGTACGCGACATCATCAACGCCGACGCCGCCACCCTCGCCCAGACCGACGGCCTCGACACCGAACGCGCCGAACGCATCGAATCCGTCGTCACCTACGGCAGCCGCACCACCTGAACGCCCCCAAGCCGCCAACCACACCACCCCCTGTGGGAGCCTGCTTGCAGGCGAAGCTCCTGCCCGCGCTGGAACTTACCTCGGGCAGGAGCTTCGCCGCCAAAGCGGCTCCCACAGGATCGGCCAATCTCCCCGTGGGAGCCTGCTCGCAGGCGAAGCCCCCGCCAAAGCCGGAACACCCCGGCCATCACCCGGCCCCGGCACCGTCACCCCAACCGCAGCACCACCCAACCCCCGGACATCCCGGCCGCAGCGCAGCGAAGCGCCGGGATCCCCCCGCCGGATGTACCCCAGGCCCAGGGCCACCCCAACGCTCGAGATCCCGGATAACCGCTACGCGGTTTCCGGGATGACGCCACCGCCCCCCGCACCTCCCTACGGCGCATCGTCCAGCCAGCGGCGCAGGCCGCCGCTGCGGCGGATCTGGCGCTGACTGGCCGCGGCCAAGGTGCCCGCTCGTGGCTCCAGCAGGCTGAACCAGCGGCTGGCGCGGGTGATCGCGGTGTAGACCAGCTCGCGGGTCAGGATGGGGCTGTCGGCCTCCGGCAGTACCAGCGCGACATGCTCGAACTCCGAGCCCTGGGCCTTGTGCACAGTCAGCGCAAAGGCGGTCTCGACGGCCTCCAGCCGGTTGGGCAAAACCCAGCGCACGCGATCCCCCGCCGCGAGAAAGGCGACGCGCAGCACCGGCGCCGCCGCCTCCGGACCCCCATGATCCCCGGTCGCCTCGGGCTCGCCCCGCGCCAGCCAGGCCGGAACGGCCAGGGCAATGCCGATATCGCCATTGATCAGCCCCAGCGCATAGTCGTTGCGGGTCACGATCACCGGTCGCCCCTCGAACCATGGCGCGTGCCCCTCTGACCCGCCGCCACGGCCGGCCTCCATCTCCAGCAACCCGCGCGCCTGCAACGCCCCGGCAATACGCCGATTGAGCCTTTCGAGCCCCCACGGCCCGCGCCGCACTGCGCACAGCAGCTGGAAGCGCCCGTGGGCCGCCAGCACGTCCCGCGCCCAGTCCTCCCAGGCGGCGCGCGGCGCCCCGGGGGCCGGCCGGGCCGCGCGCAGGCCTTCCAGGTAGTCCGCGTACCCGACCGCCTCGCCCTCGGGCGTGTCCGCGCGCCCCGCCACTGCCAGATCCACCAGGGCCGCATCCTCGGGGTGGGCGAGCACCCGCTGCCACACAGCATCGTCACCCTGCGGCGACCCCTTAACCTCGCCCGAGTTCACCCCGGCGGCCAGGCGTCCGATCCCGCTGTCGGCGCCAAAGCGGTGACTCTGGCGCAGCATCACGATGTGCTGGTCCAGGGCCTGCCCGTGCGCATCCTGCATCGCCGCTGGCACGGCCTCGCCGGTCACCGCTTCCAGCCACTGCACGGAGTCCGGTGTGTAGTGCCCACCCCCGGCGCGGTGGCACAGCTCGCCCAGCACCGCGCCGGCCTCCACCGATGCCAACTGGTCACGATCCCCCAGCAGGATCAGGCGCGCCGTGCGCGGCACCGCCTCGACCAGACTGGCCATCAGTTCCAGGTCGATCATCGACGCCTCGTCCACCACCAGCACATCCACCGCCAGGGGATTGCGCGCACCGTGGCGGAAGTGCCGCGTATCCGGCCGCGCCCCCAGCAGGCGATGCACCGTGACCACCTCGGCCGGCAGGTTTCGCCGCAGCGCGTCGCCCTCCGGCAGCGTCTCCAGCCCCAGGCGGTCCAGCGCCCCGCTGACCGAGGCATTCAGACGCGCCGCGGCCTTGCCGGTGGGCGCGGCCAGGCGGATACGCAGTGGATCCTCCGGACCCTGCAAGCCCTGCAGCAGCGCGAGCAGCCGCAGCACCGTGGTAGTCTTGCCGGTGCCCGGCCCGCCAGTGATCACGCTGAAACCGGAGCCGGCCGCCAGGGCACAGGCCAGGCGCTGCCAGTCCGGGGCGGCGCCGTCCGCCGGTGTGCCGAACAGCCAGTTCAGCCACTCGCGCGCCGCGGCCGTATCCAGCGCGCCCTGCCAGGCCGCGCGATCGGCCACCCGCGCACGGATCGCCTGCCCGATACGGCGCTCGGCCTCCCAGTAGCGGCGCAGGTAGACCTGCGCGCCGGTATAGACCAGCGGCGTCGAGCCAACCGCATCCGGTCCGGCCAGTGCCGTCCCGTCCAGGGCCTGCGCGACCGCCGTCGCCGAAACGCCCTGCAGCACGGACGACGGCCGCGGCAGGGCCGGCGCGTTCGGTTCCCCCTCCGGCGGCAGGGCCAGCGTGGTATCCGGTTCCTGCAGCAGGGCGTCCAGTTCCAGGCACACATGGCCGCGCCCGACCTGGTGACTGACCAGCGCGGCCAGCAGCAGCGCCAGTGGCGGTGCCCCGGGATCCTGCTCGTGCAGAAAGCGCACCAGCGCCCGGTCCACGCCGCGCAGCCACCCGGCCGCCTCCCATTCGCCCAGCAGCACCATCAGGGCCTGCACGGACCCCAGCGCCCCGCTATGCGACACCGCGTTCATGCCGCCCCCTCCCGATCGACCCCGTGCGTCATCCAGCGATCCAGCTGCTCGATCAGCGCACGCGGCGGGCAGTGGTGGAACACCCCGTGGCCCGGCGCGTCCACGCCGCGCAGGAACAGGTAGACCCCGCCGCCCATGTGCTGGTCATAGTCGTAGCCCGGCAGGCGAGCGCCCAGCTGGCGATGCAGTGCCAGCGTGTAGAGCACCAGCTGCAGGTCGTAGCGATGTTCCAGCACCGCCGCGCGCAGGCGCTCGGCGGTGTAGGCCCGAGCCGAGGGCCCCAGCCAGTTGGACTTGTAGTCCGCCACGTAATAGCGCCCGGCGTGCTCGAACACCAGGTCGACGAAGCCCTTCAGCATCCCGTTCAGCGTCACGTCCCCTACCGGCGGGCGCCCCTCGCCCGGCAGAATCTGCGCCCGCACCGCCTGATCCAGATCCCCGGCCTTGAGGCTTTGCGCCGGGTACAGGAACTCCAGCTCCGGCTGATACGTGGCCAAGCCCCCCAGCGAGAACGTCCCGCCCTCCTCCAGCGGGAAGCCGGCCGTCAGCAACTGCTGCATCCAGTCCGTGACCACCGTGGACCACTCGCCCCATCCCCGGCGCTCGCAGCGCGTTTCGATCTCCCGCGCCAGGCGTTCGGGCTGCGCCACCTGCGCGGCGAGGCCCTGCTCCGCCGCCCACTCCAGCAGCCCGTGCAGGAAGGTGCCCGGTCCCGGCCCGCGCGGGAAGGCGTGCAGCCCGCTGGCCGCGCGTGGCCCGGCCTCGGGCTCGAGTTCGGGGAGCTCCACGGCCTCGCGACCCGCATCCGCGACGCCCTCGCGCAGCACATCCTCGCGCGCCGAGTCGGGCGCGACCGGTGTCACACCGTCGTCGTGCGCCGCAATCGCGCTGTAGCTGGCCACCCACCAGCGCTCGAAGCGCCGCGCCGGCGCTTGCCGGGCCGGCCCGGTGGTCGGGGCATTGGCGCCGGTCTGCACCGCAGCGTCGCGCACTTCCGGCAGCGGGCCCACCCGGATCGCCGGCTCGTCGCCCGCGGCGGTACGCAGTGCCGCCTCCAGCCCGCCGTCCGCCACGCCCTCGGGGCCGGCCAGCAGATACCCGGCTGCGGTCTGGTCGAAATGGTTGGTCTTGCTCCTTCCCGAGACAATCGGAGCAATCCCCAGCCAGCAGGCATGGCGCGCCCGGGTCATGCCCACGTACAACAGGCGCAGGTCCTCGGCCAGGCGTTCGCGCTCGGCCCGCCGGTACACCGCGTCATCCATGTGGAACACCCAGCGCGCCCCGCCCTGCGGCGGATGGTCGCGCCAGGGCACGTCCTTCTTCGCGTCCGTGGGCCGGAAATTGCAGGCGAACGGCAGGAACACCAGCGGATACTCCAGCCCCTTGGACTTGTGCAGCGTCACCACCTTGACCAGGTCCTCGTCGCTCTCCAGGCGCAGGATCTGCTCCTCGCCGGTTTCGCCGTCGCCGTTCCGGTGCTCCATCACATGCCGGATCAGGGCCTGCTCGCCATCCAGCTCCGCGGCCGCCTGCTGCAGCAACTCGCTCAGATGCAGCAGGTTGGTCAGCGCGCGCTCACCCCCCGCCGTGGCGCGCAACCGCCGGGGGACCTCGAAGTCGTGCAGCAGCCGGCGCAGCATCGGCAACACCCCGCGTGTCTGCCACAGGCGGCGGTAGTCGCGGAACTGCTCGACCCGCGCCTCCCAGGCCAGCTCGTCCACCGTCAGCCGGTGCAGCTCGGCCAGCGACTGCCCCAGCGTCGCGGTCGCCAGCGCCGCGCGCAGCAACCGCTCGCTGGTGGGCTCGGCACAGGCGCGCAGCCAGCGCAGCAGGTCCCCCGCCTCATCGCTGGCATACACCGACTCGCGATCCGACAGGTACACGCTGCGCACGCCGCGTCGACGCAGCTCGGCGCGGATCGCGTCGGCCTCCGCGCGGCCGCGCACCAGCACCGCCATGTCGCGCGGCCGCACCCTGGTCAGGTCCGCGCCCTTGCGAAAGCCGCAGGTCCCGGCGACACCCCCGTTCAGCAGCTCCACCATATGGCTGGCGCAGGCCTGCGCCATGCGCTCGCGGTAGGCGCCCTTGGGCACCGGCTCGCCGGGGTCATGGCACCACAGCGTGACCGCCGGGGCCGCCTCCCCGTGCTGCTCGAAGACCTCCGCACGGCCATTGGCCGTAACCGGCACGAACGGCAGCGGGTTCTCCGCGCCGGTACGGAACAGAAACGCCCCGTCCGCCCAGCCCTCGGCATGCCCGAACAACCGGTTCACGCCATCCACCAGGGCCTCGGTGGAGCGGAAGTTGCGCTCCAGGGTGTAGTGACGACCGGCAGTGGCCGTACGCGCCGCCAGGTAGGTATGGATATCCGCCCCGCGAAAGCCGTAGATCGACTGCTTGGGATCGCCGATCAGCAGCACGCCGAGGTCGCGCGGGTTCTCGTCGATGCGATAGACGCGCTGGAAGATCCGGTACTGTACCGGATCGGTGTCCTGGAACTCGTCGACCAGGGCCACCGGGAACTGCGCCCGCAGGGTCGCGGCCAGGTGCTCGCCCCCCGGGCCGTCCAGGGCATCGCGCAGCCGGGTCAGCAGGTCGTGGAAGCCCATCTGCGCGCGCTGGCGCTGAACCTGACGAAAGCGCGCATCCACCTGGCGCGCCGCCGCCTGCAACAGACGCTCGCGGTCATCCACGCAGACCTCGGCGTGATCGTCCAGCCCCGCAAAGGCCGGGTGCAGATCCTCCGGCAGTGTCTGACCGCCTTTCAGCCGGTCCCGCATGCCGGCCGCACTGAAACGCAGCAGCGGGGAGTCGCCGGAGACGCCACCGGGCCGCAGCGCGCCCGGATCCTCGGCCCATTCGCGCATCGCACCCAGCAGCTTGTCCGGATTGCTGTACTTGCCCGGCTGCAGAACCGGGCCGCGCAGCGCGTCAAACTGCTCCTTGATCGCCTCGAAATCCTCGCGCCAAGGGCGCTTCATCGCCTCCAACCGCGCCAGCTTACCGTCCAGCGCGGCCTCCAGCCCCTCCGGGGTCTCCAGCTCCGCATCCGCCGCATCCGCGGCCAAATGCCCGACCAGTGGCCGGATCTTCTGCAACAGGGTCTCCGGATCGGGCCCGAAGGCATTACGCAGCAGGGCCAGCGGCGCGGGCGGCTGCGGGTAGACGAAGCGGCGCCAGTAATCGCGCGCCGCCTCGGCCAGCAACTCCTGCTGATCACTCGCCAGGTCCTGGGTAAACAGGCTCCCGCTGTCGAAGGCGTGCTCGCGCAGCATGCGGTAGCACCAGCCGTGGATGGTCGACACCGCGGCCTCGTCCATCCACTCCGCCGCCAGTTCCAGCCGGCGTGCCGCGCCCGGCCGCTCCGCCTCGCTGTATTCGCCGCGCAGCTCCCTGTGGATGTCCTGCACGCCCGGCACCGCATCCGGATCCTCCGCGCGGAACACCCGCGCCGCGATTGCCAGGGTGTCGCGGATGCGGCTGCGCAGCTCCTGGGTCGCGGCATCGGTAAAGGTCATCACCAGGATCTGCGGCGGCGTCAGGGCGCTGGTGCCCTCGGGCAGCTCGCCGTGGCCCAGCACCAGGCGCAGATACAGCGCGGCGATGGTGTAGGTCTTGCCGGTGCCGGCGCTGGCCTCGATCAGGCGGCTGCCGTGCAACGGCAACGTCAGCAGGTCCAGCTTGTGCGCGGTGGCCGTCATTCCGCGACCTCCGACTGGTTCACGACCACAAACACCGGTCGGTACACGCGGTCCCGCCAGAAGCCGAAATCGGGATCGGCCAGCAGGGTCTCGGGATCCGGCCAGGCCCGTGCCAGCGCGGGACTGCGCGACCACTCGCCAGGGCTGTAGTCGTTCCCCCGCAGGGTCTTCAACGCCTCGTCATACGGGTCCTTTTGCCCATCCTCCGCCTCCAGCCAGGCAAAGGCGGCGGCGCAGGCCAGCGGCAGCGGGCGCTCCTGTCCGGCCGCCCAGGCCTCCAGCAGCGTGCCCAGCAGTTCCTCCGCCAGACCCGACTCCAGCCCAGGGAGGGTCAGGCGTGTGTCCAGCGCGACCAGTTCGGAACCCACATCCCCCGCGCCGGCGTTGGCGAGCAGATGCATCACCCACGGCGCCATCAGCTTGTCGTAGCGCCACTTCTTGCCGTTGGCAATACGGCTCGCCGTGTAGTCCAGGCAGACCCGAACCCGACCCTCGCCGTCGCCGCGCAGCGCGGGCGGCACCGCCTCCAGGCCCCAGTGCGCGTGTTCCAGGCGCAGCGGACGCCCCGCCTCCAGCCGTTCGGGATACAGCGCAAGGCGCTCGCCGATCCGCTCCAGGAGCCGCGCGGCCTCGTCCACCATCGCCCCGCGTTCCAGCTCGCCGGCCGCCCCCAGAGGCAGCCAGCCGGCGCGCTGCAGGCGTGCGGATTCGGCCTCCAGGATCTCCGGCCAGGCGGCCGCATCAGCGGCGGATTCAAGCGCGGTCGCAACCAGATTCTGGCGCACCTGCCACTGCTCCAGCCCGCCCAGCCCGAACGGCTCCAGGTCGTCACCGGGGGCCTCTTCTTCGTCGAAGAACACCCCCAGGCGATAACGAAAGAACGCCTCCACCGGGAAGCGCAGAAAGCGCGCAAGGGCCTCCGGCGCCACCGCGCGCGGCTCGCGCTCGGCCTCCAGCAGCGGGATCGGCTCGCAGGCGCCCTCGGCCGGGGCCACATCCGCGGCGTGCACGGCCTCCCATTCCCGGGCATAGGTGAAGTGCCGCTCGTCATCGTCCGCCGGGAAGTTCACCGGCGAGAAGGGCTGGAGCGGGTGCCAGGTGGTCAGGTGTTCCACCAGGGCCGGTCCGGCCTCGGGCCCGTCAACCCCGGCCAGTCCCCAGCCGGCGGCCAGGTGATCGCGTAACTGCCCAACCAGCACCGAGGGCGGGCGCGGCTCGTTGTCGCGCACATGCCGCCCCACCCAGCTCACATGCAACTGGCGCCGGGCGGAGAGCAGCGCCTCCAGGAACAGATAGCGGTCGTCCTCGCGCCGCGAGCGATCGCCCGGGCGGTAGTCCTGTGCCATCAGATCGAAGTCCATCGGGGTCGGGCTGCGCGGGTAGTCGCCGTCATTCATGCCCAGCAGGCAGACCACCTGGAACGGGATCGCCCGCATCGGCATCAGGGTGCAGAAGTTCACCGAACCCGCCAGAAAGCGCTGCCCCACGCCCGAATCGTCCTGACTGGCCAGCCACTGTTCGCGCACCACGGCCAGCGGCAGCGCCTCCTCCAGCCCAGCGGCCGCACAGTCCTCGCGCCACTGCTCCAGGGCCTCGCCCAGACGCTCCAGGGTGAACAGTTCGGCGTCCGTCTCCGGCGCGAAGAACTGTTCCAGCAAGGCGGCAAGCCGCGCCGCCCAGTCCCCCGGGGCATGCGCCCGGCGCAGCCAGTCCCAGGCCTCTTCCAGCGCGGAGATCAGGGCCTCCAGCGGGCCCAGCAAGGCGGCGCTCAGCCCACCGATCTCGTCGTAGGGTTCCACCCCCTGCCACGGTCCCTGGTCGCCCAGGGCGTAGCCCAGCAGCATCCGCCGCAGGCCAAAGCGCCAGGTGTTCTGCTCCAGTCCCTCGGGCAGGCCCAGACCGGCGCGCTGCGCGGCATCCAGGCCCCAGCGCACCCCCGCGCCCGCGGCCCAGGCATGCAGCTGCGCCAGGTCCTCCTCGGCAATGCCGAAGCGCCGCCGGACCGCCGGCACATCCAGCAGGTCCAGCAGTTCGCTGACGCCCATCCGGCTCTCCGGCAGGGACAACAATTGCTCCAGCGCGATCAGCACCGGGTCGCGCCCGCGCGGCCCCTGGTCGGACAGCGTGTACGGGATGAAGCGCGGGTCGTCGGACTCGGGCTGGCCGAACACCGCCTCGATGTGGGGGGCGTACTGGTCGATATCCGGCACCATCACGATCACGTCGCGCGGGCGCAGCGCGGGATCGTGCGCGAAGTGGTCCAGCAGCCGGTCGTGCAGCAGCTCGACCTCGCGCAGCGGGCTGTGCGCCACATGGAACTGGATGGAGCGGTCCGCCACCGCAACCGCGGGCCAGGTCTCCCGCGTCTCGGCCAGCGGCCGCAGCGCGCGGATGTCCTCCTGCAACTGGTGCAGCAGGCAGTCCTCCGGCCCGCGCATGCCGTGCGGCTCGAAGACATCCACCCGCTCCCAGTCCAGTGTGCGCAGCACCCGGCCGTAGTGTTCGGGGTCATCGTGCTCGTCCAGCAGCCCGATGTAGTCGCGCCCCTGCTTGCCCCAGGCGGCCAGCAGCGGATGCGCGTGGTTGTGCAACTGGGCCTCGTCCAGGGCCTCCGGCATCCCGGCCTTGCGCGCCTGGCGCCGCCGGGTGGCGCGCAGCAGGTCCTTGTCGGCCACGATGTCGGCCCAGTAGTACTCGCAGGGGTTGTGCACGCAGACCAGCACCTGGCAGAAGCGCGCCAGCCCCTCCAGCGCCTCCAGGATCTGCCCCGGCAGCGAGGAGATCCCGAATACGATGACCCGCCGCGGCAGACCCTCGGGGCGGCGCTCCAGCGTACGCACCGTATCCAGGTAGCGCGCGTGTACCGCGGAGCGGCTCACCCCCTCCTGCGCGACACCGATATCCGCCTGCAGCAGCCGCCACAGCTCCGCCTGCCAGCGCTGCCCCGGCGCCAGGTCGCGCGCCTGCCCGCGGGCGTCGCGCAGCACGTCGCGCCCGGCCGCCCAGTCGGTCAGCCAGTCCGCGCGATACACCTGGTACTGATCGAACAGGTCCGCCAGGCGCTCGGCGAGCTGGAAGCGCTTGCGCAGGTCCCCGCCCTGGCCCGGGTCGTCGTCCTGCAGGAACTGTCCGAGCGGGGCGAAGGCCTCCTGCCCCAGGCACGTCGGCAGCAGGCGCATCAGCCGCCAGGTCAGCGGGCGCTTGGCATAGGGAGACTCCAGCGGCACGGCATCGGCCCCAAGCACCGCGCGGTAGGCCGACCACACAAAGCGCGACGGCAGCTGCATGTCCAGCGCGGCCGCGATCCCGCAGCCCGGCGGATCGGCATCCGGCGGCGCCGCCAGGGCGTGCCGCAGCCACTGCGCCATGCCATTGCTCTGCACCAGAATGGTCTCGTTCTCCAGCGGCGCCAGCGGCGCCCGCCGCATCCACTCCACCGCCAGCGTACGCAGCGACTCCAGGTGGTTGCCGTGCAGTACCACCATCCCTGGCTGTAACTCGCGCGACTCCCCCAACAGCGGCTCCTTGATCGGTTCCCGAACTCCCCGCGAGGCCTGTTAGCCGGGGGGCAATCCAGATGCGCCTACCCTACCACTCCCGGGCGACCCTCTCCGTCGCGCCGATCACCCCAATGTGCATCAACGGAGGCCGGGCGGTTGGGCCCGCTTTACGCGCGCGGCGCCGCCAGCAAGCTCTCGAACTCGGCGGCCGGGACCGGCCGGCTGGCGTAGTAGCCCTGGTAGTGGTCGCAGCCCAGTTCGCGCAGAACGGCCAGTTGCTCGGCGGTCTCCACGCCCTCCGCCAGCACGCTCAGTCCAAGGCCATGCCCCAGCCCGACGATGGACCGGGCGATCGAGCGGTCGTCGGCATTGCCCGCGCCCTCTTCTTCGGCCAGGCCATCGACGAAGCTCTTGTCGATCTTCAGCGTATCCACCGGGAAGCGCTTGAGCTGCGCCATGGAGGAATAGCCGGTGCCGAAGTCGTCGATCGCGAAGTGGACCCCGCGCTCGCGCAGGCGCTGCAGGATGCGGCGGGCACGGCTCGGATCCGCCATCAGCGCCGACTCGGTAATTTCCAGCTCCAGCTGATCCGCCGGAAAGTCGAAGTCCTCCAGCAACTGCCCCACCTGCTGGTCGATGGGCACGCGCTGGAACTGCAGCGCCGAGACATTCACCGCCAGCCGCAGAGGCGGGTGCCCGGCGGCGCGCCACTGATGTCCCTGCTCGATCACCCGGCGCAGTACCCAGCCGCCCAGTTCGACGATCAGCCCGGTCTGCTCCGCCAGCGGGATGAAGCGCCCCGGCGAGATCGGGCCCAGCTCCGGGTCGGTCCAGCGCAGCAGCGCCTCCGCCCCCAGCAGGCGGCCGTCCGCGACGTTGTACTGCGGCTGGTAGTGCACCTCCAGCGCATCCTGCTCGATCGCCCGGCGCAGCCGCGCGGACAGGTCGATGCGCTCGCGCGCCGCGCGGGTGAACTCGTCCGAGTAGTAGCGATAGCTGCCGCGCCCGTCCATCTTGGCCTGTGACAGCGCGGTGCTGGCCTGCTGCAGGAGGGTATCGGCATCCGCCGCATGCTCCGGGAACACCGCGATGCCCACCGTGGCGGTGACCTCCATCTCCATCCCGTTCCCGAGATCACAGGGGTAGCTCACCTCGCGGATGATGTTCTCCGCGACCAGCGCGGCGTCGTCCACGTGGCCCAGGTTCTCCACCAGCACCGCGAACTCGTCGCTGGCCAGGCGCGCCACGGTGTCGGTCCCGCGGCGCCCCACCTGCAGCCGCTCGGCGACCAGGCGCAGCAGGCGATCCCCGGCCGCATGGCCCTGACTGTCGTTGATGTCCTTGAAGCGGTCGATGTCCACGAACAACAGCGCCAGATGCCCCTGACGCCGCCGCATCAGCGAGATGCCGTGCGTCAGGCGGGCGCGGAGTAGCCGGCGGTTGGGCAGCTCGGTCAGCGGGTCATGGTGGGCGAGGAAGTCGAGCTCCGCCTCGGAGGCCTTGATCCGCGAGATATCCGCGAACACCGACACGTAGTGCGTCAGCCGACCCTGGCTGTCATGCACCGCGGTGATGCTCTGCAGTTCGGGGAAGATCTCGCCGTTCTTGCGCCGGTTCCAGATCTCCCCCTGCCAGTGGCCGTTCACCTGCAGCTCGCGGAACAGGTTCGCGTAGAACGCCTGATCGTGGCGCCCGGACTGGAACATCTTCGGCGTGCGGCCGACCACTTCGTCCTGGGTATATCCCATCAACTGCGTGAAGGCGCGGTTCACCGACAGGATGTGCGCGGTGGCATCGGTGATCACCACCCCCTCGCGGGTGTTTTCGAACACCACCGACGCCAGGCGCTGACGTTCCTCCTGTTCGCGCCGTTCGGTGATGTCCTCGACCGTCGCGACGACGCGGTCCAGCGCACCCTCGGGCGTGCGGCTGCACTTGACGTCGATATCCGCGACCATCACCCGGCCATCGCGCCGCAGCAGGCGCTTCACGACACTGTAGCCGCTGCGTTCGCCGCGCCGCATCTCGGCGTCCAGTTCCGCCTCGCAGCCTCGATCCTCGGGGGTCGCCAGCCGGTTCCAGTCCATCGCCGTCAGTTCGTCCGGGGCATAGCCCAGCATGTCCGCCAGACAGGCGTTCACGCGCTCCCAGCCCTCGCCACCCGGACCCGAGATCGCCATACCAACGAACGGCATGTCGAAGAAGATCCCCAGCATCCGGTCCTGGTCGGCATGGGCCCGCACCAGCGCCAGGTTGCGCCGCAGCCATTGCTGGCGCCACAGCAGCCCGCCGGCCGCCAGCACGACCAGCCAGACCAGCAGCGTGGCCCCGGCCGCCCAGACCGCCTGCTGGCGGGGTGCCAGCTGCACGCCATCGAGATCCCGCTTCAGCACCAGGTCCCAGCCGGCCGGCGCCAGGCCCTGCACACCCGCGAAGAAGCGGCTGTCCGCGTTGTCGAAACGCTCGATCACCACCGCGTCGCGCGGATGGTCCAGGATCCGCTCGCGTAGCCGCGGGAACGCAGCCGGAGCCGGGATGATCACCCCGCCGGCTGCGCTGATCCGGGCAATCGTGGCCCGCTGGTCGCCGCCCCGCACGACGATATGCGCCTGCGCATCCAGCCCGTTCCGGCTCTCCGTCAGCGTCAACAGCGGATGCAGGCTCTCGACCGTGGACGACAGCAACACCAACCCCACCACCGGATCGTGCGGTCGCGCGCGATCCCGCACCGGCACCGCCCAGCTGATCCGCGGGCGGCCGTCCGGGTCGGCATGCAGGATGGGTTCGCTGGTCTCCGCGCTGCGCCGCACTTCGCGCAATACGGCATCCATCTGCGATTCATCCAGCGCGCTGCGCCCCAGTTCGATCACCGGCTGCCGGTCGGCATCCAGCAGGGCAACACCGTCGTAGTCATAGGCCCGGCGCATCAGCTCCAGGCGATCACGCACCTGCTCCAGCGCCAGCACCGAGCGCCGTTCCAGCGCCGTCACCGCGAACAGATTGAATCCGCGCGCCTCGGCCAGCACCACGGCGTCCCCGGTACGCTCCGCCAGCCAGCGATCAATCACGCCCCCCTTCAGGAACGCGGCGCGTTGCAGGTCCTCGCGGGCCTGCGTCTCGGCGGCCGCCACCTGCCACTGCCAGGCGCCCAGCCCCACCGCCGCGGTCGACCCGATCACCGCGGCCGCCAGGGCCAACCAGGGCCAGTAGCCGAAGCGCCCGAGTGCCTGACGGGACCCCACCACCGGTGCCTCCGGGTTCGAGGCCGGCAGCCAGCGCATCGCCGCGTACAGCAATACGCCAGAGACCAGCACAAACCCGATCCCCTTGCCCAGGTTCGCGCGGGTCAATGCGTCAGGCACGTCCGCGCCGGCCCACCACGCCAGCGCCACATCGGACAGCGCAATCCACAACACCCCCACCACGACATAGCCCCCGGCGATCCAGCCGGCCGCGAAACGACGGGTCCTGTGGCGGGCGTCCGTCATCGACCGCCCGCGCACGCCCAAACGGCAGACGCAAAAAGGCGCCGCGCCCCGTTTCCGGTCCGCACGGCGCCCCAAAGGCCTGGTTCAATGGTTGTCACGTCGTCAGTCGACACTGCCAAAGGCATTCGCACCCGCAAAGAGGTCTCTGTCCAAATCCGTTGTCACCGGCATACCGATGTGCTGCCCGGCCCGAACAGCATGGGACCCGCCGAAGCGGGCCCCTAGGGAGACGCTGACTTAATCGCACGTTCGCGCTCGAGTCGCTTTTGCGTGCGAACAAGGCGCGGTGACTGCGGTGCAGTCATTCTGCACAAAGGAGCCGCAACGCCGTTCCCGCGCGAAAGCGGCCGAGCCCCTGCTTTCAATCGCTTGTGGGGTTGGTGCCCCCTGTTCCCCGATCCTGCGTTGCGCCGCTTGCGGGTAGAACCACTACCCGCTACACGACGCGCCTTGTCTCGGAAAACAGGGGGCACCAACGCGGACGTGCGATTAAATCAGCGTCTCCCTCGTACCGGTTCTCGCCCGAGAACCGGGTTACAGTACCGGACTGTACCGGATTGCGTTACTCGGCGACGGTCCGCTCGATGATCGCCTCGATCTCCTCCGAGGACTTCTCCATCACCTCGGCCACACCTTCCGGCATCATCGGCAGAAAGCCCGGCACGTTCATCCGCGAGATGAACACATCGCCCTGGCTGTCCTGATAGATACTCACGCGGCAGGGCATGAACGCGGACACCGGACGGAAGGCATCCTCCTCCAGGATCTGCGCGCTGTAGCGCCCGCTGCACACATCCAGGATCACCACCGGATCAATCGTGAAACCGCGCTCCGACAGCGTACCGGCCATGTTGTTGCGGCCCAGGATGCTCCACCCCGCCTCGGACGCCTCCTGTTCAAACGCGGCAAGCGTGGCCGGGAAGGAATGCGGGCTCGGCGTCACCTTCACCATGTCCGGCTGCTCGCCCCCATGACTGCCGGCCTGCACCGCACCGGCAAAGGCCAGCGCAACCAGCATCGCCAGAAGCGCGAGGAACCGCGCACCATGGCGCGTGGTCATCACATTAGATTGCATCTTGATTTCTCCTTTCCCTACAAGCGGGAATCGTCGTGATGGTCCGCCTCTTCGTTACGTTGGAGGCAGCACCCAGGGGAATTAGGCTAGCGACAATCGCCTGCACCCGTATTGATGCAGGTCAACCAGACACGAATCAGACCCGTTCCAGACGGGTCCCACCGGCGCAGCGTCGCCGCAAACGCAAGGAGATCGACATGGAAGCCACACTGAAAAACGGAACGGTCACCCTGAAGATCGACAAGAAGGCCGCCAAGGACATCGCCGAAAACATCACCGAACTCGGCGGCGAAATCAGCAACGGCGCGCGGGCCCTCGGCTCCGTACTGCAGGAAGGCGTCTACGAACTGGAAAACGAATTCCGCCAGCCCCCGCACGCCTTCGACGAGCACGCCCCCAAACAGCCCTCCATCGAGGACTGACGCGCCCGCCGCGGCCGCAACAAGCCAAACAAGAATACAAGGAGCACGACATGCACCTGGAAAAAGCCGAAAACGGCGAACTCGTCATCACCATGCCCGAGGCCGAAGCCGCCGACGCCCTGGCCACGCTGAAAAAGCGCGCCGACGAACTCGACGAATGCGAGGACCTCACCGAGGCCCTGGAAAACGCCGGCGTCCAGCTACCCGAACAACCCGACCACATCCGCCACGAATACATGCCCCCGGCGGACCACTAACCCCGCCCCACACTCTTGGGGCGGGCACGCCGTCACACCCCGGGGCGATGATTCGGGCCTATCCAGCACCCCATCGCCGAGAGGCTCGGCCCCTGCAGGCCCGAAAGCCCCGGACAGCGTAGGAGCCCAGCCCCCTGGGCGATCCGACCTGTCCAACACCCCGATCGCCGAGAGGCTCGGCTCCTACGCATCCCGAAACCACAGCCCCCGTAGGAGCGTGCTTGCACGCGAAGCCCCCGCCAAAGCCAGTCACGGAACACCTTCCGCAGCCCCCACCGGCTCACAAGCAAGAAGCCCAAATAAACCCATGCCCCAAAAAGAGAAAGAGCCACCCCAGCATCCGTGCCCGGGCGGCTCTTTCAGGGGGCATCCCTGTCCCCGCGACAAAAACTAGCACACAAAGTAGAGGATTCCACCCCATCCGCAAAAAAAATGCCCAACGGTCGTTTTCGCCCCCTCAGCGGTAGCGCCATACCCCACCATCGGACCAAACTCGAGCATTACACGACACCGTCGCATATCCAGCATCCCGGCACCATGCTACAGCCCGCTACTCCCGGCTCCCCCAGATCCCGAATAACCGCAACGCCGTTTCCGCGACAACGCCCCCGACAAGCCCCCTGTAGGAGCGGCCTCGGCCGCGAAGCCCCCGCCAAAGCCCGAAAACCACCCGGTCAGGGCAAACACCAAACCACAACCCTTACGCCTCTCCAGCCCGGCCCAGCGAAGATGCCGTAAGAACCCAGATCTCTCACGCCGGACCGCACCCGACGCCGGAGCCATTCCGGCGAAACCCCGGATAACCACAACGCGGTTCCCGAGATAACCATCGATGCACACAAATCAGCCCAGCAATGCCTGTGTCTCCGCGTCCAGCGCACTCCAGTGCTGGCGCAACCGCTCGGCCAGGTCCTCCGCCTCCAGCAGCATCACCGGCATCGGCAAGTCCGCTGCACGCTCCCGCGCCGCGGACGAGAACCCGCCCAGGTTCACGTACATTCCCCGGTCACCGGCGCCGCGTCCGGTGGCAAAGCGCTCCAGCTCGACCAGCCCCGTTTCGACCGTTGAATCATTTGCCACACCCACCACCAGCCGCGACACATCGTCACCCCCGCCACCGGCCGGAACCGTCACCCGCTCCAGCCACGGCCGGTCTTCGTCCTCCGACGCCTCGACCACCACATACCCCATTCCGCGCAACAGCCCCTGCACCAGCCGCATCCGCTCCGATGCCGCCAGTTGCTCCATCCGCTCAGCCCAGTCATCCATCACCATCTCCCGCATCCACCCCTCGACGCTAAGGGAAAGTCCCCACAGAAGCCAGACCCCCGCCCATCACGCGCCAAACACTGAACCATCCCCCTGTAGGAGCGGCCTCGGCCGCGAAGCCCCCGCCAACGTTCGATAACCACCAACCCCACCTCTTCTATGCCCCGAAGCCCCATCACCCGGCACAGCACCCGCCTCCTGCGCCGATCGGCAGAACCTCGACCGTATCCCGGCAAGACTCGCCCCAGAACACGGAATGGTGTACACTGTACGCTTGGGTGGTACAGACATAAGGACATGTCTCCACGTGCTCCATGCCATTGAATTCATTGAAACCCCAACGTTCACTCGGCAATTCCAGGCGATCGCTACAGATGATGACCTGAAAGAACTCCAGAACACGCTGATCGCCCAACCCGACAAAGGCGACCTGATCCAGGGAACAGGCGGCCTACGGAAAGTCCGCATCGGGTTGGGCCACCAGGGAAAGCGTGGTGGCGGACGCGTCATCTACTTTCTGGCGAGTGCGCAGATCATCTATCTGATTCTGGCCTATCCGAAGAACGTGAAAGACAACCTCACCGCCACCGAAAAAGTGGCCCTGAAAGCACTGACTTCACGGCTAAAAGAGGAAACTCCCCAATGAGCATCTACGACGAACTCCAGAGCTCACTACAGGAAGCCGTCGCCATCAAGCAGGGCAAGAAAGCACCCAGCCGCGTCACACGCCACGAAGTGGCGGACGTGAAGGCCATTCGCGCCCACTTGCACGTTTCGCAAGCCGAATTTGCCAAGGCCATGGGAACGAGCATCGACACCATCAAGAGCTGGGAAGCCAAACGCCGCAACCCCACCGGACTTGCCGCAAAGGTCCTCGCCACCATCCAGGACAATCCCAGCTTTTACAGCGAAATCGCCGCGCACTGACCCGAGCGAAACGCAAAGAATCTTCGTATCCCCCGTAGGAGGCCAGCCCTCTGGCCGATGGGGCGTCGGGCTGGCGTGGGTGATCGGCCAGAGGGCTGGCCTCCTACATCGAATACCGCCCCCGGTGGGGGCGAGTCGCCCACGAAGCCCCCAACGCGCTACTGCACACACCTGATCAATGCGCCGCCACCCAGTTCTCTACCTGCAGCCCGGATACGCGCTCGAATTCACGGCCATTATTCGTGACCAGCACGGCCCCAATGGCCCGAGCATGCGCTGCGATCAAAAGGCCGTTTGCACCAATCGGAGTCCCTACGCGCTCCAGCTCGGCACGGATGTCGCCGTAATGTTCGGCCGCTTCTTCCGGCCAGTCGCACACCCTCGCGAAAGCCAGAAAGCGCTCCAGTGCGGCCTCGCTGCGTTCCCTCTGATTCGACCGGCGAACCCCGTACCGCAATTCCGCCAGAACGACAGCAGAAAGGCCCACCTCCCCAACTGGGACACCCCGCAGCCGCGCATGCACCTCGGGTGGTCGGCGTTTCATGATGTAGATGCAGATGTTCGTATCCAGCATGTAGCGCATGGCTCACAACGCCTCGCGGTCCTGCGCCACGCGATCCTCGATCGAATCGGGAAAGTCATCCGGAAGGGTCTCTCCAGACCCCTGGAAGTAATCATCCCAGGACCTCGGCTTGGCCCGCAGGATCAGCGCATCGCCACGCTTCTCGATAACCACTTCATCCGCATCGAACGCAAAACCCTTGGGCAGCCGAACGGCCTGGCTGCGTCCATTCCGGAACAAACTCGCCGTGCGCCGCTTCATCGCCAACCCCACATCCTTTGCATATGCCTAAAGCATATCCTCCACCCGCTCCCATTCCAAGGCCCCGCTGCCACCCCTGTAGGAGGCCAGCCACCTGGCCGATTGTATGTTGGACAGGCCCCATCGCCCAGGAGGCTGGCCTCCTACAACCAATGCTACCCCCCTGTGGGAGCGGCCTCGGCCGCGAAGCCCCCGCCAAAGCCCGAAAACCACCAAAGCGCGGAACCTAACCCCGAACCCGATCCCCGGAACCCTTCCCCGTAACCGTCAAAACCAAATACCGGAAATAGCCCGCCAGCGTCAGCGACCCAATCATCTTCGCATCCACCTCGGCCAGCCTCTCGGGGTCCGACATATCGATCCCGTTCACCTGCGCCAGCCCGGTAATGCCCGGGCGCACCGCAAACACCCCTCGAGCCTCGCGCGCCGCGATCAACTCCACCTGACTCACCAGACAGGGCCTCGGCCCCACCAGGCTCATCTCCCCCTTCAGCACGTTCCAAAGCTGCGGCAGCTCATCCAGCTTCGTCTTGCGCAGAAAGCCCCCCAGCCGCGTCACCGACGAAGACTCCGCCAGATGCGTCGCCACCGACGCCGTATCCGGGCGCATCGTCCGAAACTTCACCAGCACAAACGGCCGCTGATACCGCCCCACCCGCTCCTGCCGGAACAGCGGCGAACGCGACTCCATCCAGCCCAGCACCCACAACAACGCCAGAACCGGCGCACCCACCACCAGCCCCACCAACGCCAGCACCACATCCAGAATCCGAATCAAAACGCCTCCTAAATCCCAACCAACAACGCCCCGTAGGAGGCCAGCCCCCTGGCCGATTGGACGTTGGACAGGCCCCATCGGCCAGAGGCTGGCCTCCTACACCGAGTGCCGCCCCTGCGGGCCTGGCCTCAAAGAACCCGCTCCAGCGACTGAATACCCGCTTCCACCGAACGCCGAACGGCGTCATGGATGCCAGCCGGGAACCCCGCCGGCAATTCATGTTCCACTCGATCCAGTGCGGATGCGGCCTGCAGAACCACGGATGCCAGAACCTCGTGCACCATCGCCGCAGGCAGACGGGCTGAAGCGCCCGTCTCCAGGAAGTGCCGCCCCTGGATGCCATCCACCCGATAGTGGTTGCGCCGCCCCACAGCGAGCGCCAGCCGAACCTGCTTGCGCTCAACCTGTCGGCTGGCCACGCTGGGCAATATCGTCAACACGTCATACAGCGGCGCGAGCCGGTACCCGCCGCCCGGTTGCAGGAACACACTGAAATTCTTGGCGTGCCCATCCGTGGCGCCGATCAGCCAGAACAGGGTCTGCGCCTTCAACACCGTCGCCTGGTCCGCCCCCGGCGTATCACTGCCCCGCAACAGCCCCAGCACATCCACCAGCCCGGGGCCACCTTCGCTCTGATACTTGCGGCTCGGCGGCACGCCCAGTGCCTGGCAGCAGTCCTCCTGCGGCAAGCGCAGCAACCGCCCATCGCGCGCCCAGTGTCGATCAAACCGCTCCACTACCAGCGCCCGCGCGCCTCCAAAGCGCCCGATCTCCGCGCGGGCGACCGGGAGACCGAACGCCGCCAGCAATCGCAGGCAGTAAAACTCGTTCTCCACGCTGTCCGACAGATCCAGCCCGTTGGGTAACTGCCCAATAGCGGGCTTCAGGATATGCGTAGTCGGCGTCGAGCCATGCGGCTTGAGCCAGCGACCCTCATGCCAGAGTAGTGCCGTCTTCTCCTGGGCACCAGCAATCGAAATGCGGAAAGCATCGTCGTCGCCCAGACCCAGCGGCGCCTGTGCCAAACCGCCCAGCAGCTCTTCGATGCCCCTATCATCGAGCGGCTCCCCCTGAATCCCTCCAGCGGGCCCGGACTCCTGCGCATCCGACAGCGAAAACTGCAAAGCCCCCACACAATCATGCCCGATCGCCGCCAGCAGGCTGTAGGCATCCGTCCCAGCGGCGCCCACACGTTGCGCCACACGCCGCCGCAGGGCATCGGCATCCGGCAACAAGTTCTCGAACACCGCGGCCACGGCCTCGCCGTGGTAGGCATCTTCCCGCAACGGAAGCGATAGCGAGACCGGCAGCGCATGCTCCCAGCCTAGCCAGCTGGCGTCATACCGAAACCGGATCGCCCCGGCCGCCGACTTCTCCAAAAACCCCACCAGGCGACCATTCAGCAAGACACGCAGCGGCGGATGGCGGCGCGTGCGCGGCATCAGAAGATTTCTTCAATGGACGCAGTCGACCGCGCACGGGGAGCAATATGAAACTCCAGATCCAGCGCCGCCAGAACCGCAAGCAACGTCTCCAACCGGGTGGCCGGGTTTCCGTTCTCGATCAGAGAGATCGTCTCCTGGCGCAAGCCCGACTTCTCGCCAAGCGCGGCCTGCGTAAGGCCCTGCTTTCGCCGGACCCGGCGCACAATCGTCCCAATCTGCTTAGGTGTTCGCGCAAGCAATTTCATAACACCCAATTATGCGCCCAACCCGATAACCAATCAATATCGGAATCAACCCATAAATCAAGCACCCCGCCGCCCCCTGCCCGGTCACCACCCCAATCCACACCCCATCGACCAAGGGCTACCCCCTACACCAAACCCCACCCCCTGTAGGAGCGGCCTTGGCCGCGAAGCCCCCGCCAAAGCCGGAAACACCACCAAACCTACCCAACCAACGGAACAACCGCCCGCCGCAACCCCTCATCCACACTCACCGGCGGCTCCCACCCCAGCGTCTCCCGCGTATCCGAAATATCCACCTGCAACGAATCCAGCAACCGCCGCGCCATCTCCCCGCGCCCCACCGCACGCGCCCCAGCCCGCAACACCACCGGCGGCACCGGCACCAACCGCGCCCGCCGCCCCATCGCCACCGCCACCCGGCGCAACAGATCCGTGGTGGAAAGATCCTCCCCATCCCCCGCCAGGAACACCCGATTCGCCGCCGCCGGATGCTCCAGACACGTCACCAGCAGATCCACCAGGTTGTCCAGCCCCACCAGCGAGCGCCGATTCCGCGTCACCGCGCCCAGCGGCAGCGGCACGCCCTTGCCCACCCAGCGCGCCATGCGCGCAAAGTTGCCACCGGCGCCCGGGCCGACCACCAGCGGCGGTCGCACCGCCACGATCTCCATCCCCGTCTCGCGCCCCAGCGCAAACAGCGCCGCCTCCGCCTCCGCCTTGGAGACGCCGTAA
The DNA here is from genome assembly GCF_000425605.1 of Thioalkalivibrio sp. ALE17. Classification (NCBI taxonomy): domain Bacteria; kingdom Pseudomonadati; phylum Pseudomonadota; class Gammaproteobacteria; order Chromatiales; family Ectothiorhodospiraceae; genus Thioalkalivibrio; species Thioalkalivibrio sp. ALE17. The sequence continues at coordinate 184,254 of NZ_AUDT01000001.1, forward strand.
GCGTCCTCCGGCGCCGGCGCATCCGCCGCGGAAAAGGCGCTGCCGGGCGCAGTCTGCTCCCCGTTCACCTTGATGGAGCTGACAAACACAAACCGCCGCACACCCGCCTGCGCCGCCTGCCGCGCCAGTGCCAGCGTGCCCTCCACATTGGCGCGTCGATACTCCGCCAGCGGATCGGCCGCGTCCTCGTCCATCACATGCACGCGGGCCGCCGCATGCACCACGGCCTCCACACCCTGCAGCGCGCTGCTCCAGTCCGCTTCCGGGCCAAGCGACGGCGTCACCGCCAGCTCGGCACCCGCCGGCACCGAGACGCTGCGCCGACACCCCGCGACCGGCACCAAGCGGCCCTCAGCCACCAGCCTCTGCACCACGGCGCCGCCCACGAAGCCCGTCGCTCCTGTTACCAGAACCCGCTGCGTCATCCGCCGTGGCCTCCATGCAAACGCCTGTAAATCTCCAGGTGGGCGTCCACCACCTTCTCGATCGCGAACTCCCGCTCCGCCAGCGCCCGCCCGGCACGCCCCATGGCCTGCCGCCTTTCCGGGTCTTCCACAAGCGCCTGCAGCGCATCGGCCAGCGCCGGCACATCACGCACCGGCACCAGCACCCCGGTCTCGCCGTCCTCGATGGCATCGCGGCAGCCGGGCACATCCGTGGTGACCACCGCCCGGCCACAGGCCGCCGCTTCGATCAGCACCTTCGGCAGCCCTTCTCGATAGGACGGAAGCACCACCACATGGCTCTCACGGAAGATCCGGGCTATGTCTTGCCGGAAACCGAGGAACTCCGCAACACCCTCTGCCCTCCACCGATCCACGTCCTCCGCGCTGACCGACGACGGATTACCCGGATCGGGGTCGCCCACGACCAGGAACCTGGCCTGGACTCCCCGCGCTACCACCAGCCGGGCGGCCTCGATGAACTCCTCGATCCCCTTCTCGCGCAGTAGACGAACCGCCATCACCACTACGGGGGTTCCTAAGGGTTCGGCGTGGCAGGCGTACCCTTCCAGGTCCACTCCCGAGCCGCGGATGATTTCCGTCTTCTCCTCCCTGAGACCACCCTCCCGGATCAAGGCCATCCGATCATCCGGATTCTGCAGGATCACAGTCTGGTTTCCATGGCCCAGGGCTACGCGATACATGGCCTGGGCAACCCGTCTCATCAAGCCGGCACGCCCGCCGGACGTGGTGAACAGCGTCCCCAATCCGGAAATCGCGGACACCACCGCCGGCACTCGCGCCAGCCGCGCCATCATCCCGCCGTACAGCACCGGCTTGATCGTCACCAGATGGACCAGGTCCGGCCGCAGGTGCCGGAACAGCCGATACAACGCCCACAGCGAGCGCGCCTCGGCGAACGGGTTGGCACCGCGTCGCGATATCGGTACCGGCACGGCCTTCAGGTCCTGCTCACCGAGCTCCGCCGGCGGCTCGCCCGGCGCCGCCACGTACACATCAAACCCTGCATCCCGGGCACCCACGCCCACGGCCAGCCGATGCGACACAAAAAAGCCGAAGTCGTTGACCACGAACAACAGTTTCCCCCGCACTCCGTTGTTTTCCCGTGTCATTTTCCTCACTCGGAACATTCCCCAGGCGCCCGCTCGTCCGTACGCGCACCCTGAACTACAATCGTCCCGGACGGCACATCCCGGAGGAACCCATGCCCCGGAACACCGACTTCTGCCGCGTCGCTCTGTGGAAGCGGGCTCGCCCGCGAAAGCGGCAACGGCCTGGGTTCATCTCGTTATTCGCGGGCAAGCCCGCTCCCACAGAATTCCCGCGCCCTGTAGGAGCGGCCTTGGCCGCGAACAGCGTACAAAAAGGGCGGGGCCCATTTATCCCGACACAACCTCGCCAACCCTGTCCCAGCCCAGCACCCGCACAGCCTTCCGCTGGTGCTCGCCCTCGCCCCCGTAAATAAGCGTCGGCGAACGAGCCATATCGCCGGCCAGCGCGGTCCAGCGCTCGAGCCCGGTGAAAAAATCCCGATTCAACGTCTGGCCGGACTTGATCTCCACCGGCATCAGGCCACCCGCCCACTCGATCAGCAGGTCGACCTCATTGCCATTACTGTCGCGCCAGAAGTGGAAGAGCGGCGGCTCGCCGCGATTGAGAAAGGCCTTTCGCAGCTCCGAAATCACGTACGTCTCGAACACCTGTCCGCGTAGCGGATGCACCACCAGCTGTTCCGGCGTCTGCACCCCCAGCAGCCAGCACAACAGTCCGGTGTCGTGGAAATACAGCTTCGGCGACTTGATCAGCCGCTTGTTGAAATTCGCATGGTGCGGCCTCAGGAGAAACAGCACATAGCTGGCCTCCAGCACCGAGATCCACGCTTTGGCCGTGTTGTGGGTAATACCGCAATCGGCCGCAAGCGATGACAGATTCAACACCTGACCACTGCGCCCAGCACACAGCCGCACAAAGCGCTGAAAGGCGTCCAGATCCTGAACCTGGAGCAATTGCCGCACATCCCGCTCCACGTAAGCCGTCACATACGCCGGAAACCAGTGCCGTGGAGCCAGCGGCCGGTCATACAATGCCGGATAACCACCGGTAAACATCATCGCATCCAGAGCCGTTGGTGCCTGCCTGGCCTCCACCAACTCCACATGGCTCAGCGGCAGCAACTCCACAAACGCCGAACGCCCGGCCAGCGACTGCGAAATCCCGGACATCAACCCGAACTGCTGCGACCCCGTGAGCAGAAACCGCCCCATGCGTCCATCGCCGTCCACATGCGTCTGCAGATAGGAGAACAACTCCGGTGCCCGCTGAACCTCGTCCAGCACCGCCCCATCGGGGCACTGCGACAGAAACCCGCGCGGATCATCCAGCGCCAGCGCCCGCACATCCGGATCTTCCAGGGAGCGATACGGGCGGTCCGCCATCACCGCGCGCGCCAGCGTTGTCTTGCCGGACTGGCGCGGCCCCGTGACGGTGACGATGGGAAAGCCGCTCAACAGCTCCCGGACCAGTGTTTCGGCAGTGCGCGGTATCATGCGCCTACCCTATCGCCACTTATGCAAACTGGCAATTGCTTTTACAAATTCCATACACCCGTCATTCGCGGGCGAGCCCGCTCCCACAGACCCCCGGGCCCGGACCACCACCGCGCAAACACCCCCCGTGGGAGGCCAGCCCCCTGGCCGATAACTCTCGCGCGACAACCCTCATCGGCCAGAGGGCTGGCCTCCTACAACGAATCCTGCCCCCAGTGGGAGCGGGCTCGCCCGCGAAGCCCCCGCCAAAATGCCCCCGAAAATATTCATCCCACGAGCGGGGTTTGACGCTCAGGGCCAAGCCACAACGTACCGGAGTGCCCGTCGAGCCGAGCCGCTTCGCGGGCCACATTCACATGCATGGCTTCGCGCGCGACCTCCCGCAATGCCGGGTCCACCGATCGCCCTTCCCGGGCGAACCACTCCAGCACATCCGCCAGATGCCAGAGCGCCGACCGGCCCTCGTGCAAAGGCAACGGGAAACTGTCCCGGTGGGTCTGCACCAGCTTGCGCATGTTCTGCCGGGAAAAGCCGAACAGGTCGGCCACATCGGACACCCCCACGAGATCCGGCGCCACTTCGACGAGCACCGCTGCGGGGACCGCGTTACGCACGTCGCGTATCGCACTCGTCACCGCGTCGCACGCCGACGCCGCCTCGCGCGAAAAAGAAAGCGCGAGACGCCCCTCCTGGCCCGTTCCCATCAGTGCATCATCGCACCCGCCCTCGAACAGCCGGGCTTCCAGCCAGGAACGATCCCAATCGGATGGAATAGCGAATTTCAGCGTAAACTCGTAATGACTCATGATGGTTCCTCATCCCCGACAGCCCCGGTACAGCCGTCTACCACACGGACAATCTGGCGAGCATGAGCGGGCGGATTTCGCGGCGTACTCCATACGCTTACGATGCAGAACTCACCACAGCGAGACTCGTTGTCGTTCCACGGGCAATACATGCGTGCCCAGGCATGCCCGCTCGCCTGCTTGACCCGCCACCCACGAGCCTCGGCATAAGCCAGCGCGGCTTCCACATCCTTGTTGGGGTGTTTCCTCCGTTCCATGGGTGTCCTTACACGCTAGGCCCGGCGCCCCCGGTTGTCAACTGACAACCGGGGGCGCCGGGCCACCTGCAGGAGCGGCCTCGACCGCGAACAAGGCCCCGGACTCGGCCCGGATTTCGCGTGCAAGCACGCTCCCACAGGGCGCTGGTTTTTTGTGGGAGCGTGCTTGCACGCGAAACCGGCGGCGGGTTAGGCCCACCCCGCCGTTCGCGGCCAAGGCCGCTCCTACAGGCGAAGATCGGCCGCTTCGGCCGGCAGCACCGACTTCACGTCGAACACCACGGCGTTCTCGCGCCCCAGGCGGCGCACGCCTTCGCCGCCCAGCGCCACGAACTCCCGGTGCGGCACGGTCAGCACCACCGCATCGTACGCGGCGGCCTCCGGCCCGGCCTCCAGCAGGTCCAGGGCGTATTCCTCGCGCGCCTCGGCCGTGTCCACCCACGGGTCCCACACGTCCACCTGTGCGTTGTAGCCCTGCAGGTCGGCGATGATGTCTACCACCCGGGTGTTGCGAACATCCGGGCAGTTCTCCTTGAACGCCAGCCCCATCACCAGAATGCGCGAGCCCACCACCGGGAAACCCTTGCGGATCATCGCCTTCACCAGACGGTCGGCAATATGCCCGCCCATGCCGTCGTTCACCCGCCGCCCGGCCAGGATCATCTCCGGATGGTGGCCCACCGCCTGGGCCTTGTGCGTCAGGTAGTACGGGTCCACCCCGATGCAGTGCCCGCCCACCAGCCCGGGCCGGAACGGCAGAAAGTTCCACTTGGTGCCCGCCGCCGCCAGCACCGCCTCGGTATCCAGCTCCAGCCGGTCGAACAGCAGCGCCAGCTCGTTCACCAGCGCAATGTTCACATCCCGCTGGGTGTTCTCGATCACCTTGGCCGCCTCCGCCACACGGATGCTCGGCGCCCGATGCGTGCCCGCGCGGATGATGCGCGCGTACAGCTCATCCACAAACCGCGCCACTTCCGGCGTGGAACCCGAGGTCACCTTCACGATGTCCGGAATGCGATGCGCCTTGTCCCCCGGGTTCACCCGCTCCGGGCTGTAGCCCAGGAAGAACCCCTCGTTCACCGTCAGGCCGGATTCCGCCGCCAGCACCGGCGCGCAGTCTTCCTCCGTGGCCCCGGGATACACCGTGGACTCGTAGATCACCACATCGCCCTCGCCCAGCGCCCGCCCCACGGTACGGCTGGCCGCCAGCAGCGGTCCCAGATCCGGCCGCCGGTGCGCATCAATCGGCGTGGGCACCGTCACGATGAACACATTGCAGCCCGCCAGCGCCGCCGGGTCCGCCGTCATCTCCAGCTGCGCGGCCGCCGCCAGCTCCTCCGGCTCCACCTCCCGCGTGCGATCATGCCCCCGGTTCAGCTCCGCCACGCGCTGGGCGTCGATATCGAACCCCAGCGTAGGCAGCACCCGCCCGAACTCCGCCGCCAGCGGCAGGCCCACATAGCCCAGGCCGATTACGGCAATGCGTACGTCTTCTCGTTGCTGCATCAATTTAGCCCTGCCCCTTGCCATCAATCCTATTTTCGGGCTTCTCTGCTGCCTCGCGCATGACATCCATCAGCCGAGGCGCCTGAGCCGCTCTGCTGTACCATGTCTCCACCTTCCGACGTCCATGCGCACCCATGGCCGCACGTTGCTCGCCACGCCCGGCCAGCTCCGTGAGAGTTTCTATCCAGTCACCCGTAGCCGACGCCAGAAAGCCATTACGCCCGTCTTCTACGATTTCCCTGTTCACACCAACGGGCGAAGCCACCACCGGAAGGCCGCAGGCCATGTATTGGATCAGCTTGTACCCGCACTTACCGCGTTCCCATGGTGAGTCTTCGAGCGGCATGATGCCGATATCGAACTGCTGAATTGACGAAACCTCGGTCACCTCTGACCAAGGCCAGACCTCCACCGGGGTATTGGCGAAGTCGGCCGCGCGCGCACCCACTGCCACGAAGCGTACGCCTAGATCGCGGTGCAGCCTTTCGAAGACAGGCACCAACGGTTGCAGGTAGCGACTAGTCTTGGGCGTACCGATCCACCCAACCACCAGCGGGCCCTCCGCGCGTTTGGCGGCCGGCTGATACCGTTCGGTATCCACTACCGTTGGGATGATCTCGATACGCTGAGCGCCCGTGGCGCGCGCCCGGTCCGCGAGGTACTCATTGCCGGCAATAACCAGCGCGGAATGGCGCATTACCGAATCGATCTTCCGGCCAAGCAGCCCCCGAACCACTGCCCGTCTGTGCAGATCGTACCGATGAAACAGGGCGTCGTCATAGTCGACCACATAGGGCACGCTGAGTTGGGCCAAGATCCGCTCGAACCAGGCCGGAAGAAAAGGAAACAACTCTTTCTCGATAATCAGTACATCGAACTCGCGTGCCCGTAGCAGGGCATACAGCCGCCTCAGATACCCCCTAACCGTTTCCCGTGCTCGCCCTTTGCCCGCGTAAAGAGCTTCCAGGTAAGCGTTAGAAAAAAGCGGGCTTACCTCCACCCTCCACCCTTGCGCTTTGAAGATTTCAAGGTACTGCATATACCTTACTCGGGAGCTAGCACCAAGTGAGTCGTAACGGCATAACAATAGTACTTTCAAAGCGAGCCCCTCCCGAAATCGCTAGCTTATGCGGCGCTCGAGTCTATTTATACGTTTACTCAAACCGTACGCATGGTTCACCACACGCGCCAGCCCCGGCACCACCATTTGGTAGGCCTCAATAAAAGCGAAAACATTCCTAATGATTGACTCCGAGCGATGCAAACCGCGCCGAAACGCTCTATTCGTACCGTGAGCGTCTTGATCTAGATAGCCTATCTCGATTTGATGTTTCCATCGCAAAAAATCGAAACTCAACTGATCTCTTTTAGACATACCCTCGATCCAGAGCCACCACTCATTCATCATGTCTATCACGTTTGGCTCTAAATGTTTCCGGAATAGAATATTGGTCTCGGTCAGTCCAAATTCTTCCGGAAACCCATAATTCTCAATCGAAGACATCTGCTCTTCAATAACGCCAGGAATATCTTTATTTAGTAATTTGCACTCCCTACCCTCCGAGTAAATACAGCTCCTCGTCGGATGCTTAACACCAACAATCTTTTTACTGCTGTTATTAAAGCTTTCGAGGTGCGGAAGGAGGCCTTCATTGAATGATATATTTCCATCAAGCCACAAAGACATCTCGTGCTTTGGGAAAAACTTATGAGGATTAACCTTGACGAAACGGCATGCCCGAGTCGAATCAGTCGCAATGGAAGTTAAATCGACGATCTTCCAGCCATTTATGTGATCACGCCGATAGTTTTGGTTTGAAAAACAAACGAATTCCATCTTCCCCCTCAAGTTCCTCGGGACAGGCCTCAGAAAGTCATAGGCGTCTGCGATCGCCGTGTAAACCACCGCTTTTCTCATTTAATTATCGCCAACAAGCATTCCACTTGGGCCTCCTGCGTATATAGATATAACGAAAAAATAAATCACGTGCAACACTAAAAGCCCCTTAAAGGATAGAAGCCGATATCCAGTTAGCTGAAGTCCTGCCAACACAATGAGAGGCGAGAAGATCTGAAGGAATCTACTAATAGGCGGAAAGAAAATCACTCCGTATAAGTAGATCGTGATAGCTATTATTGAAATAAGATTATTCTTAATAAAATCTCTTTCTGAGGTTAGCATCAATATAAGCACAACACCCGAATACAGAAATCCAAAGCCAAGATTTAGTGAAATCTTTTCAGCGTACCCGAGAGACAGAGATTCGAGTTCTTTGATTGGAATTAAAACCCACCCGCTAACGATAGAAAGTACTAGGATTGATGACAATATCGCAAAAATATTCAGCGAAAGGAGGCGAACAGAGTTCGTTACTTTTCCGGCCTTTAGCACATTTGCCAAAATCAGTACCACCAACACCAAAAAGAACGAGTAATGTATGAGCGGTGTAATGGCATACAAGACCCACCTCCATCGTCCAGCAAGGTAGAAGTGAGCGTATAAAAGGACCGCAATAGCCACCCCTTGGCGCAAGGTCATGATGTAGTTTACTAGAAACCAAGGAAAAACAAGAATCAAAGCTTTCCAGAAAAAGGGAACACCCCTGCGCTCCAATATGACAAATGACGCGACTAAAGAAGATGAAAATATCAAGACCTTAAGGGCCGACAATTCTGTGTCTGTTACATGAGATAGCGACACCCAGAGAAGAGTAAACACGGGCTCGGATGTGACAATAGAAAGAAAATTACCCTGGAGTAAAGACTCCAGCAATGACTCGTGAACAAAAAAATAATTTAGGTAATTTTGCCGATCCTTGATTTCGCCCCCCCACACAAAGAGAGTCTCGATATTGGCTAGTGCTGATGCATAAGCAGCTGCAACAAAAAAATGCACATAAGAACGTTGAAGGCTTGGGATCATAATTCCGTGAGTGTATGGCATAACGAGCTATTGCATACTCTATTGAACCGCGCTCGCGGAAGCAGGCTGTTCCGGTGGACGCATATGGTTTTAGCAGGATTCAAAAAGCTTTAAAAAACTCGATCTTCCAGCATGCGGATGAGATATTTGCCATAATTATTCTTGGCCAGTGGCTCGGCGAGCTTCCGGACGGCATCAGCATCGATCAATCCCACGCGGTAGGCCGTCTCAGCGGGCGAACAGACTTTCAACCCCTGGCGCTTCTCGATGGTCTCGATGAAGGTGGCGGCCTCGATCAGCGATTCGTGGGTACCGGTATCCAGCCAGGCCATGCCGCGGCCCATGACCTCCACGTTAAGTTCAGCCCGCTCGAGGTAGGCGCGGTTCACGTCGGTGATCTCGAGTTCGCCGCGTGCCGAGGGGCGAACCTCCCTCGCAATGTCGGTGACCTGCGCGTCATAGAAGTACAGGCCGGTGACGGCGTAGCGGGAGCGTGGCTCGGCCGGCTTTTCCTCCAGGCTGGTGGCGCGCCCGTTCTCGTCGAAGCCGACCACGCCGTAGCGTTCTGGGTCCGTGACCGGGTAGGCGAACACCGTGGCGCCGTGCTGACGCTGGGCCGCCGATGTAACGAGCGCACGCAGGTCGTGGCCATGGAAGATGTTGTCGCCGAGAATCAGGGCGCTCGGGTGCCCGTCGAGGAAATCTTCGCCGATAATGAAGGCCTCGGCGAGGCCGTTGGGCTGCTCCTGAACCGCATACTGCAAATCGAGCCCCCACTGGCTCCCGTCGCCCAGCAGTTTCTGGAACAACGGGACATCATCGGGCGTCGAGATCACGAGGATCTCCCGAATACCCGCCATCATCAGCGTGCACAGCGGGTAGTAGATCATCGGCTTGTCGAACACCGGCAGCAACTGCTTCGATATCGCCTGCGTCACCGGATACAGCCGGGTTCCGCTGCCGCCGGCCAGAATGATGCCCTTGCGTTGTTTCATTGGCAGATCCCCCGTCATGCGAAGCATTCGGCCTGTGCCAGTGGCCGTCCCTGCTGGTCCTTGGCGAAGACAAGCGGCTCGTGCTCCAGCGGCCATGCAATGCCAAGGTCCGGGTCATCCCAGCGGATGCTGCGCTCGTGCTCCGGGGCGTAGTAGTCGGTGCACTTGTACTGGAACTCGGCCGTATCGCTGGTCACACAGAACCCGTGGGCAAAACCCGGTGGCACCCAGAGCATGCGTTTGTTTTCGGCCGTAAGGTATTCACCCACCCAACGGCCAAACGTGGGCGAGCTCTTGCGGATATCCACGGCCACGTCGAAGACCGCACCGTGCGTGACCCGCACCAGCTTTCCCTGCGGCTGGCGGATCTGGTAGTGCAAGCCCCGCAGCGTGCCCTGTACCGACCGGCTGTGATTGTCCTGGACGAAGTCGTAGTCGATTCCGGCTTCGGCGAACTTGCGCCGCTGCCACGTCTCCATGAAGAAGCCACGCTCGTCGCCGAACACGGCGGGCTCGATGAGCAGGACTTCGGGGATTGCGGTCGGGGTCACGTGCATCGTCAAATGGCTCCTTCGCAGGCGAGTATCTCGGCAAGGGCATGGTCCACGCCCTGTTGCCAGGCGGGCATGCGCAGGCCGAATGCCGCCTCCAGGCGCGAGCAGTCCAGCCGGGAGTTGCCGGGCCGGCGGGCCTTCACGGGGAAGGCATCGGTAGTAACTGGCGCAATGGCCTGTTCGGTTACTTTGACCGGCCATCCGGCCCGGCGGGCGCGCTCGATCACCCGGCAGGCATAGCCGTGCCACGTGGTCTCGCCCGACGCGGCCAGATGATACAGGCCTTCAAGCTCGGGGTGTTGCATGGCCAGAGGCAGTGCCTGCGCGGTCACATCGGCGATGAGCGGAGCCCCCGTTGGCGCCCCATGCTGGTCGTTGATGACCTGCAAGGCATCCCGTTCAGCCGCGAGGCGCAGCATGGTGCGGATAAAATTCTTGCCGCAGGAGGCATAGACCCAACTGGTGCGGAAGATCAGGTGCCGGCAGCCGCTGTCCTGAATCGCCACCTCCCCTTCGCGCTTGGTACGGCCGTAGACGTTGAGGGGCGCCGTCTGGTCACCCTCGTGCCAGGGGCGCGTGCCCGTTCCGCCGAAGACGTAATCCGTCGAGTAGTGGACCAGCCAGGCGCCAATGGAGCTCGCTTCACGGGCCACCACGGCCGCTGCGGTAGCGTTCACCGCCTCGGCCAGCTCTGGCTCGTCTTCGGCCTGGTCCACCGCGGTGTAGGCCGCCGCGTTGACGATCACCTGTGGTGCGACCTGCCGGACGGTGCTTGCGAGCGCCTCGGGCCGCGTGAGGTCGCCACACAGGCCCTGTTGTTCACGACGCGTTATGGCGATCACCGTGCCAAGCGGAGCAAGGGCACGTTGCAGCTCCCAGCCAACCTGACCGTTGCCACCCAGAACGAGGATGTTCATACAGCGCGCCCCCTGCGGGCGTAATTGGCGTCGATCCATTCACGGTAGGCCCCCGTGCGAACCCGCTCGACCCATCCCGCGTTGTCGAGATACCACTGCACGGTCTTCCTCAGACCGGTCTCGAAGTTCTCTGCGGGCTGCCAGCCCAGTTCATTCTCCAGGCGGGTGTCGTCGATGGCATAGCGCCGATCATGGCCCGGCCGGTCTGAAACGAACTCGATCAATCGCGCGTAGCTCCCCTGCTCGTCGGGCACCAGTTCGTCGAGCGTCGCGCAAAGGGCATGTACAACCTCAAGGTTCGTCCGCTCGCATCGCCCCCCGATGTTGTAGGTGCGCCCGACGGCTCCATGGGCCAGCACATGGCGCAGCGCCCGCGCATGATCCTCCACATAGAGCCAGTCACGGATATTGTCCCCGCGCCCGTACACCGGCAGCGCCTTGCCATCCAGCGCATTGAGGACCATGAGAGGAATCAGCTTTTCGGGAAACTGACAAGGTCCGTAGTTGTTGGAGCAGTTCGTGATCACGACCGGAAGCCCGTAGGTGCGATGCCATGCACGCACCAGATGGTCGCTGGCCGCCTTGCTCGCCGAGTAGGGAGAGCTCGGAGCATACGGCGTGTCCTCCGTGAAGGCCGGATCCTCCGGCCCGAGATCCCCGTACACCTCGTCCGTGGACACATGATGGAAGCGGAAGCGTTCTTTCGCTTCACCCTCAAGCTCCGACCAGTAGCCTCGAGCCGCTTCCAGCAGGTTGTGCGTACCGGTCACGTTGGTCTCCACGAACGCCGCCGGCCCTTCGATGGACCGATCCACATGAGATTCGGCCGCCAGGTGCATCACGGCGTTCGGCCGGTGTTCCCGGAACACCCGTTCCAGGGCCGCACGGTCGGTAATGTCCACATGCTCGAACCGATACCGCGGGTGCTCCAGCGCATCCCCCAGAGACTCGAGGTTTCCCGCGTAGGTGAGCGCATCGACGTTAATCACGGTCGCATCCGTCTCGCCAATGTACTGGCGCACAACCGCCGAGCCGATGAACCCGGCTCCCCCGGTAACAAGTATTCGTTCTGGATGACTCACTTAAACACCATTTTACAAAACATCAAATTTTACTAAATACTAAATAAAGATAAACCAACTAGGAGGATAAACAATGAAATACCCGAACAACCTAACGATGAACTATGATCGGTTCGTTGAGGACATCCGCAATGATCATTCTTACCTGACCGAAACCGAGATTGCTCGCGCCATAGATTCAGGCTTCAAGATCACGCTTCTCGTCTATCACCACAACCGAAATCACCCCGACATCATGAAAACTATCACCACATGGGACGATTACGTTCTTTGGCGTGATCAAGTACGTCTGACCCGATGAAACGGATATCACACTGCGAAAACGGAAAACGGGGAAAGATTTACTTCCCAACCTCCGGCGTGATAGCGGACGGCCAGGCCGGCGCTCGATGCGGCAACCGATAATCTGCTCGACCTCGTCCACGAGGCGCGGGTTACCGGTGAGCTGGCCGCGCTGTAGCGCCTCAGGCATCAGCTTCAGCTCCGGCTCCGGCTCCGGAACGCCCTGCTGCACGAAGCGGGCGTATCGTGCTTGCCGCCTGGCTTCGTTGTCGGCCAGGTCCAGATAGGCCGGGTCCGGGTTGATCCAGCAGTCCTCCCCGCCCGTGCGCTGGCGATAGCCGGACCAGGGGTAGTCTTCGACGGCCGGCCCCAGCAACAGGTGCACATGGTTGGTCAGCAGGCAGTACGCATACACTCGAATGTCCAGCGCACTGCTCAGCTCGCGCAGGTCCTCCAGGTACCGCTCGTAATCCTCGGCCCCGGTAAACACCACCTGCCCATTGTGCCCACGCTGCACCACATGGTGCGGCATATGCGGCAACACCCCTCGCGCCATCCTTGGCCTACCGTTCCTCCTGCATCACCGCCGCATCCTTGCGACGGAAAATCAATCTATCCCCGTTTCGGTCAGACCTCGATCAGCGTTATGCCTGGGGCTTCAGGCGGGTGTCGAAGGAGAACGCTTGCGGCCCGGCGATCGACAGGTCTTCGAAGGCAGGGTGTGCCGGGTTCAGGAGCAGGTTGTGCTCGCTGGGAATCACCGCCGAGGGGACCCACAGGCCGACACTCTGCTGGCTCTCGACCCATTGGCGACCGACTTCTTGCAGCGCGGGATAATCCAACCCCTCCCGCGCGATGGGGCCGAGGTCGCCCGGGTCGACCGCGAGCAGCTCGATAGAGTCTGGGATCTCGATGTCGAAATACACAAACACCTCACCGAAGTCCTCGGCCTCCATGTGGACCAGGACCTCCAGGGTCGCGAGGGATAACGACTGCGCGGTGTAGACGACCGGGACACCGGCCGGGTTCCAGCGTCCGCCCCTGCGGGCGGCGCCCTGGCCACTGAAGGCCGTGTCGGCGCGCTCGCCACGCAGGAGCCGGAACACCCGGGTCAACTAAAGACCCCGTGGTCGATCCGGTGCAGGACGGTCTCGACCAATTCGGTTCCGGCCTCGGTATCGAGCAGGTTGATCGGGACCTCCTCGAGCACGCGGTTGTAGGTGTTCATCCAACGTTTCGCCTTGCCGTGGTCCTCGAAGATGGTCTCGGCCAAGGCCGCAATACGCGCGACCCGATACGCGCGGTCGGAGGCTTCGGGATCCAGGCGCTCGTTCTTGCTCAAGCGGCGCTTGTAGGTGGTTTCAGAAACCCCCGCCAGGTGTACAAGCGTCACGCGCGGGATGCCATACGACTGCCCAATCTGCTCCAGGCTGCGCGCAGGCAGTCCGAGCCGCACCGTTTCGATAATGTGCGCGTAAGGTCCGTCCTTGCCTTGGATGGGGCGGGCTTTGGTCTCGATCCCGATCATCTTGGCGACAAGTCCGTACACCGTGACGCGCTTGCGCGCCTGCTGGGTGTCGAAACGAAACGTGCGCGCCTGATCCGGGCGATTCGGGGTGGCGTTTTCGGTCGTCGTGGTCATGGGGCGCCCTCCAGTGGGCCATTTGGCCTCTCATTGTAGACCATATGACCTCACCGGTCCTCCAGGTACCCCTCGTAATCCCCATCCCCGGCAAACACGACCTGCCGATTGCCCCCCGCTGCAACACATGATGCGGCATATCCGGCAACACCACTCGCGCCATCCTTGGCATAACGCTCCTCCTGCATCACCGCCGCATCCTTGCGACAGAAAATAAATCTGTCCCCGTTTGCCGCGCTTCACGCACACAGATCTCGCCCGCTTTTGAGATCACCGGAACAGCAGGTCCCGGATGGCGCTCTTTGCACCCGCGAACTCGCTGTAGGAGCCCTTGCGCCAAAGACGCAAAACGCCCGGCAAGCGCATCCAGCGGGCCTTGTCGCGTACCGCCAAGCGACCGTCCAACGCCGAGAGGCGATTCTCGAGTTGGCGCAGATAGGCGCTGAATTCGTCGGAAAGCGGCGGTCCCGACCGGTCACGCGCCTCACGCACGCCGGCAAGGAACGCTCTCAGCTGACCAGCAGAAGCAGCGGACTGCTCCTGCTGCTCAGCCCCCTGGATCAAACGGGACACGGACTGCTTGAGCACCATCCCCCGCGTAACTTTGCTGGTCCTGTTTGCGATGAACTGCGATTCATTCTCGTCGTGCCGGCGATACCATTGCAGTACATCCGCGAACACACACTTGCGTCCGACCCCCTCGGCCATCTTGACGATCCAGCCATCGTGGCCCTTGTACCCTGCGGGGATCGGCAGGCACAGGTCGAGCAGTTCCCGCCGCACTGCGGCGCAGCATCCCATCACGAAGCTCGAATCGCGCATACCGGCGGAGGCGATCTGTCCAAGCTTCGTCAACCCGGTGTCGTTGAGGTCGCCATCGGTCAGCGCGGCGTCGTTCATCACCACCAGTGCCTCGGGGTCTTCGAGGGCGTAGCGCTCCATGCGCTCCAGCTTTTCGGGGAACCAGACATCGTCCTGGTCGCTGAGGAAGACCAGATCGCCGGCCGCCTTCATCAGCGCTTTGTTGAAATTGCCCGTGTAGCCGAGATTTTCCTCGTTGCGCTCCCACCGCACTTCGAAGGGCGCCGTTGCGGCAAACGTTTCAATGATCGCCAGCGTGTCATCGGTCGAGCAGTCGTCCGTGATCACCAGTTCGTCCGGCAATCGCGTCTGCGCGAGGAAGCTGTCGAGCTGCTCGCGCAGGTACTTGCCGCCGTTGTAGGTTGCCATGGCGATAGAAACCTTCATCCGGCCGCCCTCTTCTTGATTCGCGCCTCCCTGACATACTCGTACAATGCAAGATCCTCGCGGTAATATTCCTTGATAAAGCCGATCATGTTTTCACTGGAAAACAGTGACTCGTGACGGCTGTTTCTTGGGACGTAGATCATTGACTTCAGGCGTTGCTGCGGGGATTTCGGGACAGCCCGATAAATCACTCTCGCGAACGGGCAACGGACGTCGACCAGACGTCGTACTGCCTCATTGCGATAACCTATGCTGCGGTTGAACACGCGCGGCTCGCACTTGGCGTCTTGCAGTCGTAGTTTTCCCCCGACCCGTGCGCTCAAATTGCGGAAGGAGTGCTCGACCTCATCCACCAAGTAGAAGGCGCCCACCATCGCTCCTTTCTCTAATGCGAATCTTAAAACGCTCTGCTTGCTGAATCAGTTGCTTCTGGTCTTCGGCGGTGCACACATTACTCAAGGCGTTCAAAATTCCCAACTGACTAATATCGTTAGTATACTTAGATAGTAGCTCGCCGCGTTTCAGTGCTGGCGGAACACCAGCGCGTACGATAAACCAGGGATCAAAGAGATCGGTGTTGTGGAACTTTTTTAATCTATAATTATGATTTCTGAGGAGATCCGTTAGGACACTTCCGAATGGTTTATAAAACTCCCAATCAATTATCTTCGGCTCGCCATCTTTGGACACCATAATATTTCGATCTATTAAATCACCATGAGCCCCAGTAACTGGTAGCTTTAATCCACAAAGACTGGCAAGGACGAATTCAGATTCCTTGCTACCGAGAACATCTAAGGCGGTTTCTAAGCTGACCCTATCAAACGAATTTTTCCAATCAACGAACTCCACTGAAACGAATGCATCAACATCTTGGGCAAGGCCATACATCAGCCTATCGACTTCGTCCGTGGTCGCTTGTCGGTCCAGCTTGTAACTTTTCCCGACGACAACTGGAGACCCACTAGGCGTGCACATCTTTAAACAAACTGCCCTGTTACACCAAAATCCATATTGGTCAATTCTTGCCTCATTCGCTAAAAACTCATTACCTATTCTAGACGAGGAAGCACCGACCTGGACTTTGTATACGTGTGAGAAACCAGGGATTACAAATGCCCTCCTTCTCAGGCATCGACGCCCCTGGCGGAATATCTTTAATATCCTTTTAATTAGTCCAATATAAATCACTGAAGTCCTTTGGCAGCCCTCTCCGGACCCCGCCTGTCGACTTCCCCGGATTAGGTCCACGCATAACTAGAGGTTTCCGGGGTGTGTGTAATTGCCGGTATTCGACCGGCGTCAGGTCCCCCAGCGACTCGTGAGGGATGGTTTCGTTGTAGTCCTGCAGCCACTGCTCGGTGTGTTCCCGGACTTCAGTCAGCGTTCGGAAGACGTAGAGGTCCAGCACGCCGCGGCGGTAGCTGCCGTTGAACCGTTCGATGAACCCGTTCTGTATCGGTTTACCCGACTGGATGAAGCTCAGTTCCACGCCCCGCTGCTCGGCCCAGTCAGCGATCGCGGCCGAGACGAACTCGGGGCCGTTGTCGAGGCGGAGTTGCTGCGGATAACCTCGCCAGGCGGCGATACGCTCCAGCACCCGGATCACACGGGGTGCGGGCAGATTCAGATCGATCTCCACGGCCAGCGCTTCCCGGTTGAAGTCATCCACCACGTTGAAGGCGCGAAAGCGCCGTCCGTCCCACAGCGCATCCGACATGAAGTCCGCTGACCAGCACGCGTTGGGGGCCTCGGTCGACGCCAGGGGCCGTGGCTCCCGTGGTGGCAAACGGCGCTTGCCCTTGCGCCGCAGGTTCAGCTTCAGGGCGCAGTACACGCGCCAGACCCGCTTGTGGTTCCAGGGCATGCCCCGACGCCGGATCAGCTTGAACAGCTTGCCAAAGCCCCGTTCCGGATAGCGCTCCACCAACTCCTGCAGTAGCGCGATCACCGCATCGTCCCGGTCCGGTTGCTTGCGGTACCGCACCACCGACCGCGCAACCCCTGCCGCCTGACAGGCCCGGCGCTGACTCAGCCCGTGGTCCTGCGTCAACGCAGTGACCACACGACGCTTATCGTCCGGGCTCAGCGCTTTTTTGTGATCACGTCCTTCAGGGCCGTGTTCTCCAGGGCCAGCTCGGCATACATCCGTTTGAGCCGGTTGTTCTCGTCCTCCAGCTCCTTCAGCCGTCGGACGTCCGCAGCCTCCATGCCACCGTACTTCGACTTCCACTGGTAGTAGGTCGCCTCAGAGACCCCGATCTCCCGACAGACGTCCTTCACCTTCCGGCCGCCTTCGACCTGCTTCAGCGTCTGAACAATCTGGCTTTCCGTAAACCGACTCTTGCGCATCTCGGCCTCCTTTGGCTCTAGTGTGCCCGGAGACCTCCAGCTTTCAATGGACCGAATTTACGGGAAGGCGACACGCCAATCCAACCCTATCCTATGCGAAGCCGTTTTCTCAGTTTTTCTACACCAGAACTAGCCGATAACCACCCTGTCTTAAGGCGCGCTCTCACAAGGCCCCCTTTTCTTGGTTTAATATCTTGGTCCGCGGCGAGCCATATTTCCCTTGTCTTTGATACCCGTCCAATCATTTTAATGTGCGAATAGTTTTCGCTGAGCGCTTTAACAAACTCCTTTTTATTATATGGAGCTTTCTGCACTTCGCGATTTTTTCTTATATGACCCTCCTTTACGATTGCCGGATCGCTGTTATCAATCCACTCTATAAATAAACATGTACCCCCTAAACGTTTCAAGTCCGATACTGCGGAACCAAGGCTGCCATACCTCGCCGAATAAGAATATATCCAGTGAATAATCGCAAATGCAAAAGCGACATCCCCTCTCCCATTATACTTATCTATTGGTGAACAAATCACCCGCGCAGTCTCTACACCAAGCTCTGACGCAACCTCTTCTAGTAGACCCAAATATTCTTTGTCGTGATCCAAAAAATAAAGGTTTTTATAGCCATCGAAATACGCTTGCAGCCCGATTACACCTGCTGAACACCCTATATCGATAACGCTACAATCCGGGGAAATCTGGCGAAGATACGGCCTTATTATCTGATACTTCAATGCGTGTTGCAGTTTTTCGGGTTTTATTCGATTCTTTTTTATTTTATAAGACTGATACCCTTCTACTGTAATGCCGCCATCTTTGTCATGACGAATTCTCGGCTCCTCTTTTTGGCTACCAACTTTTCTCGTATACGCATGTGGTTTGATCATATTCAAAAACTCCAGTTTTCCGCGCAATTGTCGCCATCACTCATAGGGGTCCGGGCCGCAGGTTGAGAACGCGACTGACGTACCCAGCTAGCAATATATTTAAAGAGACTATTGAGACCGCCGCCGCCACTGCGGCGCCCGATGCACCAAGCTTGGGTATTAAAGCGACACACAAGCAGCCGTTAGCTACTAACGCAAACAAGTGCGGCGAAACAATCATTTTTTCGTTCCCGGTCATCATTAAGAGCATCCCAACGGCGCCAAAACCCACGTTTATCAACTGCGCCGCGACTAAAATCACTAGTGGCATGCTCGCTATAGCCGCATACTCGGCTCCAAATACCCAGTCAAGCACAACCGACGGCATCACAAGCATTGGGAGAGCAAGAACAGAAGAGAAAATTAGCGCGACTCGAGCTGATGCCCGGGATAAAGTTTGGAGGCGACGGTGGTTGCCGTCCCTATGCGCTCCGGTGATGTGAGGGCCGATCACTAGGTTTACGATGGTCAGCGACAGAACCACGAGCATGGCACCCTGCTGCGCCACCCGCAGTGCCGCGACATCTTCATCCGTGCCCAGCCACCCAAGGGCAAGGATGCCGATCTGGGCGTTCAGGGTGCTGACAGCGGCCAGCAGGGTGAACGGGAGCAGGGCGCGCCCCCATTCGCCATGACGATAGTCCGGGTCGGCCTGCTCGACCTGCGCGGGCCGACAACGGCTGAGGAGCCACGCACCCAAGAGGAAGGCCAATGCGGTGGCGGCAATCTGACTCCCCAGTGCGGTAGCCGGAGTGAGCGCACCACCGACAAGCAGCACGCCAGCAAACAGCAGATGAAAGGCCGGCCGGGCCAGCAGCTCGGGCAACTGCGCCTGGAACACGTGGCGCAGCCCCCGCAGGGTATGGCTCCGCAAGGCGTTGAGACCCAGAAGAGGCAGCATGAGGCTGGCGATGAACAGCAGTGTCCAGCGGTCGTCCACCGCCCACGCTGCATTGTGGCCGGCAACGATGAGGACGGCGCTGATGATCACCACCGAGCCGAGCAATACCCATTGGTGAGCTCGACGCAGCAGCCCGCGGAAGAGCGACCAGTCCTCGCCATGGTGATAGCGGGCGACTTCGCGCGTGACAAGCTGGCCGAGCCCCGGCCCGATAGGGAGGGCGAGCAGGGCGATCACCGCCATCACGAAGACATATTGCCCATAGCCTTCCGGTCCCAAGGCGCGGGCCAGGAGGATGGACGCCGCCAGCGTGAGGGGCAGGGACAACAGCTTGAGCCCGCCCACACCCATCGCCCCGCGGACAAGCTGGGCACGCAGGCCATCGCCCTGCCCCAACGCCAGCAGTCGTCGGATGACGGCGGTGTTCAATCAAAAACCTCCGCGTTGCGGAAGATCGCGGCCTGCGCGTCCTTGCCGGAGATCAGCGGGTCAGCGTCGAGGGGCCAGTCGATGCCCAGGGCAGCGTCGTCCCAGCGGATGCTTCGCTCGCTGGCGGGGGCGTAGAAATCGGTGCACTTGTACTGGAACTCGGCGATGTCGCTGGTGACCACGAAGCCGTGGGCGAAGCCGGGTGGAATCCATAGCTGTCGGCGGTTTTCGGCGGAAAGCGTTTCCCCCACCCACTGCCCGAAGGTGGGCGACCCGCGGCGGATGTCGACGGCGACATCGAAGACCTCACCCAGCGTGACGCGCACCAGCTTGCCCTGGGGGTGCGGCGGCAGCTGATAGTGCAGACCGCGCAGGGTCCCCTTTACAGAGCGGCTGTGGTTGTCCTGTACGAACGCGACCGGGTGGCCAACGGCCTCGTCGAAGGCCTGCTGGTTGTAGCTCTCGTAGAAGAAGCCGCGCTCGTCTTCAAATACGCGGGGCTCAAGGAGCAGGACATCGGGAATGGATAGCGGGTGGGCTTTCATACTCAAAAGACTCGTTCTTCCAGGACACGCCGTAGGTAGCGGCCATAGCCGTTCTTGAGCAGGGGTCGGGCCAGCTCCTCGAGCTGGTTCGCATCGATCCAGCCGGCGCGGTAGGCGATTTCCTCCGGGCAGGCGACCTTCAGCCCCTGGCGTTTTTCCAGCGTGGCGATGAACTGGCTGGCGTCGAGCAGGGAGTCGTGCGTTCCGGTATCCAGCCAGGCGTAGCCGCGGCCCATGATCTCCACATGCAGTTTCCCGGCATTCATGTAGGCGATGTTGAGGTCGGTGATTTCCAGTTCGCCGCGGGCGGAGGGCTTGAGTTCCCTGGCCATGGCCACGACGTCGGCATCGTAGAAGTAGAGGCCGGTCACGGCGTAGCTGGATTTCGGTTGCTCGGGCTTTTCCTCCAGCGATTGCACCTTGCCGTTGGCGTCGAACTCGGCGACACCGTAACGTTCCGGCTCGTGGACGTGGTAGGCGAACACGGTTGCGCCCTCATCGCGCCGCTTGGCTCTCCCGAGCAGGTCGTCGAAGTGGTGGCCGTAGAAGATGTTGTCGCCGAGGACCAGTGCACAGGGGTCTCCGCCGATGAAATCCTCGCCGATGATGAAGGCCTGCGCCAGACCGTCAGGTGACGCTTGCACGGCGTATTGCAGGCTCAGACCCCATTGACTGCCATCCCCCAGCAGTTGCTCGAAGCGCGGGGTGTCCTGCGGGGTGGAGATGATCAGGATGTCACGAATGCCCGCGAGCATCAGGGTGCTCAGCGGGTAGTAGATCATCGGCTTGTCGTAGACCGGCAGCAACTGCTTGCTGATCGACAGCGTAGCCGGATGCAGCCGGGTGCCGGAGCCGCCAGCGAGGATGATGCCCTTTCGTCGCATTATGCGCTGCCTCCTGTTGTCTCGCAGGCGAGGATCTCGTCGAGGGCACGTAGCGCACCACCGCGCCAGTCCGGCATACGCAGGCCGAAAGTGGTTTCCAGCTTTCTGCAGTTCAGGCGGGAATTGCCTGGACGCCGTGCCGCCGTGGGAAACGCCTCCGTTGGCACGGCCTCGATCGCTTGATCCGTAACCCGGACGGGCCAGCCGGCATCGCGCGCCGTGGCGATCACCAATCGGGCAAAGCCATGCCAGGTTGTCTCGCCTGCGGCGGCAAGATGATAAAGCCCGGAGATCTCCGCCCGGTCCAGCGGTTGCGACAGGATCTGTGCGGTGGTGTCTGCGATGAGCTCCGCGCCGGTGGGGGCACCGAACTGATCGTCGATCACCTGTAGCGCAGCGCGGTCGGCTGCCAGGCGCAGCATAGTGCGGATGAAGTTGCGCCCCCGGGAGGCATACACCCAGCTGGTTCGGAAGATGAGATGCCGACAACCACTGGCCTGGATGGCGGCTTCTCCTTCCCGTTTCGTCTGTCCATACACGTTGAGCGGGCCTGTGGCGTCGTCCTCGGACCACGGGTCGGCTCCCGTGCCATCAAACACGTAATCGGTCGAATAGTGGACCAGCCAGGCTCCAAGGGCTTGTGCTTCGGCCGCCAGGACCTCCGGCGCGGTAGCGTTGATGGCATGGGCCAGTTCCGGCTCCGACTCCGCCTGGTCCACCGCAGTGTAGGCGGCCGCGTTGACGATCACGTCCGGCGCTACCTGTCTCACAGTGGCGGCCAACCGATCCGGTCGCGTGAGGTCGCCACACACCCCACCCGTTTCCGTGCGTGTCGGTGCCGTAATTTCGCCCAGGGGAGCGAGCGCGCGTTGCAGCTCCCAGCCCACCTGACCGTTGCTTCCGAGAAGAAGGATCTTCATACGGCCCGCCCTCGGTTAGCGTAATTCGCGTCGATCCACTCGCGGTAGGCGCCGGAGCGCACGCGCTCGATCCATTCCGGGTTGTCGAGGTACCACTGCACGGTTTTCCTCAGGCCCGTCTCGAAGTTCTCCCTCGGCTGCCAGCCCAGTTCATTCGCGAGGCGGGTGTCGTCGATGGCGTAGCGACGGTCGTGGCCGGGGCGATCCGTCACGAACTCGATCAGGCGTGTGTAGGGGCCCTGCTCGTCCGGTACGAGTTCGTCGAGGACCGCGCATAGCGCGTGGACGACCTCCAGATTGGTGCGTTCGCAGCGCCCTCCGATGTTGTAGGTGCGTCCGCTTGCGCCGTGGGCCAGCACGTGGCGCAGCGCCCGTGCGTGGTCCTCCACATACAACCAGTCGCGGACGTTGTCCCCGCGCCCGTAGACCGGCAGCGGCATGCCGTCCAGGGCATTGAGGACCATCAGTGGGATCAGTTTTTCCGGGAACTGGTAGGGCCCGTAGTTGTTCGAGCAATTGGTGATCACGACCGGCAGCCCATAGGTGCGATGCCATGCGCGCACCAGATGGTCGCTTGCCGCCTTGCTGGCCGAGTAGGGAGAACTCGGGGCATACGGCGTCTCTTCCGTAAAGGCGGGATCCTCCGGCCCGAGATCGCCGTACACCTCGTCCGTGGATACATGATGGAAGCGGAAGCGTTCTTTCGCTTCACCCTCAAGTTCCGACCAGTAACTGCGCGCGGCCTCCAGCAGATTGTGCGTACCGGTCACGTTGGTCTCCACGAACGCCGCCGGACCCTCAATGGACCGATCTACGTGAGATTCGGCCGCCAGGTGCATCACGGCATTGGGGCGGTGCTCCCGGAAGACCCGTTCCAGGGCCGCACCGTCGGCAATATCCACGTGCTCGAACACATGTCGCGCATGTTCGCGCGCATCAACCAGGGACTCGGGGTTCCCGGCATACGTCAGTGCGTCGACATTGATCACTGTCGCATCGGTCTCGGCGATGTACTGGCGCACAACCGCCGAACCAATGAAACCGGCACCGCCAGTAATTAGGATGCGCATCAGTTCGCTCCCCTAACTTCGCTTCTGAAACAGGAAAAAACAGAGACGAAGACCAGAATAGAACAGGAAGCGGCCGCACTCAGCGCGAGGATAAAGGCCTCCACCGAGGTAAAGCCGAGGCCTTCGTGCACGATGTTGAGCACCAGGTTGGTCTGCACCACTTGGGGATTATCCAGCACGCTCAGAAACGGCATGACCGAGGCGACACCGGCGGTTTCCAGCACGGCCATGACGATGACCATGCCGAGCACGAGGCCGCCGCGGCGTTTTTCCTTGGGGGTTAGGAGGGCCAGGGCTTTGCGGTAGGTGCTGAACATTGCTGGGTACTGGATTCCGGGTGCTGGTTCTGGAGGGGGCAGCGCGTGCGAGAGGGGGTAGGTCTCGCGTGGGTTTTCGCGTGCGAGCACGCTCCTACAGGGGTGTGTTCAGCGGTTGAACGCGGATTGGACCATGGTTGGGGGGTTGGGCTCAAGGTTGGGTGGGTGGCTCGGGCAACAGAAAGCAAGGTTGCCGGCCACAGGTAACGATGAAGAGCCCGGGGCTCTGGCCAGTTGGATTCGGGACGTGCCCCATCGCGCAGGCGCCGCATTCCTGCGACGGCGTTGCAATCAGCCGTACGAGCGTGTCTGTAGTAGAAGGCCCTGCCGGCGTCCGACGCGGGCAGGGCCTTCGCGGCCAAGGCCGCTCCCACAGGTGGAGGGTTTAGCGCACGGGGTGGATCTCGATGTCCAGGTCGAGATGGGTCCACGCCCGGTCGGCGGTCAGCACCGGGAGGGCCTTGTCCCTGGCCAGCGCCAGGCAGGCTCGGTCGGCCATTGACAGGCCATGCCGGCGCGAGGACTCCCACAGCTGTGCGGCGAGGTCCGCCTGTTGCGCTGTGAACGGCTCGAAAACGAGCCCGACGTCGACAAACTCCTGCCGCATGCCCTGGACGTCGACCTTGCGCTGCAGTGATTTTTGCAGCACCTCGGACCAGTTCACGGTGGACACGCATCCGCCATCAAGGGCGCGGGCGACCCTGTCCCCGCCCGGCTCGTCATGCAGGAAGGTCAGGGAAACACTGATGAATGTACACGCTCGCGTTGGTACCCCAGGTTTTCCGAGGCAAGGCGCGTCGCGCAGCGGGTAGTGGCTCTACTCGCCAGCGACGCAACGCAGGGTCGGGGAACCTGGGGGTACCAACCCCGCGGGGCTCGGCCGCTTTTGCGCGCGCACGGCGTTGCGGCTCCCTTGTGCAGAATGACTGCACAGCAGTCACCGCGCCTTGTTCGCACGCAAAAGCGACTCGAGCGCGAGTGCGTACATTCATCAGTGTTTCCCTACCAGGGCGGAGGCATCCAGCACGGTGGTCATGACTCCCCATGCTCGTGTTTGGCTTCGGCCCGCCGATCGCCGATGAGTTCATCCACAAGGCTGACGTCCTGCGGGATGTGCCTGAATCGCTCACGGAGCCGCCGCTCGACCCGCTCGCGCCGTTCCAGCACGAGGCTCTCCCCGACCAGTCGGGCGACCAGGCGGTCGCCAGGGCGCAGCTTTAGGGTATTGCGCAGCGCGGCCGGGATCACGACACGGCCTTGTGCGCCGACCTGCACCTCGTTTTCATTTTGTGCCACCGCTTTCTCCCTCTGCCACGCTTGGCTCCAATATGGCACACAAAGGCGGAACGAGCCATGCTGGTCACGGGCGCCTGACATCCCCGCGCCTCGAACCACAACAACCTCCCGGAAACCGCTCAGCGGTTATCCGCCCCCCTCGTCTGGGCCACTACAGGAGCAGTAGATCCCGGCTCTGCGCTACGCGAAGGCCGGGAAGGCTGGTGGAGGTTGCGTGGCTTGGCTAGTTGTGAAGATTGGGTGGTTTTCTGGCGTTGGCGGGGGCTTCGCGGCCAAGGCCGCTCCCACAGGGGGGGGGGAGTGGCATTGGGTGTGGGGGGCCAGGCCTCTGGCGGATTGTGCGCTAAGGGTTGCGGATGAAGCCCATGGCTTCGAGTTTGAGGAGGATGCGGTGGGCAGCTTCGTCCGGGGTCATCTCGCGGGTGTCGAGGCGCAGCTCGGGGCTTTGCGGCTCCTCGTAGGGGTCGTCGATGCCGGTGAATTCCTTGATGAGGCCGGCGCGGGCCTTGGCGTAGAGGCCCTTGCGGTCGCGGGCCTCGCAGGTTTCCAGCGGCGTGGCGACGTGGACCTCGATAAAGCCCCCTACCCGCTCGATGCGTTCGCGCACGCGGCGGCGCATGTCGGTGTACGGCGCGATGGGGGCGCAGATGGCGCAGCCGCCATTCTTGGTGATTTCGCTCGCCACATAGCCGATGCGCTGGACGTTGATGTCGCGGTGCTCCTTCGAAAATCCCAGCTCGCTGGAGAGCTCCTTGCGCACGATGTCGCCATCCAGCAGCGTGACGGCGCGCCCGCCCAGTTCCATCAGCTTGACCCGCAGGGCATTGGCCATGGTGGACTTGCCGGAGCCGGACAGGCCGGTGAAGAACACGGTAAAGCCCTGCCGGTGGCGCGGCGGGAAGGTGCGCCGCAGCTCCTGGATGACCTCCGGGTAGGAGAACCACTCGGGGATCTCCAGGCCCTCGCGCAGCCGGCGGCAGAACTCGGGGTTGTCGAGGTTGAGGGTATGTTCGCCTTCGCGTACCTCGTTGGCCGGCACGAAATCGGCGCGGTCCTGCACATAGGTCATCGCCTGAAACGGGACCATCTCGATGCCGATCTCGTCGGCGCGGCGCCGGAGCAGTTCCTGTGCCTCGAAGGCGCCATAGAAGGTCTGGCCATCCGGGCCCGGGTCGGGGCTGGCGTGGTCCTGACCGACGATCAGATGTGTGCAGCCATAGTTGCGACGGATGATCGCGTGCCACAGCGCCTCGCGCGGGCCGGCCATGCGCATGGCCAGCGGCAGGAGGCTGAGCTGGGTGGTCTGCTCCGGAGCCTGGCGCAGTACGTGCTCGTAGCAGCGCACGCGCACGAAGTGGTCCACATCCCCCCGTGCGGTTACGCCCACCGCGGGCTGAATCAGCAGGTTGGCCTCGGTCTCGCGCACGGCCCGGCGGGTGAGCTCCACCTGGGCGCGGTGCATGGGGTTGCGGGTCTGGAAGGCGACCACGCGGTTCCAGCCGAGCTTCTGGAAGTACTCGCGCAGCTCCGTGGGGCTGTAACGATAGTTGCGGAAGTCGTGGTGGACCGGGGGCTCCAGACCGTGCAGTGTGCCGCCCAGATAGACGGGGCCCGTGCGATGCAGCAGCTCGTTGACACCCGGGTGCGCGGTATCGGTGGTGCCAAACACCTGTTCTGCCTCGCGCGTGTGATCGGGGGTCCAGCGATACTCCACGTCCATTACCGCGATGAGCATGCCCTCCGCGTCGCGCAGGGCGATGCGGCTGCCCTCCTCCACCTGCGCGGCGAAGGCTTCGGTCACGTCCAGCGTGATCGGCATCGGCCACAGCGTGCCATCGGCCAGACGCATGTTCTCGAGCACGCCGTCGTAATCCGCCGGGCCCATGAAGCCCGTCAGCGGGGAAAAGCCGCCATTCAGCAGCAGCTCGGCGTCGCACTGCTGGCGCTCCGTCAGATCCCAGGAGGGCATATCCCGCGCCGCTTCATTCAATTCGCGGGCCGTCGCCTCGTCCACATAACGCTCGCAGAGCGTGCCGCCATACGGCGTAATCAATTCCATTCCATCATCCGTTCTCGTTTTACCCCCTGTAGGAGGCCAGCCCCCTGGCCGATTGGGGCATCACCACCACCCCATCGCGCAGGGGCTGCGCTCCTACAGGGACATGCCACCGCCATACGAGCAGCCAGCGCGCGGGCCGCCACGGCGTGATCCATTCCATTTCGTCATCCGTCGTCGTCTCGCCTTCTGTAGGAGGCCAGCCCTCTGGCCGATTGGGCATCACCAGAACCCCATCGCTCAGAGGGCTCAGCGCCTACAGGGGAGATTTTTCATGGTCCTGGAGCTCGGCGCGGAGTTGTTCGATTTCGGCCATCAGGGTTTCGTGTTCGACGCGCTTGCGCTGGAGCAGGCGGTAGGCCAAGCGGGCCTTTTCGTGAAGCCCGCTCGGGGTGAGTTTGTACAGATAGGCCGAGCGGTTGTCGGAGCGGCGGAAGTTCTGTGCCTTGACCCACCCTCGATCCAGCACGGCCTTGAGGGCGTAGTGCGTCTTGCCGACCGACAGGCCCAGCGCTCGAGCAAGCTGGCGCTGGCTCATGTCCGGTTCGCGCTCCAGCAAGCGGAGCACTGCCAGATGAAGATCCTCGTCAATCAATGAATCATCCTGCCAGCCGGTAGCGTGTGGGAACGGTACGAGACAGCGCGACGCGACCGGGCTTTCGCATGCCCGGCCCGTCGCCACTTGGGTTGGGCCTGGCGTTCACGGGGTGAACAATTTCCGGATTCGATCACATCCGGGCGTCACATCGCAACGAGGCGCGGGCGCAAACCGTGAGCGCGCGCCTACCCTTCAAGCTCTGGGATGACGAATCCGCGCACCCGGCGGATCAGTTCGGCTCCGGCCGGCGGCTGCGAGCGTTGCTGACGAACTCCCAGAAAAACGCCGCGAAGAGCCCGAGCATTCCCCCAAGCACCACAGACAGCGCGACGATTAGCGAGCGGCCAGGGCCCACTGGACTGTCAGACTCCCTGGCAACGAAGGTTTCTTCCATCTCGCGGCTCATCGCCTGGATCGTCTCGGCCTTCGATCGTGCATCCACTCGTTGTTTGCGCAACTCGGCAAGCTCCCTCCGGATATCGCTAACGCGCTGCGCCATAATCAGACCGGCTACGTCTTCCCTTTCGTCAAGACGCTCACGCAATTCATCGAGGTCGTCCTGCAAGATGGCAATCTGTTCATCAAGTAGTTCCATGCGGCTGTAATGGGGCCTCAGACTCGCTGCCAGGCTTTCGTCAAAGCGCACACCCAGCCACTCACTCAAGGCCGCAACCACCTGACGATGCAGGTCTGCCACTTGGTTCGCGCGATCGCGCGTACTCTTCGAGGTCAGCGTCAGGCTGTACTCGGAGCCCTCTGCAGAAACACGAACCGCTGGGGCACCTTGCTGCCCGTGATCGAGCGCTGCGCGTTGCTGCGGGATCAATACATCCTCAAGCCTTTCAATCACCTTCCCCCTCGAGACCACATCAACGGTCCCGGGAGAAGCCTCATTGGCCAACTCCGAGTAGACCCCCGGAAGATCGACACCGGACCTGTATTCGTACTCAACCGGCTGCATAAATGCGTACACCGCACCCAAAACAACCGTGAGTACAGCCACACCCAGGATCAACAGCAAACGACGCATCACCACGTCGTACAGGTCATAAAGGCTGATTTCGTCGTCGTAGGGGCGGGCTTGTGGCCCTGCGGAATCCGTCATGAGTACGTGTCAGGTCTCGTCTGGTCGTATACACGTTTTCGAAACAAATCGGGGCGTTCATGCTGCCAGGCCTTGAGGGTTTCCACCGGTGTCCGATGCCCCAGCGCCTTCTGTCCGATGTGATGGTTGTACAGCCGCTGGTAGTGTCGCAGGGCTTCGTCCAGGTGCTGGCCGGAGTCGAAGTGGCGGGTGCGCAGCAGATCGGCGATGCGCCCGTTGAAGCGTTCGACCATGCCGTTGGTCTGAGGCCGCTTGGGCCGGATCAGGCGATGCTCGATCCCGTGCTCGGCACACAGCCGGTCGAAGGGGTGATGCCCCGTCGGCTCGCGCTCGCCGGTCGCGGCAAATCGGTCCGTGAACTCCTTGCCGTTGTCGGTGACGAGGTGGGTGATCTGGAACGGCGCTTTCTCGAGAAGCTTCTTCAGAAAGCCGCGCGCGGCCTCGGCGCTCTTGGTCCGTCGCACATCCAGGTAGACCCAGCGGCTGGCGCGGTCGATGGCCACGAACAGGTAGCCCCGCGAGGCCTGGTCCGCCATCTGCGGCAGGTACTTCACATCCACATGCACAAAGCCCGGTACATAGTCCTTGAACGGCTTGTGGGCCGGCTCCTCGGGCTCTCCATCCCGTTCCCGCTGCAGGGCCCGCAGGTCGCCCACGCCGTGCCGGCGCAGGCAACGCGCCAGAGCCGCACGGCTCAGCTCCGGGTTCAGAAACTCGCGCGCCACGATCAGCAGGTCATCCAGCGACAGCAGGGCCACTTCTCGGACCTGGACCACGATCGCTTCCTGCTCCGGTGTCAGGGTGGTATGCAGCCGTTGCGGGCAATGCGAGCGGTCTTCGACCTCGTTGCGGTAGCGCCACTTGCGCACGGTCATGCGGGTAATGCCGTAGCGCCGGGCCAGCTCGGGATCGCTCACGCCCGGCGGTGCTTCCTGCAGCTCCCGCCGGATCTGGGGGGTGGTGCGTGCGTTCGAATGGATCGTACTCGCCATGCTATCCGTCCTGCGTGGACCCGCCGCACACGATACTCAGCCACTCCCGGGCACGAAACAGGGGTGCCTTCTCGTGCGGTATAGAATCATCCGTTACCCAATAAGTACGTTCCTGTGTAGTCAATCATCCAGTAGCAAGCCGCTTACGCGTCTTAGGGGGCCACCCGGAATTCGGCCGCCCCAGGCTTCAGTGCATGGGGGCTCATGCGGCCAGGCGTTCCCGTATCGCCGGAAGGGCCACCCTGACAACAACCGCCTGCAACCAACAAGCGCCGCGATTGGACCACGCACCACCCCTACCCGCAAGCCAGCCCCGGTAGGAGCCCGCTTGCAGGCGAACGCTCCTGCCCACGTTGGGGCTGGCGTAGCTTCGTGCCAAGGGCTGGCTTTGGCGGGGGCTTCGCGAGCAAGCTCGCTCCCACAGGTTGTTGGCTGGGTTCTAGTTAGTCGCTGTTGAAGAGGTCGCGGGTGTAGATTTTGTCGGTCTGGTCGCGGATGTCATCGGTGATGCGGTTGGCGACGATGACGTCGCTGATGCGCTTGAACTCGTCGAGGTCGCGGATGACGCGGGAGCGGTAGAAGTCGTCTTCGGGCAGCTCCGGCTCGTAGACGACGACCTCGATACCCTTGGCCTTGATGCGCTTCATCACGCCCTGGACGGCGGAGGCACGGAAGTTGTCGGAGCCGCTCTTCATCACCAGCCGGTAGACCCCGACCACCCTGGGCTGGCGCTTGATGATCGCATCCGCGATGAAGTCCTTGCGCGTCCGGTTGGCGTCCACAATGGCCTTGATGATGTTGTTGGGCACCTCGTCGTAGTTCGCCAGGAGCTGCTTGGTATCCTTCGGCAGGCAGTAGCCGCCAAAGCCGAACGACGGGTTGTTGTAGTGGCTTCCGATACGCGGGTCCAGACAAACGCCATCGATGATCTGGCGGGTGTCCAGACCGTTGGCCTCGGCGTAGCTGTCCAGTTCGTTGAAATAGGCCACCCGCATGGCCAGGTAGGTGTTGGCGAACAGCTTGATCGCCTCGGCCTCGGTGGAGTCGGTGAAGACCATGGGGATAGCGTCGTCGACCGCGCCTTCCGCCAGCAGGTTGGCGAATGCCTTGGCCCGGTCGGACCGCTCGCCGACGATGATGCGGGAAGGGTGCAGGTTGTCGTACAGTGCCCGGCCCTCGCGCAGGAACTCCGGCGAGAACAGGATGTTGTCGGTCTCCATCTGCGCGCGGATCTCGCGCGTGTAGCCCACCGGCACGGTGGATTTGATGACCATCGTGGCGTGCGGGTTAATGGTCAGCACGTCGCGGATCACGGATTCGACGGTGCTGGTATTGAAGTAGTTGGTCTGCGGGTCGTAGTCCGTGGGCGTGGCGATGATGATGAAGTCCGCGCCCTCGTAGGCCGCCTGCTTGTCCAGCGTCGCCTTGAGGTTCAGCGCGCGGTTCTCGAGGAAATCCTGGATCTCGGCATCGATGATCGGGGACTGCCGGCGGTTGATCTGCTCTACCTTCTCCGGCACCACATCCAGCGCGACCACCTCGTGGTGCTGCGCGAGCAGGACGGCGTTGGAAAGCCCGACATAGCCGGTTCCGGCGACTGCGATTTTCATCCCTTGCTTCCTTTCTGTCTGGATCTTTGTGTCTGCGTTTGCGGTCGCCCCGAACCCGTAGGAGCCGCCTTGGTGGCGAAGCCCCTGCCAGGGTCCGGCTTTGGCAGGGGCTTCGCCTGCGAGCAGGCTCCTACAGGGGGGCTGAACCACCGCACGCGATTATTCAGGGCCCGAGGATACTGGGGCGGCGTGAACCATGATGCGATCGGGGGCACGAAAGGCTAACGGCCTGCTTACCCCGCGAACCGTTCTTGCGGCGGGTGGTCGGCCGGGGTGTACTCGCGCACGACTGCCCGGATGGTGTGGCAGGCGCGCTCGGTATCCATTTTGCGGTCGGCCTGGTCCAGCTGGTTCAGGGCCGCCTGCAGGTCCTGTGGCGCGACGCAGTCCTCGCGGGCGCGCATGATCCGGGCATGCGCGGTGGGCTCGACGTTGTCGCCGATCAGCAACTCCTCGTAGAGCTTCTCGCCCGGGCGCAGGCCGGTGAAGACGATCTCTACCCCGTCCTCGGGCATGCCGTCTTCCTTCACCTGGCGTCCGTGCAGGCGGATCATGCGCCGGGCGAGGTCGATGATCCTGACCGGCTCGCCCATGTCCAGCACATAGACCTCGCCACCTTCCGCCATGGCACCGGCCTGGATGACCAGCTCGGCCGCCTCGGGGATGGACATGAAGTAGCGCGTGATCTCCGGGTGGGTCACCGTGACCGGCCCGCCGTCACGGATCTGCTGGTGGAACAGCGGCACCACGGAGCCGGAGGACCCGAGCACGTTGCCGAAACGCACCATGCTGAAGATCGTGCCGCGCCGCTCGCGGGCCCGATCCTGCAGGACCATCTCGGCCAGACGCTTGGTGGCTCCCATCACGTTGGTGGGACGCACGGCCTTGTCGGTGGAGATCAGGATGAAGCGTTCCACACCCGCGTTCAGCGCGGCTTCCGCCAGAACGGCGGTGCCAAAGACGTTGTTGCGCACGCCCTCGATCAGGTTGGACTCCACGATCGGCACGTGCTTGTAGGCCGCCGCGTGATAGAGCGTCTGCACGCCGTGTTCTTCCAGCACCGCGGCCACGCGCCGCGCATTGGCCACGGAGCCCAGGACGGCGTGGATCGCCGGGTAATGCTCCAGCTGTGCCGCAAGCTCCTGCATCTCGCGCTCGATGCTGTAGAGCGCGAACTCGTTGCGCTCGAACAGGATCAGCGCGGCCGGCTCGAGGCGGATAATGCGCCGGCAAAGCTCCGACCCGATGGAGCCACCCGCCCCGGTCACCATCACCACCCGGCCGCGCACACTGCGGGTGAGCAGCTCCGGGTCCGGCGGAACCGGATCCCGGCCCAGCAGATCGCCGATGTCGACGTCCTCCAGCTGCTCGAGGCTCGCGTGTCCGGAGACCACTGCCTCCATCGACGGCACGGTCTGCACGTACACCGGCAGCGGTTCCAGCTGCTCGAGGATGCGGCGGCGCTCCTGGCGCGTCGCGGACGGGATCGCCAGCAGCACGCGGCCGACCCGGAAGCGATTGACCAGACGCGCGAGGTGGGCCGGCTTGTGAACCGGAATTCCGTCGATCGAGCTGCCCTGCAGGCTGCGGTCCTCGTCCACGAACGCGACCACACGGAAGCGGCCTCCGGCCTTGAGCCCGGACAGCAACTGCACACCGGCCTCGCCGGCCCCGAACACGATCACCGGCTCGGCACCCGCCGACGCCTCGATGATGGAGCGATACCAGGTGCGCACCAGGAATCGGCTGCCACCGACGTAGATGAAGGCCACGATCGCGAAGTTGATCGGCACCGAACGCGGGAAGCCTTCCACCTGCGCCAGGGTTGCCGCGGCCCACAACACCAGCGCCAGGATCACCACACCGGATCCCACGGACCAGATCGTGCGCGACCCCATGAAGCGCACCACCGCCCGGTAAAGCCCCAGCTTCACAAAGAGCGGGATACCCAACAAGACCACCAGCGGGAACAGCCACCAGGTGTCCAGCATGATCGGCGGGAACGGCTCGGCCAGGCGGATCGCGAAGCCGGACCACAGCGCCAGCGGCAGCATCACGACATCCGCCAGCACCATGAGCCAGCGCTTCTGCGAGCGCGGCAGGTTGAGCAACCTTTCCAGGCTCCTGCTCAGCATGAGCTGCAACACCCTTTACGCATTGGCCGTCCGGCTCCGATCTCCACCAAGACCACCCGGATACAGTACATCAAGCGCACATCCCGAGGGCCACCGCGATCCGTCACGGCCCGCGGAGCATAAGCAACCCCTGATAAAAATGCACCCCGACTCCGTGATCCACATAATGGGAGCCTGCTTGCAGGCGAAGCCCCCGCCCGCGCTGGGAAACCAACCTCGGGCAGGAGCTTCGCTGCCAAGGCGGCCCATTCGGGGCTGCCCCAACGCGCGACCATCTTCCTGCTCTGGCAGGGGCTTCGCGGCCAAGGCCGCTCCCACAGTTGACAGAACCCAGGGTCCCGCTGTGGGAGCGGGCTTGCCCGCGAAGCCCCTGCCGAAGTCGATTCAGCCCCTCACTCCAACCAGATCGCATCCCACAGCGGATATTGGCCCAGATTACTCACCAGCCCAGCCCGTAGAGGATTAGCCACCACGTAACGCGCGACGGCCTGCAGGTCCTCTTCCCGCCGCAAGGCGCGGTCATGGAAACTCGGCTGCCAAACCCGGCAAGGTCGGCCACGCAACTGCCCGATTCGGCGAGTCGCGGAACCCTTCACCTTCTGCACAACGCGGGAGAGATCCCCAGCTTCGAGCTGCATCAACCAGTGCAGATGGTCCGGCATCACCACGAAGCAAAGCGTACTCGCTTCGCCTTCCAGTTCACTCAGCGCATGGACGCAACAGCGCCCATGCTCGAACCGAGAGAACCAGCCGTACCGATCGGCACATACCGCCGTGACCAGGTAAACCCTTCCGTGCTCGTTAACCCGCCCAAGCCGCAGCCGGTGGGATCGTGCCTTCCGTGGCATTCGAGCCTCCCGAGATTGTTACCACTCCATAGTTCTGTGGGAGCGGGCTTGCCCGCGAAGCCCCTGCCCGGATCCGACTTTGGCAGGGGCTTCGCGGCCAAGGCCGCTCCCACGGTGCACACCCACCAAAAAAACCGTCTCGCCCGTTCGAGCTAGGTGCGTTGTTCAGCCCAATGAGCGAACTGGGTGTACACCTGAAGGGCTGGCGTGACCGCGTCGATGACCCGCTCCAGATCGATCGTGTCGTACAGGTGTGTAAGGACGTTGCGCATCGCGCAGGCGTCCATCAACTGCTCGGCCAGTGTCTCCTCGAGATCAAGACGATCGCGAAGGGTCTCGAAAACGTCGCGTTAGGGAAACACTGATCCATGTACACGCTCGCGCTCCAGTCGCTTTTGCGTGCGAACAAGGCGCGGTGACCGCCGTGCAGTCATTCTGCACAAGGGACCCGCAACGCCGTTCCCGCGCAAAAGCGGCCGAGCCCCTTCGGGGTTGGCACCCCAGGTTCCCCGATCCTGCGTTGCGGCCCTTGCCGGTAGAACCACTACCGGCTGCGCACCGCGCCTGGTCTCGGAAAACCTGGGGTGCCAACGCGAGCGTGTACATGGATCAGTGTTTCCCTGGGTCGCGGCGAGGCGATAGCCATCACGGCGCAACAGCTGCAGACCGATGTCGGCAGAAGACTCACACAGGAGTTGGAGCAGGCGCTCGATGGCGTAGTGTTCGCGACGCTGCTGGCGGGGTTCCAGGGCACTGTATTGCTCAAGGTCCGACAGGAACTGGCGCAACATCGACAACTTGCGCTGCATCACCTCGGAGGTATCAGGCGACATCCGAACCCTCTGTCTGGTGGCGCTGGAACAGGACAGAATCCGCGTGCAGGAAAAACGCACGGTCCTGCTCCGCATGGAATCGCCCTTCACGCTCCTCGAACAGGCATTCGCCATCGCGGAACACCTCGAAGCGGGTGACGGGCGACACACGATCCGAAAGGAGCAGAAGATCGACCGGCACGGGTTCGAAGATCGCTTCCAGTTCTCGTTGCCACCGTCCCTGCGTCATCAGGTCCGGCATTGCCTGCGGTTCGACGGCCAGATCCACATCCCGCCCGTGCCCTTCCCGTGCTACGGACCCGAACAGGATCACCAGTCGCCATTGGTGCCGGGCGGCGAGTTCATTGATGCGGCTGATCCGTTCCGGCTGAAGCATGGGAATCACGATTCGAGGCTAAGTCGTATCGTCAGAGTAGCAAACGCGCGGTCGCTTATCCTCGGCGTTGCCGTGATGAGCCTTGTGGGGGCAGTTTTTTCAGACCAGATCTGTGGCATCTATCCCGTGGGAGCGGCCTTGGCCGCGAAGCTCCTGCCCGGGTCCGACTTTGGCAGGGGCTTCGCGGCCAAGGCCGCTCCCACAAAACAACCCCCACAAATCCACTCCGACCAGACTACTTCCTCCAGCCCAATCCTACAGGTGGGCTGATCAGGCGAGGAGCTGGGCGAGGTCGTCGGGGCCGAGGATGGGGATTTCGAGGGATTCGGCCTTGGTGACCTTGGAGCCGGGGTCGGCGCCGGCGATGACGGCGGTGGTCTTTTTGGAGACGGAGCCGGTGACCTTGGCGCCGCGGGCCTCGAGGGCGGCCTTGGCTTCGTCGCGGGTCATGGTGTCGAAGCTGCCGGTGAGGACGTAGGTGTTGCCGGCCAGCGGGGCCGCGTCGCCCGACTCTGCCGCTTGTGGCCGGGGCGGATCGGGCCAGTGGACGCCGGCGTCGCGCAGGGCCTGGATCACGTCGCGGTTGTGCGGCTCGGCGAAGAAGTTGGCGATGTGCTCGGCGACGATGGGGCCGACGTCCGGGACCTCCTGCAGAGCCTCGGCATCGGCCTGCATCAGTGCGTCGAGATTGCCGTAGTACGTGGCCAGGTTGCGGGCGGTGACCTCGCCCACCTCGCGGATGCCGAGGGCGAAGATGAAGCGCGCAAGCGTCGTCTCGCGCGCCTGTTCCAGGGCGTGGACGAGGTTGGCCGCGAGTTTGGGCCCTACCCGCTCCAGCGCCTCCAGGCGCTCGGCGTCCAGCGCGAACAGGTCGGCCGGGCTTTGCACGATGCCGCCGTCGGCCAGTTGCTCGATGATCTTCTCGCCGAAGCCCTCGATGTCCATCGCGCGGCGCGAGACGAAGTGCTTGAGCGCCTCGCGCCGCTGTGCGGGGCAGACCAGCCCGCCGGT
This sequence comes from Thioalkalivibrio sp. ALE17, assembly GCF_000425605.1. NCBI lineage: Bacteria > Pseudomonadati > Pseudomonadota > Gammaproteobacteria > Chromatiales > Ectothiorhodospiraceae > Thioalkalivibrio > Thioalkalivibrio sp. ALE17. The sequence continues at coordinate 220,680 of NZ_AUDT01000001.1, forward strand.
GCAGCGGGCCACGGCCTCGCCCTCCGGGCGTTCGATGTGCGAGTCGCACTCCGGGCAGGTTGCCGGCATCTCGATCGCGCGGGTATCCGCCGGCCGTTCGCCGCCGGCACGGCCGACCACCTCGGGGATCACGTCGCCGGCGCGGCGCACGATCACGCGGTCGCCGATGCGCACATCCTTGCGCGCGATCTCGTCCATGTTGTGCAGGGTGGCGTTGCTGACCATCACGCCACCCACCAGCACCGGCTCCAGGCGCGCCACCGGCGTCAGCGCGCCGGTGCGCCCCACGCGGAATTCGACATTGCGCAGCGTGGTGGTGCGTTCCTCCGCCGGGAACTTGTGGGCGATGGCCCAGCGCGGCGCGCGCGAGACGAAGCCCAGCGCCTGCTGGTCGGCCAGGGCATCCACCTTGTACACGATGCCGTCAATCTCGTAGTCCAGCCCCGCGCGCCGGGCGGCGAGCCGTTCGTAGTAGTCGAGACAGGCCTCTACACCCTCCAGCACCTCCCGCTCCGGGCAGGCCGGGAAGCCGAGCTCCCGCAGCCAGTCCAGCGTGCTGGACTGGGTGTCCGGCAGGGTCCCGCCCTCGACGAATCCCACGGAGTAGGCGAAAAAGCTGAGCGGCCGGCGCGCGGTCACCTGCGGGTCCAGCTGGCGCAGGCTGCCGGCGGCGGCGTTGCGCGGGTTCATGAATCCGCGCTGGCCGTCGGCCTCCAGGCCGGCGTTCAGGCGCTCGAAGTCGGCGCGGCGCATGAACACCTCGCCGCGCACCTCCAGCACCTGCGGGGCGTCGTCGGTAAAGCGGTCGCCCAGGTGCAGTGGGATCGGACGCACGGTGCGCACGTTGGCGGTCACGTCCTCGCCGGTCTCGCCGTCTCCGCGGGTGGCGGCCTGGACCAGACGCCCATTCTCGTAGATCAGGCTGATGGCGAGCCCGTCCAGCTTGGGCTCGGCCATATAGGTGACGGCGGCCTCGCTGCGTGCCGGATCGCCGGTCTGCTTCGCCAGGCGTTCGCGCACGCGGCGGTCGAAGTCGCGGATCTCTTCCGCCTCGAAGCCATTGGCCAGCGACAGCATCGGCAGACGGTGCCGCACCGTGGCGAAGCCCTCGGCCGGCGCGGCCCCGACGCGCTGGGTAGGCGAGTCGGGGGTGACGAGATCGGGGTGCTCCGCCTCGAGCTGCTCGAGTTCGCGCATCAGCGTGTCGAACTCGGCGTCCGAGACTTCGGGATCGTCGAGTACGTAGTAGCGGTAGTTGTGGTGCTCGATCTGCCGGCGCAGCGCGTCCACGCGCGCCGCGGCAGCCGCCGAATTCTGCCCGGCCGGCGTACCCGACGGGCTCATCGCGTGCTGCGCCGGCGCAGCACGTCCGGGCGGTGGCGGCGCAACCAGTCGTTCAGGTCCTCGCGCATGTAGGCCAGGGTCTGGTTGGTCGCGGTGGACTGCTGCGCGTCCAGGATGCTGCCGCCCAGGTCGCGCGCCAGCACATGGGCATGCTCCAGCAGCGCCTCGAAGGCCCGCTGCGGCTCGGCACTGCGATGCACCTGGGTGAACAGCGTGACGCCGGGTGTCATCATGTCCGCCAGGTCCTCCTCGCGCAGGGTGCCCGGCGGCACCATATTGGCGGCGGAGAACAGCGGCACACGGTTGTCCGTCTCCGGTTCCTGGAAGTGGTAGATGTCCATCTCGCCGGGGGTCATGCCGGCGCGCTGCATGGCCGCGCCCAGGGCCACGCCGGTGAACGGCTTGTTGCGCGGGGCCACCACGTGCAGCAGCAGGATCTTCTCGTCGGTCGCGCGGCGCTCGGCCTTCGGATTGCGCCCGACCACGCGCGGCTCGGAGACATACTCGCCCAGGGTCTCCATATCCGGTGCCGGCTTCTCGATCAGGTCCGGGTCCACCTCGTGGTCCGGGTGCAGGTGCTCGCCCAGGGTGTCGTCGGCGCGTGCGGGCTTGAGCCGTTCCGGCCGCACACGCTCCATGCCGGCGCGCAGGCGGGCGCCCATGCCGCCGAGCGCCGCCCGCACACGCTCCACCGGCGCGCTCGCGCGGCCCTTGCGCCGGGTGTGCAACGGGCGGTCCTCCGGCGACGGCTCGAAGGCACCGTGCGGCGGGGGCGGCGTGGGCTCCTCGTCGCTGTCCAGCACGCCGTAGATATCCTGGGCGCGGTCGCCCCGGCGTCCGTAATCGGGCTCCAGGTCGGGTTCGTCGTCGCTGGCGGTCACGCCCAGGTGGGGCTCGTGGCGATCCTCGCGGGACGCGCCGGGGATGCGCGGTTCCTCGAATGCGGGCTCGCGCGCCCCGCCGGTGCGAACGCTGCCGGTATCCAACGGATCCCCCCAGCCCGCCTCCGGCTCGGAAACGCTGCCAGGCTCGGCCGGCTCGAACCAGCGCTTCTGCCCCGGCTGCTCACTGGCGCGGATATGCACGGCCTCGTCGCCCCAGTCCGCGGCATCGTCCTCCTCGTCGCGCGCTGCCGCGCGCGTGCGCAGGCGATGGCCAAGCCAGATCCCCGCGATCAGGACAATCCCCAGTATGACCAGACTGATGCGCATCCAATCCACGCAGTACCTCGTTGTGTTGCTGTTTTGTGCCGTGGGCTACCAGGGCGCAAAGCCCGCTAGAACACGCTGCGAAGCCCCCGGAGATTGCTTCGCTTCGCTCGCAATGACGGGGCGGTTCGTTCAGGCCTCCGCCAGCTCCACGGCCTCGTCGATATCGACGCTGACCAGGCGCGACACGCCCGGCTCGTGCATGGTAACGCCAATCAGCTGCTCGGCCATGGCCATGGTCGCCTTGTTGTGCGTGATGAAGATGAACTGGATCTGCTCCGACATCTCGCGCAGCAGATCACAGAACCGACCGACGTTGGCCTCGTCCAGCGGGGCGTCCACCTCGTCCAGCATGCAGAAGGGCGCCGGATTCAGCTCGAAAATCGCGAACACCAATGCCGAAGCCGTGAGCGCCTTCTCACCTCCGGACATCAGATGAATGGTGGACAGCCGCTTGCCGGGCGGGCGCGCCATGATGGTCACGCCGGTATCCAGCAGGTCGTCCCCGGTCATCTCCAGGCGCGCCTCACCGCCGCCGAACAGGCGCTGGAACTTGTGCCCCAACCCGGCATTCACCTGGTCGAAGGTCTGCTTGAACAGCGCGCGCGTCTCGCGGTCGATGCGGTGCATCGCCGCCTCCAGGGTCTCCAGTGCCTCGATCAGGTCGGCGTGCTGTTCTTCCAGGTAGCGCGAGCGTTCCTCCAGGCTGCGTGCCTCGTCGATGGCCGCGAGGTTGATTGGCCCCAGCTTTTCGATCTTGCGGTCCAGTTCGCCGATCGCCTGCTCCCAGGCCGGGACGGTGGCGTCCTCCGGTAGCTCGGGCGCAAGGGCCTCGGCGGCAAAGCCGGATTCCTGGAACTGGGTCTTCAGTTGTTCGATCTGCACCGAGCGCTCGCGCAGGTCCAGGCGCAGCTCCTCGCAGGTCGAGCGCTGCGCCTCCACGCGATTGCCGAGCTCGGTGCTGGCACCGGCCAGTTCGCGCAGCCGCGCGTCGCAGGCCTCCAGGTCGGCGCGCGCCCGGGTCAGGCGTGCCTCGGCCTCCTGGCGCTGCTCCGCAGCGGTCTGCAGATCCGTGCGCCACTGCTCCAGCGGGCCCTGTCGCTCGTGCAGCCCCTGTGCAAGGCGCTCGCGGCGCTGGGCGTCGTCCTCGCGCTGGCGCTCCAGACGCTCGCGCTCGTTTTGTTCGCGCTCCAGGCGGTGGCGCGCCTCCTGCTCGGCCATGCGCGCCTGGTTCGACGCGTCGCGCGCCGCGCGCAGCGCATCCCGGGCCTCGGCCTGTGCGGCGCGGGCCGCCTCGACGCGTGCCTCCAGCGCCGCGCGGTCGGCCTCCAGGGTCTCGATGCGCGCCAGCGCCTCGTTGCGCTCGGCCTCCGCGGTCGCGAACTGCTCGCGGGCACGCGCGGCCTCCTCGTCCAGCTCGCCGGCCTCGCGGTCGATGCGTTCCTGCTGCTGCTCGAGCTGCCGGGCCTGGTCACGCAGGCGCTGCACGCGGCGCTCGCGGTCGTCGATCTGGGCCTGCTGCTCGCGGATCTGCCCGTCCAGCGCCTCGCGCCGGGCGCGGGTGGTTGTGATGGTCTCGTTGCGCTCTTCCAGCGCAGCCTGCAGGCGGTTCACATCGGTCGCGAGTTCCTCCTGACGCTCCTGCAGCTCGCGCGCCAGACGCACCCGCGCGACCGCGCCGCTGGCCCCGCCCTCCAGCGTGCGATGCGCGACCCAGCCCGGGCCCAGCCAGGTGCCATCCGGGGTGATCACGCTCTCGCCCGGACCCAGCGTCGCCACCCGGGCGCGGGCGGTTGCGAGATCGTCCGCGCAGTGCACCGCGGCCAGCCAGGCGGTGACCACCGGCGAGCCCTGCACGCGGGCGGCCAGGCTGCCGGCCGGCGCCTGCGCGCCCTGCGGCACCTCGCCACCGACCAGGCGCAGCATGGCGTCGGGCAGATCCGGCGCGGCTTCGGCGTTGGCGGTCACGGCGGCCTCCAGCCAGGCCCCCAGCACCATCTCCACGGCGGTATCCCAGCCCTCGGCGACCTCCAGCTGCCGCACCAGCGGGCGCGACAGATCCAGCCCGTGTTCGCGCGCCCAGGCGTCGCGCCGGGCGCGGGTCTCCTGCGGGTCGTCCTCGCCGGCGAAGTGCTCCAGCCCCGCCAGACGCCCGGCGACCTCGCGCGCCTCGCGTTCGGTGGCGTGCAGGCGGTCCTGCTCCTCGCGCTGGGCCTGTTCCAGTTCGGCCAGCGCGTTCTGCTGCTGTTCGCGATCGCCCTGCAGGGCCTGCAGCCGCTCGCGCAGGCCGGCCAGTTCCGTATCCAGGCGGTCCGCCTCGGTACCCGGGTGGGTCTGCGGCAGGGCCGCGCGCTCGGCCTCGAGGCGCTCGCGGCGCTGGGCGACCCGCTTGAGCAGGTGCTCGGCGTTGTCCATGCGCGAACGCGCGAGCTGCGCGTTCTGGCGCGGCTCCGCCAGCGAGCGTTCCCATTCGGTGAGGGCCTCGCGCGCGGCCTGGTATTCGGTCTCGGCCTCTTCCGCGGCCGCCTCCAGACGCTCGCGCTCGGCCTCGGCGGTGGCAGTGGCCTGCTGGCGTTGCGCGCTCTCCTGCTCGGCCTGAGCGATGCGCGCCTCCACCGCCTGATGCTCGCCGGCGGCGGCCTCGATGCGGCTGTCCAGCTGGCGCAGCTCGGCCTGTTCGCGCGCCAGTTCGTCCTCGGCATGGCGAATGGACTGCTCCAGCCGCGAGACCTCGGCGGCGCGATCGTAGTAGGCACTCTGCGCCTGGGTGGTGGCGGCCTCCAGCTCAAGGCGCTCCTGACGCGCCTGTTCGGTGCCGGTCTGCGCCTTCTGGGCCTCGGCCTGCGCCTGGGCCAGCGCGGTCTCGGCATCGTTGAGCCGGGTGCGGCTGGCCTCCATCTCGCGTTCCTGCGCCTGCAGGCGCAGGAGGATGGCCTCGGCGCGCTTTTGCCGGCGTTCGGCCGCCAGGGCCTGATAGCGCTCGGCGGTGGCGGCCTGGCGGTTCAGGCGCTCGGCCTGCTTGGCCACCTCGTCGCGCACGTCGTCCAGGCGCTCGAGGTTCTCGCGGGTGTGGCGCACGCGGTTCTCGGTCTCGCGCCGGCGCTCCTTGTACTTGGAGATGCCGGCCGCCTCCTCCAGGTACACGCGCAGCTCCTCCGGCCGCGCCTCGATCAGCCGCGCGATCATGCCCTGCTCGATGATGGCGTAGCTGCGCGGCCCCAGGCCCGTGCCGAGGAACAGGTCTACCACGTCGCGCTTGCGCGCACGCTGGCCGTTGAGGAAGTACTTGGACTGGCCGTCGCGGGTCAGCGCGCGTTTGACGGCGATCTCGCCATAGCCGCTGTACTCGCCGCCCAGGCGGCCGTCGGAGTTGTCGAAGACGAGCTCGATGGAGGCCTGCCCCACCGGCTTGCGGCTGGAGGAGCCGTTGAAGATCACGTCCTCGCTGGAGTCTCCGCGCAGGTGCTTCGCCGAGGACTCGCCCATCACCCAGCGCACGGCGTCGATGGTGTTGGACTTGCCACAGCCGTTCGGCCCGACCACGCCCACCCGATTACCGGGCAGGACGAGGGTGGTCGGGTCCACGAACGACTTGAAGCCGGCCAGCTTGATTCGGGCGAGTCGCACGTTCGGCGCTATCCGCGGTCAGGGAACTCGGGGTTAGAATGGTACACGCTTACACCCTCAGAGTGACCCGCCCCCGAGCACCTGGCACCTGTCCCGCTGTAGGAGCCTGCTTGCAGGCGAAGCCCTGCACGTGTCCGGCTTTGGCGGGGGCTTCGCCTGCGAGCAGGCTCCCACAGGGGGCTGTCACACGCAGGGGCCATCCATTCAACGACGAGAGACGTAGATGCCCAGCCAGCCGAGCAAGACCCTGGAGACCTTCGACAATCCGGCGCCGGAGAACGACTTTGCGATCTATATCCGCGTACCGGAATTCACCTGCCTGTGCCCCGCGACCGGACAACCGGACTTCGCCGAGCTGCACATCCAGTATGTGGCGGACCAGAAATGCGTGGAGCTGAAGTCGCTGAAGAACTACATGTGGTCCTACCGGGATGAGGGGGCCTTCCACGAGGCCGTGACCAACCGCATCCTGGCCGATCTGGTGGCGGCGACCGACCCGCGCTACATGCGCCTGACCTCGTACTTCAACGTGCGCGGTGGCGTCTATACCACCGTGGTGTCGGAACACCGCAAGCCCGGCTGGACCCCGCCGGAGCCGGTGCAGCTGCCCTCGCCCACGCGCAGCCCGCTCGACATGAACGGCTGAGCTCGCGCGCGATGCACGCCATCGGCATCGACCTCGGCACCTCGGGGATCCGGCTCGTGCTGCTGGACCCGGCGGGCGAGCGGATCCATGCCGCGCAGCGGGCGCTGCCGGCCTCGGTCGGTGGCGAGGCGCAGCGCGCGGAGCAGAACCCGGCCCTTTGGTGGTCCCATGTACGCGAGCTCCTGCGCGAGGCCGCTACGCATCTGAATGGCCAGCCGGCGGCGATCGCGGTGGACGGGACCTCGGCGACCCTGCTGCGCCTGGACGCCGATGGACGCCCGACCCACCCGGCATTGATGTACAACGATGCCCGGGCCACCGACATGCTGCCCGTGCTGGCCGGGGTGGCCCCGGCCGCTTCCGCCGTGCACAGCCCCAGTTCCTCGGCCGCGAAGCTGCTGTGGTTGCGTCGCCACGAGGGGCTCTCGGGCGTGCGCCGCGTCCTGCATCAGGCCGACTGGATCGCCGGGCGCCTGCGCGGGCGCTTCGACCACATGGACGAAAACAACGCCCTGAAACTGGGCTACGACGCCCTGTGGGGGGGATGGCCGAACTGGCTGCAGGAAACCCTCGGGACCGACGCCACCCTGCTGCCGGAAGTGGTCCCCGCCGGCACCGTGCTGGGCCCAGTGGACCCGCAGGTGGCGGAGGCACTGCACCTGAACCCGGCCTGTCGGGTGGTGGCCGGCACCACCGACAGCATCGCCGGATTTCTCGCCTCCGGTGTCGCCGATGACACCACCGGGGTCACCAGCCTGGGCTCGACGCTGGTGCTCAAGCAGCTGGCACCGGAGCCGATCTACGCCCCGGAACTGGGTATCTACAGCCACCGGTTGCTGGGGCGCTGGCTGGTCGGCGGCGCCTCCAACAGCGGCGGCGCCGTGCTGCGCCAGTACTTCGACGATGCGGCGCTGGAGCGGCTGAGCGACACCATCGACCCGGAGAGCGACAGCGGGCTGGACTACCGGCCCCTGCCCCGGCCCGGCGAGCGCTTCCCGGTTAACGACCCCGAGCTGGCACCTCGCCTTTCCCCCCGGCCCGACGATGATGCGCGATTCCTGCAAGGCCTGTTCGAGGGGATCGCCCGCATCGAACGCGACGGCTACCAGCGCCTGACCGAGCTGGGCGCCCCGCGTGTCGAACGCGTGGTGTCCCTCGGCGGCGGCGCCCGAAACCCCGTATGGACCCGCATCCGCAGCCGGATTCTGGCGCTCCCGGTCACCCTGGCCGAGGACGACGATGCCGCCCGGGGCGCCGCCCGGCTCGCGCGCATCGGCGTGGGGCTGGAGCCGGGCCCCGCGGACTGACCATCCCCTTTGCCGCGAACGTCCATGTAGGAGCCGCCTTGGCGGCGAAGCCCCTGCCAAAGCCAGAGACGGCCCCGAATGGGATGAGTTCGGCGATCCAGTTCCCGTAACACGGATATCCGGTTTTCCAGAACCGGACGCGGGCAGGGGCTTCGCCGCCAAGGCGGCTCCTACCGCATGTCCGGGGGCAGGGCCCAATCTAAAGGTGGTGATCGGTGCTACATTCGGGAGAGAACCCCCCAACAAAGGGATATGACATGCACTGGACGCGAGTTCTCGGGATTGCCCTGCTGGTGGGCGGGATCATTTTGCTGGTGATGGGCTATAACGCGACCGAAAGCCTGGGCGAGGAGCTGCACCAGGAATTCATGGGGCGCTACACGGAAGAGACGCGCTGGTACCTGATCGCAGGCGGCGTGATGTCGGTCGTTGGGCTGGTGCTGGCGATCTTCGGAGTGCGCCGCTGAATCCACCGTGCCGGCCCCTTCGCTCCGCCTGACACCGCTGTTCGCGTTCCTGGCACCCTTTCGCGGGCTCTCGCGCGTATTCGAGCCGGGCCTGCGGGGCCTGGTGATCGGGCCCCTGATCATCAACATCGTGGTGGTGATCGGCCTGGCGACGGCGGCCGCATTTGGCTTCGAGGCACTGCTGGCCACGTGGCTCCCGAGTGGCTGGGACTGGCTGGCCTGGCTGCTATGGCCGCTGTTCGCCCTGGCGCTGCTGGTGGCCTTTGCGGTATCGGCAGTGGCCCTGGCCGCGATCATCGCCAGCCCGTTCTCCGGCCCGCTGGCCTACCGTACCGCCCGCGGCCTGGGCCACGAACCGCGCCAGCCGGCGCGCTCGTTTTTCGGCGAGATGGGTCACGCGAGTATCACCGCGCTGCGCAAGACCGGGTACTACGCCCTGCTGTTCATCCCGGTGCTGATCATCACGGTGGTCCCCGGGCTGAACCTGCTGGCCGGACTGGCGTGGTTCCTGTTCGGTAGCTGGGTACTGGCCGTCGAATTCATGGAGGCCCCGCTGGCGAACGACGGCCTGGAGTTTGCGGCGGTCCGCCAGACGTTGCGCGCCCACCGGTTGGAGACGCTCAGCTTCGGGGCCGGCACCACGCTGCTGGCGATGGTGCCCGTGGTCAACCTGCTGCTGGTTCCGGCCGCCGTGATCGGCGCGACCCACCTGCGCGTGCGCCTGCCCGACCCCCGGGGCAACGCCTAAAGCATTTCTCACCACGGAGCGCACGGAGGGCACAGAGAAAGAAATTCAAAAGCGGGTTACAGGAAGTAGGGAAGGACGCTGGAAGGAATAACAACGGCCGGATCGATTCTTCCGGCATCACTCATCTCGGAGGCAAGCCTTCCGGGGCAAGGCGACTCGCCGAAACCCTGCGAGCCCCAGGCCCTCCAGCCCATCATCCCTTCCAACCTTCAAACCTTCCTGTAAATCGCCCTTGCCCTTCTTCGTGCCTTCGTGCGCTTCGTGGTGCCAAACGCCCTTGACCTCGTGAGAGGCGGGATCCGAATCAGCCCAGTAGCGCATCCAGCGGGTTGTCGGTCGGCAGCGGGCGCATGCGGCCCTCGCGCAGCTCCTGCGCGACGCCCTGCAGGGAATGGCGGCGGCTGGCGCCTTGGTCGAGCGACAGGAAGAGATAGCCGCGCGTGGCCTCGCCGCGCCACACGAGGCCCATGCGGTGCAGCTGCCCGCTGGCCTTGTCCACCAGTTCGAACCACTCGCCGGTGCGCATCCGGCTGGCATCGAAGACGCAGGGGTCGTCGAGATCGGTCAGCAGATCCGGGTCGTCGTCCTCCAGGCGCGTGGCGCGACGCGCCTGGATGCGGGCCTGCGGGTCGAAGCGCGGCTCGTCGGCCGCGGCACGGATGCGCTGCAGGTGCGCCTGCCCGAGGTGCTGCACCACCGCCTTGATGCGCGCCTCGTCGGCGCCATGCTCGCGGGCAGTGGCGACGATCTTCTGCACCAGCGGATTGACCTCCTGCGGGGTAACCCCGTTGCAGATTGCCCGCACCACCTCCTGGACCTCGGCGTCCAGGACCTGCACGGCCGCCTCGTCCACGGCCAGGAGGTCTTCCCAGGCCTCGGCGATCTGCTCGGCGGCGCGCTCCGGCAGCTCGGCACCGGTCTCCAGCACGCATACGGTCAGGGTGCGTCGGGCGCGGGCGGCGCGTTCCTTCTGGCACATCGGCTCGGCAAGTGCGTCCGCCTGCGCCTGCCAGTGCGCGTCCTGCTCCGCCAGGGCCGTATCCCATTCCTCGCGCAGGGTCTGTGCGCCGGCTCGATCAAGGACATCGACCTCCTTTTCCAGGCGTTCGACGCTCTGGCGCATCGCGTCGAGGTAGCCTTTGACCAGCGCGGCGTCCTCCGCGCCGTTGTCGGGGCTGATGCGCACACCGGTGTTAATCAGGCTGCCCACCCATTCACGCAGCGGGTGGGCGGGGTCGTGGAAGAATTCGAGATCGCGGCTGACCACGCGCGCGAGCAGCGGTTGCAGCTTCAGCATGATCGCGCGGAACTCGGGATGGCACTCGAGCTGGCGCGACACCTCGGCGAACACGCCCGCCAGCACACCCGTGATGACGTCCTCCAGGGGGGCCTCGACCGCCGAGCCACCGGCGCCCGCCGCCGGGCCCATACCCGCCCCGCCGGCGGCCAGCAGCCAGCCGGAGGACGCCGCCCATTGCTGCCAGGCCTCCGGGGCCGCATCCGCCGCGGGCATCGGCGCGCGGGCCGCCACGCCCACGCCAGCGCCGGCTTCCGAAGTGGCCGCCTCGTCCGCCTCGGTCGCGGGCGCCGCCGCGCCGTCGGGGGCCGGTTCGGCGCTGGCGGCGCCCCAGCTCGCGCGAGCCGCCGGCCGGTCCAGATCGCCATCCGGTTCCTCGGAAACCGGCTCGCGGACCAGCCCACAGGACTCCACCGTCTCGACCACGAAGGCCAGGGTCGGCGCGGCGGTGCTGCCCAGGCAGCGCACATACCCGCGCATCAGGTCCAGGGTCATGTCGGTACGGCCGAACTGGGCCTCGGCGGTCTCGATCAGGCGCTCGTACCAGTTCAGCGGCGACCACGGCGCCCAGCCGGGGTGCTCGAAGCGATCCTCCTCGCGCGCCGCCTGCAGGAAGACAAACCAGGAATAGCGATTGTGCTCGCGGACCAGTCCTTCCAGTTTGTGCCGCAGGGAGCGGCGGGTGGACTGGTAGTCGTCCAGGATCTGCAACCCGGAGTTGTCGCCCGCGTAGCTGGAACCGGAGAATTCGTACTTCGGGGGATAGGTCGTGGCCAGGAAGTCCCGTTCCAGGGCCTCCTCGAACTGGCGGCGCAGCACGAACTGATAGCCCTGAAGCTCGTTGGCCCACTCGCTGCTTTCGGAGTCCTTGCCGCCGGCGGTCCAGTCCCGGGCGATCGCCTCCAGACAACGGTCGAGGTGGTCAGCCACTCGTGGAACGATGCCACGCGCCAGTTGCTGGCGCTGCGCATCCGACAATCCAGCCAGTCCCGACCATAGCTTCGCTGGATCGGCCCCCGGGCCTTCCCGGCCTGTCTGCTCCGTGCCTGCCATTGCTTGGGTGCCCTCGTCTAGCCGCGCGATTGCCCCCGTAAGTTCAACGTGAGGCACCCATTAGTGTACAGGCGCGGCAAAAGCAGAGCATCCGGGGCAGCTTCCGGCTCGATCCTAGGGAAACACTGATCAAGGTACACGCTCGCGATCGAGTCGCTTTTGCGCGCGATTAAATCAGCTTCTCCCTAGCCCGATTCAGTCGTCCAGTGGCTGCGCGCCCACCTGGACCATGTCGCCTTCGATGCGCACGGGGAACCGGGTCAGCGGCTCTTCCGCCGGCGGCTCCATGACCTCGCCGGTGCGCAGACAGAACTGGGCATCGTGCATCGGACAGGTAATGCAGTCGTCGGGGTCGATCTCGCCGTCGGCGATGGGTACATCCTCGTGGGTACAGAGATTCTCCACCGCGAAATACTCGCCGCCGAGGTTGAAGATGGCGACCTCGGTATCCGCCGTCTCCACCAGGCGATGGTCTCCATCCTCGATCGTCCCGACCGGGGCTACATCAATCCAATGTGTCATTGCGTCTCCCTTGGCAAAACCCGGGGTTCAGGCAGCAGATTCGTTCAACGGGCGGATGCACGCAGGGCCGCAGTGGCGGCCGGGTCAATCTCGATCCGCCGCCCTTCTTCCGGGTGATAGGAAAAGCGCCCGACTACGCGCAGGTTCTCGCCCAGGTGGTCGCGGACCGCCGAACCGGGGGTGACCGCCACCCGGTTGATGGCGTCGTCCTCGAGCCAGTAATGCTCGGGATCGTCGAAGCGGTTCACCACTCCCTCGGTTTCCACCAGCTCGCCGTCGAACGCCGGAGCCGACGCCGCCAGTTGCTCCAGCGTTACCGGCGCCACGCGCTCGCCACCGCAGGCTACCAACAAGGCTGACGCTACCAACCCCAGAATCAGGGCCTTCATCCCCTTCCACACGATCGTTTCTCCCGGTTCCGCTCACGGCGCATGCCGCATCCTTCTCCATACAGCCTAACGAAAGGGGCATTCGTCGTGCCGATTCACCCGCGAATCACAGGCTCAAGCGAGACGGTTCGCTGCCGTTACCCGGGAATGACGACCCGCACACGCACCCGACAGGGACGCTCAAACGCATGAATTCGGCACATCAGAACCGCTCCCGCTCGCCCTCGCGAATGACCCGGCCTCGGTCGAGCGCCGGCCCGAAGGCCACGGGGGCACTGGACCCGAACGAACGGCGACACCTCGCTCCAAGGGAAGACTGGGTGGAACTGGCGGAGGAGACCCTCAGACTGATCCGGCAACTGCGGGTTTAGGCCCTGCGGCGCGCCGGGCGTTAGCGGGCGTGCTGGGCGAGCCAGCGGTCCAGGGCGTTGCCGAAGGCCTGGCGGTCGCGCGGGCCCAGGGCCGCGGGACCGCCGGTATCCACGCCGCTCCCGCGCAGGGTGTCCATGAAATCGCGCATGCTGAGGCGCTCGCGGATGTTGTCGCGGGTATAGAGCTCGCCGCGTGGATTGAGCGCCTGGCCGCCCTTCTCGATCACCTCCGCGGCCAGCGGGATGTCGGCGGTGATCACCAGGTCGCCCGCCGCGAGGCGCCGGACAATCTCGTTGTCGGCCACGTCGAACCCGGCACCCACCTGGATGGAGTCGATCAGCTTGGACGGCGGCGTACGCATCGGCTGGTTGGCCACCAGGGTCATCGGTGTCCCGGTCCGCTTCGCCGCGCGAAACAGGATTTCCTTGATCACAGCGGGACAGGCGTCCGCATCCACCCAGATCTTCATGGGCCTCCTTCCGGGGCGTTCAATGACGGTTGCGGCACAGGGTATCGGTTCGCGGCGCCCGGCACATTTTTCGCCGCCCGAGTTGGCACCCGCACAAGCCCGTGTTATCAGGGACCCGAACAGGAGAGACCTGCTCCTGCCTTCAAACAGGGCGTGCGTTCCGGTCGGGCCACGCATCCAACCCGCAAGGAGCATCCCATGGGCATCGAAGTTACCGGCATTCTGGGCCTCGTCTGGCTGCTGATCGTCATCTGGGCGATCGTGCGCACCGCGCAAAGCCCCGCCGGCCCGGTCGTCAAGTTGCTGTGGATCCTGATCCTGCTGTTCCTGCCGCTTCTGGGGCTGATCGCCTGGCTGCTGCTGGGCCCCCGATAGGCGCCCGTCGCGCCCTTCACAGGCGGCGCAGAAACGCCGCCAGGTCTACGTCCCGGCCCTCCAGTTCGCGTAGCCGCGCAAGCAGCGCTTCCTGGGATCCGAACCGCTCGTGATCAAAGCCCGGGGCACGGGATGTCCGCTGCCGCCCCGGGATACCCGGGTCCGGGTCCGCAGCACGCCAGCCGAAGTCCGGTGGCGGGTCGGACGTCCGCGTATCGGCAGCCGGAACGGCATCCCGCTCCGCAGGGGCCGCCGGCCTCGGCGGATCGGCGGGGCCCAGCGCCTCACCCAGCGCGACATCCTCCGCAACCTCGGGGCTGGCCGCCCCTTCCGGCGGCGCATCGACCGAAGGCTCAACCCCCTTGATGGCCGGTCGCCCGGTGCGCGCCCGGTACTGCTCGTGCAGGGTGTTCAGGACCTCGGCCAGGGCTTCCGGGTCCGCCACCTCCAGCGCGTTCTCGAAGGCCCGGCGTAACGGGGCCAGGCCCTGGTCGGCATCCACCTCCGGCGGGGGCGTCTCGCCGGCCGGGGAATCCACAGCTTCCTGGACCGCCGTTGCCGGCGGGGCCGTGGCTTCGAATCCGTGATCCCCGGCGGAACCGGCAGTGGATCGGGGAGCGGGTGGAGACCCCTCGAGCCGCCCGCGCCAGAAGCGGCTGAAGGCCGCGTCGGGCCCCTGCGGCGGGTCGTCGTCCAGCGCGTTGGCCAGGCGCTGAAACGGGCGGAACGACGGATCGCCCTCGGCAAACAGCGCGACCGGGTGCTGCAGGGTGACCGCCGTACGCAGACTCTCGTCGCGCTGGACGAAACCCAGGAAATCGACCCGCGTATGCAGGTATTTTTCCACCGCGTTGCCGAAGCGCTGGAACACGCTGCGCGCCTCGGCAACGTCCGCGACCATGTTGACGACCACCCGTACATCCAGCGCCTGCCGGCGCAAGGCGAGTTTCAGCAGGGAGAAGGCGTCCGTCAGGGAGGTCGGCTCCGGGGTGAGCACCAGCAGGACCTGATGGCTGGCCGCGAGGAAGTCCAGCGTGGTGTCGCCGATGCCGGCGGCGGTGTCCAGCAACAGGTCGTCGAAATCCGATTCGATGCGCGCCAGCTCCGTGACCAGGCGCTGCTGGTGGGCCTCGGAGAGCTCGGCGTACTCGCGGATGCCACTGGCGCCCGGGATGATCCGCAGGCCATGGGGCCCTTCCAGGAGGATCTCCTCGATGCCGCATTCCCCGGCCAGCACCTCGGGCAGCCCCCGTTGCGGACGCAGCCCCAGCAGGATGTTGACGTTGGCCAGCCCGGTGTCGCCGTCGAGGATGCACACCCGCCGCCCCCGGCGCGCCAGGGTAATCCCGAGGTTCACCGCGAGGCTGGACTTGCCCACGCCACCCTTGCCACTGGCCACGGCCAGGACCCGTGGCCGCGCCACCGCTGCGGATCGGGAATCCGCCGAGGCACTGCGATCGGACATTGCGGCTCCCTGCATGGCACTCATCGGCATGGATTAAGGAAACCCTGATCGGTAAAGGATGACGGCGAACTCACGGCCGGTCTACCCCGTCCGGTAGCGTGTCCGAATACCGCACAGTATAGTCGGTTATCAAGAGCGGCCCGGCGCGCAGGCGCCACACGGTGCCAACACCGGGTTCGCGGTTCGGGCAACTGAGACGGCGGGTCGGCTACAGCGTCTCCGGGGAACAGCATGGCGAGGGTCAACACGGCAACGGACGCATTACCCAGCCTGCCCCAGGCGCTGATCCCCGTTCTTGATGCCACCCAGGCAGATGAAGCCGATTTCCAGTCCCTCGCCCGCGCCATCCTGCAGGATGCCGGGATGTCCGGCCGCCTGCTGCAGGCCGCCAACTCCCCCTTCTACTACCGTGGCTCCCCCTGCCGCACCATCGACCGCGCCCTGTTCAGCCTGGGCCTGGACACGGTGCGCAGTCTGGCCCTCACCGCGGCGATCCAGCAGCTGTTCGGCGAGTTCGCACCCCGGCATCGCGGCTACCTCCGCGTAATCTGGCGCCGCGCCCTGACCACCGCCAGCCTCGCCCAGGTCCTCGCGACCCTGACCCGCTACCCCCGCCCGGAAGAGGCCTACCTGGCCGGGTTGCTGATCGACATCGGCCGCCTGATCCGGCTTGCCGGAGACGAGGGCCACTACTGGCCCCTGCTGCAGGCGGCGGAGGATGACCCGCACCTGGTGGCCCTGGAACGCAACAGCTTCGGGTGCCACTACGGCGAGCTGGGCGGCGACTGCCTGGAGACCTGGGGCCTCGGCCCTTTCGTGGCCGATGCCGTGCGCTACCACCTGGAGCCGGCCGAACGCGTGCGTGATGCCCACCACCTGGTGAAGCTGGTGAACCTGGCACATGCCATGGCCTGCCTTCCGGCCACCCTCGCGGCCAGCACCGAGGCCACCTGCAACGAAACGGCGCTGGCCGCCGCCGACACGCTGTTCGGCCTGAACGAGGGTCTGGCACGGGCCCTGCGCGAACGGGTGGCCGAAGATGTCCGGCGCATCGCCGGCTCGCTGGAGATCGATCTCGACGCCCCCGCGCCGGGTCCAGAGACGCAGGACGGGCCGGAATCGAACGACCGGGCAGCCGAACGCGCCCTTGGGGCACGGGTCCGGGACCTCACCGAACTGGAACGGATCAACGCGGAGATGGCCCGCGCGACCCGCCTGCAGGACCGCTGCCTGGCCGCGCGGCGCACCCTGTTTTTGACCCTGGGCGTGAGCCAGAGCCTGCTGTTTCTGGTCGACGACGACCAGCAGTCGGTCTCCGCCTGGGTAGAGGATGACGAGACACCCGATTTCACCCTGCCGCTGCTGCCCGGGCGCAGCCTGGTCACCGACACCCTGCTGGACCGCGAGATCCTGCGTCACGAGGAGGAAAACGCCGCCGGCCTCCCGGTGATCGACCAGCAGCTGTTCCGCCTGTGCGAGGCGGAACGCCTGTGGAGCTTTCCGCTGCTGGCCGAGGGCCAGCAGCCCGCCGGCGTGCTGATCCTCGGGCTGACGCACGGCCAGGCGGAGGGCCTGGAACCCCGCAGCGACTTCATCCGCTCCCTGACCCGCGAGATCGCGCGCGCCCTGACGCAGCCCCGCCCCGAGCCCCGAGACACGGACGCTACCGAACAGCGCATCCGCGAGACCGTGCACGAGGCCGGCAACCCGCTCAGCATCATCCAGAACTACCTGGGCGTGCTGCACCACAAGCTGGGTGCGGAGCACGAGGCCCGCCACGAGCTGGGCCTCATCAAGGACGAGATCGACCGGGTCGGGCGCATCCTGCTGCGCCTGCGCGATCCGGAGGCCGCCGCGACCGGAGAGACCGGACCGGGCTCGCTGAACGCACTGGTGCGCCAGGTCGCGGACATCGTCGACGGATCCCTGTGCCGGACCCGGGGCATCCAGCTCCATCTGGACCTCAGCCCCTCGGACCCGCCGCTGTCCGTGTCGGCGGATCACCTGCGCCAGATCCTGACGAACCTGCTGAAGAACGCCGCAGAGGCGCAGGAGAACGGTGGTGAGATCAGTATCGCCACCCGCGCCCCGACCACGGTCAATGGCCGCCGCGTGGTCCCCTTGTCGGTCACCGACAAGGGACCCGGCCTGCCACCGGCGGTCCAGGCCGCCGCGTTCGCGCCGGTGGCGTCCAGCAAGGGGCCGGGCCATGCCGGCCTCGGGCTCAGCATCGTCAAGCGCCTGACCGAGGAGATCGGTGCGGGCTTCACCTTCACCAGCACAAGCGCCGGGACGCGCTTCGAAATCACCCTGCCCCTGGTCACACAGGGGACAGCGGACGCATCAGGGATGACGCAATCATGACGCCCTGAGGCCTTGATGACCGACCGCGACACGCCGATCGACCCGCAGTCCGTCCGCATCCTGATCGCCGATGACGATCCCGGCCTGCTCGAAAGCCTGCGGGGCCTGCTGAGTTTGGAAGGCTATCCCGTACGCACCGCCCCGGGTGGCGGCGCCGCCATCGAGGCCCTGCGCGAAAAGCACTATGACCTGCTGCTGCTCGATCTCGCCATGCCGGAACTCGACGGTCTCGATGTCCTGCGCTTCATGCAGGCCGCCGGCCTGGAAACCCTGACCGTGGTGGTGAGTGGCAACAGCACCGTGGAGGACGTCGCCGGGGCCCTGCGCGAGGGCGCGCACGACTATCTGAAAAAACCCTACGAACCGGCCGAACTTCTGGCGACCGTACGCAACGCGCTGCAGCACAAGGCGCTGGAAGACGCCAACCGCGCCATGCGCGCGCGCCTGGAGAAATCCGAGCGCCTGCACCGCATGATCGTGAACAACTCGCCCGACATCGTGTTCGTGCTGGATGCGGAACACCGCTTCCGTTTCGTGAACTCGCGCGTCCACGAACTGCTGGGCTATGCCCGTCAGGACCTGCTCGAGTCCTCCATCCTGGACCTGGTCGAACCCGAGGACCGCGACAAGGCCGCGTATTTTTTCGAACAGGCCACCCGCCGCCAGGCCCATATCCGCTCCGTCGAACTCGCCCTGAAACCGGCGCGCCCGTCCCACACCCGGCACTTCTTCGAGGTCGCGGTGTGGCCCAACGGGGCCGGGGACGAAAACGCCGAGGGCCGGCATGAGGCGCTGACCTACGGCACCGCCCGCGACATCACCGAGCGCAAGGAATCCGAGGCCTTCATCAACTTCCAGGCCTACCACGACCTGCTCACTCGCCTGCCCAACCGCGCACTGTTCCGCGACCGCGTGGATGTGGCTATTTCCCACGCCCATCGCTCCGGCACGCAACTGGCCGTGCTGTTTATCGACCTGAACCGCTTCAAGGTGATCAACGACTCGCTCGGGCACACGGTCGGCGACCGCCTGCTGCAGGGCGTGGCGCAGCGCCTGCAGGGCTGCATCCGCAAGGGGGACACGCTGTCGCGCTTCGGCGGCGACGAGTTCACCCTGCTGATCCCGGGCCTGGCCAGCAGCGAGGCCGCGATCCAGGTCGCCGAGAAGATCCTGGAGAGCCTGCAGGCCCCGTTCCAGATCGGCGACCACGAACTGTTCGTCGGCGCCAGCATCGGCATCGCAATCTACCCGGATGCCGGCGACAACCTCGAGGCCCTGATCAAGAACGCGGACATCGCGATGTACCGCGAAAAGAGTACCGGCAAGACCGGGGTGCGCGTGTACAGCCCGGACATGGGCGGCCACCCCCCGCGCCGGCTGCAGCTGGAACAGGACATGCGCCGTGCCCTGGAGCGCGACGAGTTCCATATCCTCTATCAGCCTCAGGTCGACACGGAAACCGGGCAAATGGTCGGCGTCGAGGCGCTGATTCGCTGGGACCACCCGCAACTGGGGCTGCTGGGCCCGGCCGAGTTCATCCCGGTCGCCGAGGACACCCGCCTGATCGTGGATCTCGACCGCCTGACCCTGCGCACCGCCATTCGCGAGGTGCAGCAGCACATGCAGTCGGGCTATCCGGAACTACATTTGGCCGTGAACCTCTCCCCCGTACTGGTGGAGCGCGACGATTTCGTCGAGGACTTCCTGGGCATCCTGGGCGAGGCCGGCTTCCCGCCCGATCTGCTGGAGGTGGAGATCACCGAGAACCTGCTGATGAGCGACACCCCGGACACGGTGCACAAACTGAACCGGCTGGGGGCCGCCGGCGTGCAGATCGCGGTGGACGACTTCGGCACCGGCTACTCGTCCCTCAGCTACCTTCAGAAGCTGCCGATCCATACCCTCAAGATCGATCGCAGCTTCACGCAGACCATCTGCCGCGAGGACGAGGCCTGCATCGTCAACGCGATCATCTCCATGGCGCGCGGCCTGAACATGAATATCGTGGCCGAGGGGGTGGAGACCGACGCCCACCGCGATTACCTGCGCAAGCTGGAGTGTCCGATGATGCAGGGCTTCCTGTTCGGTCAGCCCGCCCCGCTGCACCGCCTGCTGGAGAACGACGCGATCGCGCCCCGGCCCGTAGCCTGTCAGTAGGCCGCGACCACGACCGCCTGCTCGACCTACTCGACCGCGGCCACCTGCGACTCGGTATCCGCCAGGAAGCGGTGCCCCTGGCGCAGGCAGTAGCGCAGCCACTTGTACAGGAACCGGTTGTGCCGCCAGCGACAGACCAGGCCCGGGTGGCCGCTCAGCATCTCCGGGACGGCACCGTCCCCGATGGTCCGGCAGTGCAGCTCCAGCACCTCGGCCTGGCGCGCGTCATGGAACAGGCGCACGCGCATGTCTGGCTGCTCGCGGCGTTCACCCTGATGATCGAACCGGTAGGTGAGGTGCAGCGTGGTGGTATAGCGGGTGCGCTCCAGCACCTCCAGGTACAGATCCAGCGCGCCCGCCACCCGCGAGACCGAACGCACCGGCTGCCGCTCGAGTTCGGGACACAGACGGCGCAGCGCGAGGTAGTTCTCCTCGTACATCTCCATCAGTGCCGCGAAGCTCTCGGGCCTGGGTTCCAGGTGGGACGGGGTCTGACGCTCCAGCAACATGTCGCGCAGTCTAACAGGCCAGGGCGGCTTCGCCGCGAGCGCCAGTAGTGCCAGGCGGGACACCCCCCGGGGTTTTTGGTACCTTCGAATCGACCAACAAGGATCCGCGACCCCATGGACATAAGCGTCGTCACCACCCGGCCCTTTTCCGACCAGAAGCCCGGCACCTCCGGCCTGCGGAAGCGCGTCCGCCAGTTCCGCCAGCCGCACTACCTCGAGAACTACATCCAGAGCATCTTCGACGCCTGTCCCGACCTGAAGGACGGCGAACTGCTCCTGGGTGGCGACGGGCGCTTCCACAACCGCGAGGCGATCCAGCTGATCCTGCGCATGGCCCTGGCCAACGGTGTGAAGAAGGTCGCCGTGGGGCACGCCGGCCTCCTGTCGACCCCGGCCGCATCGCACCTCATCCGCTCGCGCGGGGCGACGGGCGCCCTGATCCTGTCTGCCTCGCACAACCCGGGAGGCCCGGAGGGCGATTTCGGGGTCAAGCTCAACACCGCCAACGGCGGCCCCGCTCCGCCCTCGGTGACCGACGCCATCTTCGAGCAGAGCACCCGCATCCAGCACTACCGCATCGCCAATGGCACCGAGCACGTGGACATCGATCACCTGCACGCCGGACAGCTGGGCGACATGGCCGTCGAGGTGGTCGATCCGGTCGGGACCTATGCCGATTACATGGCCACCCTGTTCGACTTCGAGCGCATCGGCGAACTCCTGCGCTCCGATCACTTCCGCATGCGCTTCGATGCCATGCATGCCGTGACCGGCCCGTATGCCGAGGAGATCCTGGTCAACCGCCTGGGGGCCCCGGCCGAGACCATCCTGCGCGCCGAGCCGCTGGCCGACTTTGGGGGCCGCCACCCGGACCCGAACCTGTCGCACGCGCGGGAGCTGCGCGAGGCCCTGTACGGCCGCGATGCCCCGGATTTTGGCGCCGCCTCGGACGGTGACGGCGACCGCAATATGATCCTCGGCCGGCATTTCTTCGTCACGCCCTCGGACAGCCTCGCGATCATGGCGGCCAACGCCCACCACATCCCGGCATTTGCCGACGGCCTGAAGGGCGTGGCGCGCAGCATGCCTACCAGTCAGGCCGTAGACGTGGTCGCCAAAAAGCTGGACCTCCCCTGCTTCGAGACCCCGACCGGCTGGAAATTCTTCGGCAACCTGCTGGACGACGGACGCATCCGGCTGTGCGGCGAGGAAAGTTTCGGCACCAGTTCCGACCACGTGCGCGAAAAGGACGGCCTGTGGGCCGTGCTGTTCTGGCTCAACCTGCTGGCGGCCCGGCGCCAGTCGGTGGAGGAGATCGTGCGCGATCACTGGCGCCAGTACGGACGCCATTACTACACCCGGCACGACTACGAGGCCGTGGAGAGCGACCGCGCCGAACAGGTGATGGCACGCATCCGCGAACAGCTCTCGGTGCTGCCGGGGCAATCCCTGGCCGGCATGCGCGTGGCGCGCGCGGACGACTTCGCCTACCGCGACCCGGTGGACAACAGCCTGACCGAGCACCAGGGCCTGCGCGTGCTGTTCGAGAGCGGTGCCCGCATCGTCTTCCGGCTGTCCGGCACCGGCACCGAGGGCGCCACGCTGCGCCTGTACATCGAGCAGCACGAGACCCATCCGGAACACCTCGATGCCGACCCGCAGGAACTGCTGCGTCCGCTGATCGAGGCCGCCTCCCGGCTCGGCGACATCCCCGGCCTGACCCGCCGCGAGAAACCCGACGTCATCACCTGACCGGGCCCGCGCGGCATGGATATCACCGCCACCCGCATCCGCTGGCGGCACGCCTATGCCTTCGTGCTGGCCGCCACTGCCTCGGCCGTCGGCCTGGGCAACATCTGGAAGTTCCCCTATATCCTGGGCGAGAACGGCGGGGGTGCGTTCCTGCTGGTCTACCTCGCGGCGATTGCCGTAATCGGTATCCCGGTCATGATGGCCGAGGTCATGATCGGCCGGCGCGGGCGCCGGTCACCGGGCTATGCGGCGCTGGCCGTAGCCCGCGAGAGTCGGGCGCACGATGGCTGGCAGATGGTTGGCTGGATCGGGATCCTAGCGTCATTCGTGATCATGGGCTTTTATGTGGTGGTGGCGGGGTGGGTGTTTTCCTACATCCCGCAGGCGGCGGCCGGGGCCTTTTCCCAGGCCGATGGCGAACAGGTACGGGCGGTCTTCGTGGCCACCACCACCTCGGCCAGCGGAATGCTGTCGTGGACGGCCTTCGGGATCGGTGCCACCTTTCTGATCCTCGGCCTGGGGCTGCGCGGCGGCCTGGAACGCAGCGTCAGCGTCCTGATGCCCCTTCTGTTCGCGCTGTTGTTGCTGGCAATGGCCAGCGGCCTGTGGATCGGCGACGTCCGCAGCGCGGCCGCCTTCATGTTTTGGCCCGATTTCGCGGCGCTGGAGCCGCGCAGCCTGCTGATCGCCGTCGGCCATGCCTTCTTTACCATGACCCTCGCGGCCGGCGTGCTGATGATGTTCGGGGCCTACCTGCCACAGGAGATCTCGATCGGCGGCACCGCCGCCGGCATCGCAATCGCGGACACCCTGATTGCCCTGACCGCGGGGCTCGCGATCTTTCCCGTTGTATTCGCCTTCGATCTCGATCCCACGGCCGGCCCCGCTCTGATGTTCGAAGCCCTGCCACTGGCGCTCAGCGCGATCACGGCCGGCGCGCTCCTGACCGTGCTGTTCTTCGTCATGCTGGGCCTTGCCGCCTTCGGCACGATGATCACCGGCGTTCAGGTCTTCGTGCACCTGCTCCACGAACGTTTCGGGCTTGGGCACTGGTGGGCGTCCCTTACGGCCACGCTGAGCATCGGGGCGTGCAGCCTGATCACCATTTTTTCCTTCAGCGGGGCGGAATGGGCGCAAATCGATATCACGCTACTTGGGCGCGAACTGCCAACGCTTTACCACCTGCTGGAACACACCTCGATCAATATCCTGCTGCCCCTTTCCGGGCTGATGATCGCGGTGTTCGCAGGCTGGGTGGTCCCGGCGCACATCGCGGCGCAGGAGCTGCCGCACCGGCCGCTTGTCCTGGCCACCTGGCGCTGGACCCTGCGTTTCGTGGCCCCCGCCGCACTCCTGCTGCTGTTCTGGCAGTTCTCGTCCTTCGGCAGCCACCTGCCCCGCCTTTAGGGAAATACTGGGGTAACTAACCCAGCAGGGTCTGCAGTCTCTCCACGGCCTCGCGCAGTCGGGTCTCCGACTGGGTATAGGCGATCCGCAGATAGTCCCGCCCCCGAGTCGGGCTGAAATCCGTACCTGGCGTCAGGGCCACGCCGGCCTGGTCGAGAATGCGTGCGCAAAGCGCCTCGGAGTCCGGTCCGTGGGCGGTACAGTCGGCATAGATGTAGAACGCCCCTTCCGGACGCGCCTGGACCTCGAGCCCGAGCCCCGGCAGCGCGTCCAGGAGCACGTCGCGCCGCTGTTCGAGCTCGCGCACCTGCGTCTGCAGCAGGGCCTCGGTCGCCGGGGTGAAGGCCTCCAGTGCCGCCGTCTGGGCCATCGTGGCCGGGGCCACGAACAGGTTCTGCGCCAGGCGACGCACCGGGTCCACCCAGGTCTCGGGCACCACCATCCAGCCCAGGCGCCAGCCGGTCATCGCGAAGTACTTGGAGAAGGAATTGATCACCACCACGTCCGGGAAGCCAGCCGCGGCACTGGGCTCGGGGCGGTCAAAGACGATCTGGGCGTAGATCTCGTCCATGATCACCAGCCCGCCGCGCTCGCGCACGACCTCGACGATCGCGGTCAGGCGTTCGCGCGACAGGCAGGTCCCGGTCGGGTTCGCCGGGGAACCCAGCAGCACCGCCCGGGTGTTCGCGTGCCATGCCCCGGCGATGGCCTCGGGCGTCGGCTGGAAGGCATCCTCGGCGTGCACCGGCAGGCCCACGGGCAGCGCGCCACGCGCGGCGACGAACTGCCGGTTGCAGGCGTAGCCCGGGTCCGGAAGCAGGACCTCCTCGCCCGGATTCACCCCGGCCGCCAGGGCCAGCAGGATCGCCGCCGATGCGCCCGCCGTGATCACGATCCGCTCGGGATCCACATCGGCACCGTGGCGCCGACGGTAGTCGGCGGCCAGTGCCTCGCGCAGCGCGCGGGTCCCGTGGGCGGGGGTGTAGCGCGTATCCCCGGCGGCCAGCGCCGCACGACCGGCGGCAATCACCGGAGGCGGCGTCGGGAAATCCGGCTCCCCGACCTCCAGATGGATGATATCGCGCCCGTTGCGCTCGGCCTCCTGGGCCCGGGCGAGGATGTCCATCACGCGGAACGGCTCGACCACCCTGGCGAATGCCGACAGGTCCGGGTCATGGGCCGGGCTGGCGAGAGGCGCCGAGGTCATCCTGGACTCAGCGGCGCACGTGCCGCATCAGGCGCTTGCGCTTTTGCTGCTGCCGCGGAGTCAGCTTGTTGCGCCGGCCGGCATACGGATTGCGACCGGACCGGAACTCCAGGCGCAGGGGCGTCCCGACCAGCTTGAGGTGCTTGCGGAAGAAGTTTTCCAGGTAGCGCTTGTAGCTGCCCGGCAGAGAATCGGTCTGGTTGCCGTGGACCACGATCACCGGCGGATTCTGCCCGCCCTGATGGGCGTAGCGCAGCTTGATCCGGCGACCGCTGACCATGGGCGGCGCATGCTCCGCCACCGCGGCCTCGAGCAGGCGCGTGAGTTCCGGCGTGGAGACCTTGCGAAAGGCGCTGGCATGCGCCTCGCGCACATCATCCAGCAGGTGCCCGACATTGGTGCCGTGCAACGCGGAGATCAGGCGCATGCGGGCGAAGTCGACAAAGCCCAGGCGGCGGTCCAGCTCGTCCCGGATGCGCTCGCGCGCATGGTCCTCCATGCCGTCCCACTTGTTGACCGCCAGCACCAGCGCGCGCCCTGCCTCGATCACCATGCCCAGCAGGTGCGAATCCTGGTCCGACAGCCCGGACTGGGCATCGACCACCAGGATCACCACGTGGGCGGCCTCGATGGCCTGCAGCGTCTTGATCACGCTGAATTTCTCGATCACCTCGTGCACCCGCGCCCGGCGCCGCACACCGGCGGTATCGATCAGGGTGTAGTCGGTGCCGTCACGCTCGAAGGGTACGAAGATGCTGTCGCGGGTGGTCCCGGCGACATCGGTGGCCACCACGCGCTCGTCACCAAGGATGCGGTTGACCAGGGTGGACTTGCCGACATTGGGCCGCCCGACAATCGCCACGCGGATGCCCGGCCAGTCGTCCAGGGCCGCCTGCTGCGAGGCCTCGTCGAGCCCGTCGCTGGACGCCGCTTCACTGGCCTCATCGCCTCCGGCCTCCAGCGCCGCGCGGCGCGCCGCCGCCACGTCCTTGCGCACTCCCTGCATCAGGCCCTGCACGCCCCGCCCGTGGGCGGCCGCGATGGCCGTGATCGAGCCCAGGCCCAGCGCGTAGAACTCGGCGCTGACCGAGTCGGCGTCCAGACCGTCGGTCTTGTTCACCACCACCCGGGCCTTCACGCCGGCCGCCCGCAGCTGGTCGGCGATGACCTGGTCCTGCGGCGTCAGGCCATCGCGGGCGTCCACCAGGAACAGCACGTGATCGGCCTCGGCCACCGCGCGCCGGGTCTGCTCGGCCATCGCGCGGTCCATTTCCGCGCCCTCGCCCGACAGCCCGCCGGTGTCCACCACCAGGTAGGGGAAGTCGCCCACCTTGCCGATGCCGTACTGGCGATCCCGCGTGAGCCCCGCGACATCGGCCACCAGGGCATCACGCGAGCGCGTGAGCTGATTGAACAGGGTGGACTTCCCGACGTTGGGGCGCCCGACCAGCGCGATCACCGGGATCATCGGTGTTCCCGACCCCCGCGGTACCCAGAGGCGGCTGGCCTAAGCGGGCTCACTCGGCGCCCCGGATCGCGGGGTTCACCGCGGTCAGTTGCCCGTTGTCGGTCACCACGTACAGCGTCCCGTTGACCAGCGTCGGGCGGGTCACCACGGAACCCGAGCTCGCGCGCAGCCGCGCGACGATGCGCCCATCCTCGAGATCGATCCAGTGCAGGTAGCCCTCGTAATCGCCGACGATCGCATGCGGTCCCACCACGACCGGCGCCGTGACCCCGCGCAGGCGCAGCCCGTCCATCTGCCACAGGTCGCCGCCACTGCGCGGCTGCAGGCCCCACACGTGGCTCTCGGCATCGGTCACCACCAGCACGTCGGAGTCGGTGTCCACGTCCGCGCCCTGGTAGGACGAGAAATCGCGGGTCCAGAAGAGCTCGCCGGAATTCAGATCCAGCGCGGCCAGACGGCCCTGATAGCTCGCGGCAATGGCCGCACCGCGATACAGCGGGATATGGCCGTCCACGTCCACCATGCGCTCGACCTCGGTGCGACCACTGGGGATGCCCAGCGTGGTCTCCCACAGGACATTGCCGCGATTAAGCCCCAGCATCAGCAGGCGCCCGTTGTCGAAACCGGCCAGCACGCGTCCGGAGGTGATCTGCGGGCGCTGGGCGCCGCGCAGGCTCAGCGAGGGCGTGGTCCGCAGCGCGGTCCACTGGGTCGCGCCCGAGGCGGCGTCCAGCGCATGCAGGCGGCCGTCATTGGTGCGCACGACCACCAGCCCGCCAGCGACGTCCGAGACGGCCAGCACCTCGCTGGACAGCGCGGCGCGCCAGCGTTCCCCGCCCCCTTCCAGGTCCACGCCGATCGCATAGCCGTCCAGGGTCCCGACCACCGCGAGGTCTTCGCCAACTCCGACACCGGCCGAGACTCGGGCGTCGTCCAGGCGCACCTGCCAGCGCTGGCTGCCACTCTCCGGATTCAGCCCGGAGACACGTCCGCCGGCGTCGGTCATCACCACAAGCTCGTCGGTGATCCCCGGGTAGACCTGCCACAGGAAACGCTCGCCGCCGCTGCCCACCGAGCGCGACCACAGCCGTTCCGGCTGTCCCTCCGCCTCGAACTCCGGCAGTTCGGCCGGGGGCTCGGTGGTATCACGCTGCCACAGCCCGCAGGCGCTGAGGGACAGGATCAGGGCGCCGGCAATCAGCAGACGCATGGCCGGACTTGCAAGGTAAGGCACTGACATCGGGCGACAGATCCTCTCGGGAAACAAGGGTTTATGTACACACTCGCGTTCGTGTCGCGGGTGCGCGCGAACGACGGGCGGCCCAGGAATCTGGCGGATTCGGGCGATCGTCGCGAGCGTGGCGGGAGAGCGAGTCCATTTTTTCGGTCTCTCGAGGCGCATAGTGGGCACTATGTAACGAGAGAGAGCGGAAAAAGGGGCCGTTCTCCCACGCGCGCAGCCGATCAGTTCCAAGTCCGACAGACTCCGCCCCCCTCATTCAAACGGAAAGCTCTTCGTATTTCAGGCGCAGGTATTCGGGGCTGTGGCCCGCGTCCAGGGCCGCCTCGTAATGTTCCCGGGCGCCCTCGCGATCGCCGCGAGCACGGGCGAGATCGCCCTGCAGCTCGCGCTTCAGGCCGTTGAAGGCCTCACTGCGCACATCCGCGAGGGTGGTCTCGGCGTCGTCCAGACGCTCGGCCAGGATCATCTGGCGCGCGAGACGCAGGGTCAGCACCTCGCGGTAGCCCCGATCGGGGGCCGCGTCGCGCGCGGCCTGCAGGGCGCTGATCGCCGTGTCGTGATCGTCCTGGGCAATGGCGACATCCGCGCGGTAGACCCAGGCCAGCGCACGGTATGGCGTGCCCCGGCCCTGCTCGATGATCGCATCGGCCAGTTCCTGGGCGCGATCGGTCTGCCCGGTCTGGCCGGCCACCTGCAGGGCCTGATACATCTCGGAGGCCGCCTGGGCTCGGGTTTCTTCCCGATCGCTCCACCAGTTCCAGCCGAACAGACCGGCGACCCCGAGGACTAGGCCGGCCACGATCGCAAGGCCGTTGTCCGCCCACCACTGTTTGATGCGTTCGGCTTTTTCTTCGTCGGTGAGATCGCTCATGCTGTTCCTTGTTCTTGCTGGATCCGCGCTGGAGCGGTTACGACCGCTGCGCCAGCGCTGTACGGAGATGATCGGCCAGTGCGGTACGCTCCACGGCTACCTGCTCGCCGCCCTGCGATCTTAACGGCTTCACCGTCACGGTGCCCGCGGCGTGCTCGTCACTCCCGAGGACCAGGGCGTAGTGGGCGCCGAGGCGATCGGCCCGCTTCATCTGCGACTTGAAGCTGCCGCCGCCACAGTGCTGGACCAGGCGCAAGCCGGGCAGCTCGCCACGCAGCGCCTCGGCCAGTTGCAACGCCGGCCCCACCAGTTCGTCGCCCCCGACGATCAGGTAGGCATCGGGTCCGGGCGCGGCGGGGGCCTCTTCGCGGGCCTCCAGCAACGCCACCAGGCGCTCCAGGCCCATGGCCATGCCGATGGCCGGGGTCCCGCGCCCCCCCAGCTGCTCGACCAGGCCATCGTACCGGCCCCCGGCGCAGACCGTGCCCTGGGCACCGAGATCGTCGGTGATCCACTCGAACACGGTGTGCGTATAGTAATCGAGCCCGCGCACCAGTCGCGGATTGTGCTCGTAGGGGATGCCCAGCGCATCGAGGTGCGCGCACAGGGCATCGAAATGGGCACGGGAGGCCTCGTCGAGGTCGTCCATCAGGCTGGGGGCGTTGGCGACGATCGCACGGGTCTCTGGGTGCTTGCTGTCGAGGATGCGCATCGGGTTGTCGTAGAGCCGACGCTGCGCCTCCTCGTCCAGGGCCTCCCGGTGCTGTTCGAAATAGGCGATCAGATGGTCGCGGTACCGGCGGCGGCTTTCCGGCGTCCCCAGGGTGTTCAGCTCCAGGCGCACGTTGGCCAGCCCCAGCATGCGCCACAGGCGCGCGGTCATCGCCAGCATCTCGGCGTCCACATCCGGCCCCGGCAGACCGAAGACCTCGACCCCGACCTGGTGGAACTGGCGGTAGCGCCCCTTCTGCGGCCGCTCGTGGCGGAACATCGGCCCCAGATACCACAGCCGCTGCACCTGGTTGTGCAGCAGCCCGTGCTGGATCCCCGCGCGCACGCAACTGGCCGTGCCCTCGGGGCGCAGGCTCAGGCTGTCGCCGTTGCGGTCATCGAAGGTGTACATCTCCTTCTCGACGATGTCCGTGACATCCCCGATGGAACGCTTGAACAGCTCGGTCGCCTCGACGATCGGCATGCGGATTTCATGGTAGCCGTAGCCCTCCAGGACCTCGCGCAGCGTGTCTTCCAGGTGCTGCCAGACGTGAACGGACTCGGGCAGGATGTCGTGCATCCCGCGGATCGACTTGATCGCTTTCATGATGTCTTTTCTTGTACGTGATGGCCGCGCGGGCAGATCCCGCGTCAGCCTTCCAGGTCGAAGCGCGCGGTGCGGTCGCTCCGAATATGCGGCTCGAGATCGACGGGCGTGCCATCCAGTGTCAGCGAGACCCCCTCGGCGTTGCCGAGGATCACACGGCCTGGCAATTCCAGGCGCAGCGTCTCGCGATCCCCCAAACTGAGAACGCCGGTCAGGACGACCTCGTCAGCGGCGTCGCGGATCTCCACCCAGGAGGTTTCGGAGAACTCCAGCACCAGCTCGGCGCCCCCTGCGGTGTCCGCCGGGGCCGGCGACGTCTCGGCCGGGGCTTCGGCCTCCGGCAGCGAGGCCATCTCGGACGCGACCTCGGGCGTGACCGGTTCCTCCGGCACGGCCACACGCTCGGTCAGGGACTCGGGCGTGATCGCGAGGGTCTGGCCATCCTCAATGCCAGTGTCAGGGGTACCCTCGCCCGACTCGATGGGCTCGGCTTCGGCGGCCTCGGCCGCCGCGCTACCCTCCGCTCCGCCCTCGGTCGGGAGCGCTTCCGGGGGCGCGGCTTCACCATCCGGCACCCCGGCCGGTTCTTCGTCCGTCAACGCCGGATCCGCAAGCCCCTGTACAGCTTCCCGGGCGTCCCCAAGGTTGATGGACGGCAGGCCGAGCGCGTCCGTGCGCTCGTTCCAGGCATAGACCCCGAGCCCCAGCAGGGCCACAAGCAGCAACAGTGCCAGCCAGTAGATCCCGCGGCTGCGGCGGCGCCGGCGTGCCCGCGCCGAGGGGGTCGCAACCGCCTGCAGCTCGGGATCCACCAGCCCGTGCTGTTCGAACGACTGGATCCAGGGTCCCGCGTCCACCCCCAGCTCGCGGGCACAGGAGCGCAGGTACCCGCGTACATAGGCCGGCGGCATGTGATGAAAGCGATTGGCCTCGAGATCTTCCAGTGTGCCGCGCCCGAGGTGGATCCGACTGGCCAGGGTCGCGGTATCGAGCCCCGCGGCCTCGCGGGCTCGGCGCAGACTCGCACCGGGCTCGTTCTGGCCCCCGGGCGTCTCTGCCTCGGCCTCGGCAGGACGGTCGCGCGTGGTCAGGCCGTGCGCGGCCGAGAACGAGGGCTCGGGGTCCGGGTCGCTCCCCTCGGTACGCAGGGGGGCGACGTTGGTGGTCGAATCGTCAACGTCCTCGACCCGCCCCAGGTCCGGTTCCTTGTCGCGCGGATCACTCATCCTTCACGCTCCAGACGCCGCAACTCGGTCATCTCGTCGCTGTCCGGATGCTGACGGCTCAGGCGCTCGGCGCAGGCATTGGCCGCGCGGCTGTTGCCCAGCGCGGTTTCGGCCTGATAGCACAGCAGAAGGGTCTCGGCGCTCTCGATACCCTGGCTGTCCAGCCGCTGCAGGAAGGCGCGGGTCTGCATCGGCCGGCCGTCCTGGTAGGTCAGCCGGGCCATCTCCAGCAGCGCGCGCGGATACTGCGGGTTCAGCTCCAGGGCCCGCCGCAACTGGCGTTCGGCCTGCTCCACATCCCCCGCATCGGCGTGGCAGACGCCGGAGTTCATGTAGGCGATGTCGCGGCGGTCATAATCCGGATTGTCGATGGCGCGCGCGAACAGGGCCTGCGCCTCGTCGAATTCCTCGC
Source organism: Thioalkalivibrio sp. ALE17 (assembly GCF_000425605.1). NCBI lineage: Bacteria > Pseudomonadati > Pseudomonadota > Gammaproteobacteria > Chromatiales > Ectothiorhodospiraceae > Thioalkalivibrio > Thioalkalivibrio sp. ALE17. The sequence goes on from NZ_AUDT01000001.1 coordinate 251,903, forward strand.
GGCTGCACAACAACGCCCCCAGGTTGGTCTGGGCGAAGGGGTTGCCCTCGTCACGGCGCAGGGCCCGGCGGTAATGTTCCTCGGCGCGATCCAGCTGGCCCTTGCGCTCGAGGACCGCGGCCATGCCGATATTGGCCAGGGCATCGCCGGGGTCATAGTCCAGCGCCCGACGCAGGTTGCGTTCGGCCTGTTCGAACTCGCCCTCGCGCAGATACCCGATCCCGAGCTCGGCGTGCACCTCGGCGGCCTCCTCGCGCTCGCCGGATACCGGCCGGTCGGCCGTGGCGGCACAGCCCCCCAGCACCAGCGCCAGCGCCAACGCCGCGGCGAGGCGCCAACCCGCGCGTCCCGTCATGAAGCCCTCCGATCCGTCTGTGGCAATTCGGCATGCAAGCGGAACATGCGCATCCCGCGATTGGTACGGTCCTCGACCTGGCCCACCAGCTGGCCGCAGGCGGCATCGATGTCATCCCCGCGGGTACGCCGCACGGTGGTGACGTAGCCGGCCTTTTGCAGCCGTCGTTCAAAGGCCAGCACATCGGCCTCCCGCGGGCGGTCGAACGGGGCCCCCGGGAACGGATTGAACGGGATCAGGTTGATCTTGCCGGGAATACCGCGCAACAGTCCGGCAAGCTCGTTGGCATGTTCCGGCTGGTCGTTGACCCCGGCCAGCAGCACGTATTCGAAGGTCACGCCACTGTGGGCATCGGTCGCCTCCACATAGCGGCGACAGCTGTCCAGCAACTCGGCGATCGGGTACTTGCGGTTGATCGGCACTAGACGGTCGCGCAGCGCATCATTCGGCGCGTGCAGACTGACGGCCAGCGCGACATCCGTGTGTTCGCTCAGACGATCCAGCGCCGGCACCAGACCGGAAGTGGACAGGGTCACGCGCCGCCGGCTCAGGCCGTAGGCGTTGTCGTCGGTCATGAGCTGGCAGGCCGGCACGACCGCGTCGAAGTTGGCCAGCGGCTCGCCCATCCCCATCAGCACCACGTTGCTCACCGCCCGCTTGCGCCCTTCCGGCGCCGGCAGGCGCTGCATGGCCAGCCACACCTGGCCGATGATCTCGGCGCTGGCGAGGTTGCGGTTGAAACCCTGCTGAGCGGTGGAACAGAAGGTGCAGTCGAGCGCGCAGCCGACTTGGGAGGAGATGCACAGCGTGCCGCGCCCGCCCTCGGGGATGAAGACGGTCTCGATGGCATTGCCGTCGGGGAGCCGCAGCACCCACTTGACGGTGCCGTCGGCGGAGGCCTTTTCCAGCCCGATCTCGGGGACGCGGATCTCGGTCTCGCGCGCCAGGCGCTCGCGCAGCTTGCGCGAGACGTCGGTCATCTGCTCGAAGTCGGTGACCCCGCGCTGATGGATCCACTTGACGAGCTGGGTGGCACGAAAACGCGGTTCACCCCACTGCGCCAGCAGCTCGACAAGCTGTTGGTGGCTGTAGCCCAGCAGATTCAGGGGGGTGGAGGATGCGCTTGCCATATCAGGGACCGGTTGGCTCAAGTCCCCTAGTGTACTGTGCCGAAGGGATGCCTGCCTACGGGGCCCGGCGCGCGGTGCAACCGGGCCCCGCAGCACATGCGGACCGTCTTAGCGGGTGCGCGGGCAGACGCCGTCGTCACCGAAGAAGAAGGCGATCTCGCGCTCGGCGGTCTCCGGGGCATCGGAGCCGTGCACGGCGTTCTCGTCGATGGATACGGCGAAATCGGCGCGGATGGTGCCCGGGGCCGCTTCCTTCGGGTTGGTCGCGCCCATGATGTCGCGGTTCTTGGCAATGGCGTCTTCGCCTTCGAGGACCTGAACCAGCACCGGGCCGGAGATCATGAACTCAACCAGATCGTTGAAGAACGGGCGCTCCTTGTGCACGTCGTAGAAGCCTTCGGCCTGTTCGCGGCTCAGGTGCATCATGCGCGCGCCAACGACCTTCAGGCCGGCCTTCTCGAAGCGGCCGATGATGTCGCCGATCGCGTTCTTGGCAACGGCGTCGGGCTTGATGATGGAAAGGGTGCGTTCAACGGCCATGGGGCGGCTCTCCTGCTACTTGGATGGATGTCATTCGCCGGGCCCGTCTGTAAACGCGAGAACCCGCCGTACGGCGGGTTCCCAACGCAAAACGACGCGGACACAACGTGCGGCGCGTAGTCTAGCGACCTCCCACGCCCACGGCAATCCTCCGCCGCAAACCCCGATTTCACCACGAAGCACACGAAGGCACGAAGAAGGTCAAGGTCGGTTGAACCACGGAGTTCTCGGAGGACACGGAGCCAATGGATGAAAAACACCAAAGTACTGGGCTGGGGCGTCAACCAAACCCGAAAGCGGATGGTGCTTCAACGCACTTCCCTTCTCTGTGTCCTCTGTGTTCTCAGTGGTGGAAAAGGGTTTCGCCCTTGAATTTCTTCGTGCCTTCGTGAGCTTCGTGGTGAATAAACGCCCTTGAACGCCAAAGCGCCCGGTCAGTCGTCGACGTCGGCCTCGTCCATCCAGGCGGCCTGGATCGCCTCGAGGATGCGCTCGCCGGAGCGGTTGGGGTCATCGTCGAAGTCCGGCAGGTTCATCACCCACTGGCGCAGGTCCACGAAGTTGATGTTGCGCGGGTCGACGTCCGGGTGTTCGTCGGCCAGCTGCATCGCGATTTCCTGGGTATCGGTCCACTTCATCGCCTTTCCCTCGCTCAGTGGTTCTCGGAGACCTGATTGATGGTGTACTTCGGCAGTTCCACCACGAGGTCCGTGTCCGCGACGATCGCCTGGCAGGACAGCCGCGAGTCCGGCTCCAGGCCCCAGGCCTTGTCGAGCATGTCCTCTTCGTCCTCGGTGGCCTCCTCCAGACTGTCCAGCCCCTCGCGCACGTAGACGTGGCAGGTCGTGCAGGCACAGGACTTCTCGCAGGCGTGTTCGATCTCGATCCCGTTTTTCAGGGCGAGATCGCAGATGCTGATGCCCGGCTCGGCCTCGATGGAGGCCCCCTCCGGGCAGATTTCCTCGTGGGGCAGAAAGATTACCTGGGGCATGGTGTCAGTTCCCTGCGTCGTATTCGCTAACGTTGTGTCCGGCGAGCGCGCGCCGGATGCTGTCATTCATGCGCCGCGCGACAAAGGCCTCGGAGGCCTGCTCCACGCGCTTGCGCGCCGCCTCGATGGCGTCGGGGTCGACCCCCTTCTCGCGTTCGGCGCGCAGGGCGTCGCGCGCCTGCTCGATGGTCTGGCGTTCCGCGGCCTCGAGGTAGCGGTCACCGTCCGTCTCCAGCGCGGCGTCCAGCGCCTCGAGCACGCGGTCGGCCTCGACCTGTTCCTCGCGCAAGCGCCGCGCCTCCATGTCCTCGCGCGCGGAGGAGGCGGAATCGCGCAACATCTGCTCGATCTCGGAATCGGTCAGGCCGTAGCTCGGCTTGACCTCGATATGCGCCTCCACACCCTGGGTCTGCTCGCGTGCCGTTACGTTCAGCAGGCCGTCGGCGTCCACCTGGAAGGTCACGCGAATGCGCGCAGCGCCCGCGACCATCGGCGGGATGCCCGACAATGTGAACCGGGCGAGCGAGCGGTTGGCATCGACCACATCGCGTTCGCCCTGCACCACGTGCAGCGACATCGCGGTCTGGCCGTCCTTGAAGGTGGTGAACTCCTGCGCCCGCGTGACCGGGATGGTGGTGTTGCGCGGGACGATGAACTCGACCAGACCGCCCATCGTCTCCAGCCCCAGCGACAGCGGGATCACGTCCAGCAGCACCAGTTCGGTATCCGGCTTGTTGCCGGCGAGGATGTCCGCCTGTTGCGCGGCCCCGATCGCGACCACGCGGTCCGGGTCGATGCCGGCGTGCGGGGTGCGGCCGAAGAAGCCCTCCACCGCCTCGCGCACCGCCGGCATGCGGGTGGAACCACCCACCAGCACCACCTCGTCGATGGCGCCGGGCTCCAGCCCGGCATCCTCCAGCACCTGCCGGCAGGCGGCCATGGTGCGCTCCAGCAACGGCCGCGCCAGCTCCACCAGGGTGTCGCGATCCAGCTCGCCGGACCAGGTGGAGCCGTCGGCGCGCCTGACCTCGACCGGGGTACGCGCGGCATCGGTCAGGGCCTCCTTGGCCTGGCGGGCGGCCAGCAGCACGCGGCGCAGGCGCTGCGGATCGGTCTCTCCGGCCATGCCGGCCTGGTTCAGCAGCCAGTCGGCGATGGCGCGGTCGATGTCGTCGCCGCCTAGGGCGGAATCACCGCCGGTCGCCAGCACCTCGAACACCCCGCGGCGCAGCTGCAGGATAGAGATATCGAAGGTACCGCCGCCCAGGTCATAGACGGCAATGGTGTTCTCTTCGCCCTGGTCCAGTCCGTAGGCGACCGCCGCCGCGGTCGGCTCGCTGATCAGGCGGAAGACATTCAGGCCGGCCAGCTGTGCGGCGTCCCGCGTGGCCTGGCGCTGGGCATCGTCGAAGTACGCGGGCACGGTGATCACCACGCCTTCGAGTTCGTCGCCCAGGGTCTCCTCGGCCCGCTGGCGCAGGGTATGCAGGATCTCCGCGGACACCTCCACCGCCGTCTTGTCGCCCGCGGCGGTCTCGATGCGCGGCACGCTGGACTCGCCGGTCTTCAGCCGGAACGGCAGCTCGCCGGACAGCGTGGCGACGTCCGCCGCGCCGCGCCCGATGAGCCTTTTGACCGAGGCGATGGTGTTGTGCGGGTCATCCGCGGCGTGCTCGGCAGCCGCATGCCCCACGCTCACCGCATCCGCGGCATAGTGCACCACCGACGGCAGGATATGCCGACCCTGTTCGTCGGGCAGCGTGTCCGCCTCGCCGCTGCGCACGGTCGCGACCAGCGAGTGGGTCGTGCCGAGGTCGATCCCGGCCGCGAGATGGCGCTGGTGCGGCGCGGACTCGGCTCCGGGTTCGGTGATCTGCAATAACGCCATCGGGTATTCGGCTCCTTCACACGGGCGCGGCGGGTGCTACTTGCCGCGCGCCAGGTTCTGTCGGGTTCGTTTCGTTTCTTCCAGCAGGCGATCGAAGAAGCGCAGCTCCAGCACCCGGTCCTTGGCATCCGGCGCCGGGGTCCCCGGCTCCTTCAGGGCATCCGCCACCTTCGCCCGTGCCTCGGCGCGAGCCTGCGCCAGCTCGGTCGCGACCGCTTCCAGTCCGGCCGCATCCCCGCTCGCCGCGGTTTCCTCCAGGCGTTCACGCCATTCGATCTGCGCCTCGATGAACTCGATGTCCTGACTGGTATCGCGTTCGGGGTCAAAGGCCACCCCGGTCCGTTCCAGCAGGTGCACGGCCCGGCGGTAGTCGTCACCCAGGATCGCGTAGGCCTCGTTCACGTCGGCCGCCACCGCCGCCGCCATGCGGCGCGCCTGGTCACCCTGGCGCACGAAGCGGTCCGGGTGCAGTTCCGCCTGCAGGCGACGAAAGCGCTCGTCCAGCTGTTGCCGGTCGACCTCGAAGGCCACCGGCAGGTCAAACTGCTCGAATGGGTCGTTCATTGCGTCCCTTGCGACGGGCTTGCAAAAGAAAAGGGGTGGGACGACAGCCACCGGGGACGTATCCCCGGGCAACCGCCATGCACCACCCCGCGTGCGAGGCTCAGTCAGATGCTGAAGCTTTCACCGCAGCCGCACCGGGCCTTCTCGTTCGGGTTGTTGAACTTGAACCCCTCGTTCAGGCCTTCCTTGCCGAAGTCCAGCTCGGTGCCGTCCAGATACACGAGAGACTTCGGGTTCACGACCATCTTGACGCCACGATCCTCGAAGACCGTGTCGGTCTCCTCGATATCGTCGGCGAACTCCACCACGTAGGCCATGCCGGAGCAGCCGGTCGTCCTGACGCCCAGCCGGACGCCCACACCCTTGCCCCGCTTTTCGAGGAAGTTGTGGATGCGTTCGGCCGCGGGTTCGGTCACTGTAATCGCCATAGGGCCCTCAGGCAGATTTCTTCTCGGCTTCCGCGGACTGGCCGTGGCGCTCCTGGTAGTTCGATACCGCCGCCTTGATGGCGTCCTCGGCCAGCACGGAGCAGTGGATCTTCACCGGCGGCAGGGCCAGCTCTTCGGCGATCTGGGTGTTCTTAATCTGGCTCGCCTCTTCCAGGGTCTTGCCACGCACCCATTCGGTGAGCAGCGAGCTGGAGGCGATCGCCGAGCCGCAGCCATAGGTCTTGAACTTGGCGTCCTCGATGATGCCCTCGTCGTTGACCTTGATCTGCAGCTTCATCACGTCGCCGCAGGCCGGGGCGCCGACCATGCCGGTGCCGACCGTGTCGTCGTTCTTGTCGAAGCTGCCGACGTTGCGCGGATTTTCATAGTGGTCCAGAACCTTGTCACTGTACGCCATGACCGTTCTCCTGTTGCGTGTGTACGCGTTGCGTTAGTGGTGTCGAGCGGGCCCCTAGTGGGCCGCCCACTCGACGGTGCTCAGATCGATGCCGTCCTGGTACATCTCCCACAGCGGGGAGAGCTCGCGCAGCTTGGCGACCGCAGCGCGCACGATCTCGACCGTGTGGTCGATCTCCTCCACGGTGGTGTAGCGACCGATGGAGAAGCGGATCGAGCTGTGTGCCAGCTCGTCGTCGCGGCCCAGTGCGCGCAGCACGTAGGACGGCTCCAGGCTGGCCGAGGTGCAGGCCGAGCCGGAGGACACCGCGATGTCGCGCAGCGCCATGATCAGGCTCTCGCCCTCGACGAAGTTGAACGACACGTTCAGGTTGTGCGCGACACGCTGTTCCTGGTCACCGTTCAAGTAGACCTCTTCCATGCCGTCGAGACCGGCCCAGAGGCGGTCGCGCAGCATGCGCACGCGCTCCAGCTCGGGACCCATCTCGGCACCGGCGATCGCGAAGGCCTCGCCCATGCCGACGATCTGGTGCGGCGCCAGCGTGCCGGAGCGCATGCCGCGCTCGTGGCCACCGCCGTGCATCTGGGCCTCGATGCGCACGCGCGGCTTGCGCCGCACGAACAGCGCACCGATGCCCTTCGGGCCGTAGGTCTTGTGCGCGGAGAAACTCATCAGGTCCACCGGCAGCTTCGACAGATCGACCGCGACCTTGCCGGTGGATTGCGCGGCGTCCACATGGAACACGATCCCGCGCTCGCGGCACAGGTTGCCGATCGCCTCGATGTCCTGGATGACACCGATCTCGTTGTTCACGTGCATCACCGAGACCACGATGGTGTCGTCACGCATCGCGTCTTCCAGCTCCTGCATGTCGACCAGGCCGTTTTCCTTCACGCCCAGGTAGGTGACCTCGAAGCCTTCGCGCTCGAGCTGGCGCGTGGTGTCCAGCACGGCCTTGTGCTCGGTCTTCACCGTGATGATGTGCTTGCCCTTGCGCTGGTAGAAGTGCGCAGCACCCTTGATCGCCAGGTTGTCGGCCTCGGTCGCGCCGGAGGTCCAGATGATCTCCTTCGGATCGGCGCCCACCAGCTGGGCCACCTGGCCCCGGGCGTTCTCGACCGCCTTCTCCGCGTTCCAGCCAAAACTGTGGCTGCGCGAGGCCGGGTTCCCGAACAGCCCGTCCTTGGTCAGGCAGCCCGCCATCTTTTCCGCCACGCGCTCATCGACCGGCGTGGTGGAGGAATAGTCGAGATAGATCGGCAGTTTCAGGTCACTCATGGGGCGTTAGCTCCTCTCCGCGGCCGTCTCGGCGGCCGCATGGCTTTTGTCGGACGAGGCCTGCAGGGAGGCGCCGTGCATCACGACCTCCTGCACACCGTCTTTTTCCATTTGTTCGCGGTGGCGCTGCAGCACATCCGCCAGCGAGCGGGTACTGAGAAAGTCGTAGACCTGCTGGCTCAGATCGGTCCACAGGTCGTGCGTCAGGCAGCGCGAATCGGAATTGCAGTTGGCCTTGCCACCGCAGCGGGTCACGTCCACCGGCTCGTCCACCGCCACCACGATATCGGCGACGCTGATGCCCTCCGGATCCCGGCTCAGGGCATAGCCTCCGCCCGGCCCGCGGCTGCTGTTCACCAGCCCCTTGCGGCGCAGCCTGGAAAAGAGCTGCTCCAGATAGGACAATGAAAGCTTCTGCCGGCGCGCAACCTCGGCCAGGGATACCGGCCCGTTGCGGGTGTGCATCGCCACATCCAGCATGGCGGTCACGGCGTAGCGGCCTTTGGTCGTCAGTTTCATGGTTGAGTGCACTTGTCGGTCATTTGCCGGCAAGCTTAGCAATACCTGACAAAAACGATCAAGTATTCCCCTGCTGTTTACGTTCTTGTTCGCTCGTGGCAGCTCCCGGGACCTCGCATTCGTCCGGCTCCAGGCCCTCCAGATCGCAGGCCTCCAGCGGGCCGGAATCGTCTTCGCCCAGGGCCTCGCCCGGGTCGATCCCGGCGCGCTTGAGCGCCTGGCAGGCCCGCTCCATGCGTTCGTCCAGGTCGTGCACCCGCTGCACGATACGGTGGATCGCGTTGGCCACCGGGTCGGGCATGTCGCGCGACAGGCCGTAGGCATCGAAGCCCATGCGGTCGGCCATCTGCTGGAATCGTGGATCGGGCTCGGGCCGTGGCCCGATGACCCGGGCCGGGATGCCGACCGCGGTCGCATCGGCCGGCACGTCCTTCAGGACCACCGCGTTGGAGCCGATGCGCGCATGGTCGCCAACGTGGATCGGGCCCAACAGCTTGGCACCCGCCCCGATGACCACCTCGTTGCCGAGCGTCGGGTGGCGCTTGCCCCCCTCCCAGGTCGTGCCGCCCAGGGTGACCTGGTGATAGATCGTGCAGTCGTCGCCCACCTCGGCGGTCTCGCCGATCACCACGCCCATGCCGTGGTCGATGAAGAAGCGCCGGCCAATGGTCGCACCGGGATGGATCTCGATGCCGGTGAGCCAGCGGCTGAAGTTGCCGACCACCCGGCCCAGCCAGCGCAGGCGATGCGTCCACAGCCAGTGCGCGAGGCGGTGATACCACAGGGCATGCAGCCCGGGGTACGCGGTCAGCACCTCGAAGGCGTTGCGTGCCGCCGGGTCGCGGTCAAACACGCAGCGAATGTCCTCGCGCATCCTGTCAAACATCGGCCGGCCTCATTCCTGAGTCTTGCACTAAGGTATCACGCGCCCCGCGCGCGCTCTCAGCGGCCCCTTTCCGTGTGCGTCAATATACCGCGCAGCATGCGCACCTCGCTGGCGCTCAGGCCGGCCCGCAGATACAGGTGGCGCAGGCGCCGCATCAGGTGGCGCGGGTTGTCCGGATCGAGCACATCGATGGTGGTCAGGGCCTGCTCGAAATGCCGGAACAGCCCCTCCATCTCCGCCTGGGTCGCGGGCGGGTCCCGCTCCACCCCGGTCGGCTCGGCTCCGGACACGGCGGGTGCTTCGCCATTCAGCGCCGCCATGCGCAGCGCGTAGGTCATAACCTGAACGCTGCCGGCCAGATTCAGGGAGCTGAAATCGGGGACGGTGGGTATCTGCACAAAGGCATTGCAATGATCGAGTTCGGCGTTGGTCAGACCGCTGTGCTCGCGGCCAAAGACCAGGGCCACCGGCCCCTCGGCGGCGTTTCCCAGCGCCTGCCCGGCCGCGACATCGGGGCCCAGGACCGGCACCGAGTGGGTGCGCAGACGGGCGCTGGTCCCCACCACCCAGACACAGTCGCGGATCGCGGCGGCGAGCTCCTCGACCACGCGCGCACCCGCCAGCAGATCGTCCGCGCCCGAGGCCAGCGCCGTCGCGTCGGCATGCGGGAACCGCTCCGGCGCCACCAGCACGAGGTCGGTCACCCCCATGGCCTTCATCGCACGTGCGGCGGAACCGATGTTGCCCGGGTGCGTCGTGCCCACCAGCACGACCCGCACCCGGCCGAGGCGTTCTTCCATTCCCGGGGCCCTGTATTGAACGGTGCGGGATTGTACACGCGCACGGTCACGACTTCCCAAGAAAGAGCCGCTTGTGTATTGTTCGCGGCCTTCCCGCGGCGCGCCACAGGCGCCCGCCGGACACCCCGCAGAACACCAGGAGACCCCCATGCACCCCATGCTGAACACGGCGGTATCGGCGGCCCGCGAGGCCGGACGCATCACCACCCGCGCCTGGGGCCGGCCGGATCGCATGAATACCCGCGAGAAGGCCCGCAACGACTGGGTTTCGGACGTCGACCTCTCGGCGGAACAGGCGATCGTGCAGACCCTGCGCCGCGCCTATCCCGATCACGCGATCATGGCCGAGGAAGGCGGCGAGCAAAGCGGTGCCGACGCCGATTTCGTCTGGATCATCGACCCGCTGGACGGCACCACCAACTACCTGCGCGAGATCCCGCAGTACGGCATCTCCATCGCGCTGAAGCACAAGGGACGGCTGGAACAGGCGGTGGTCTACGACCCGCTGAAGGAAGAGCTCTTCACCGCCACCCGAGGTGCCGGTGCCTTCCTCAACAGCCGCCGCATCCGGGTCTCCGAGCGCAAGGACCTCAACGGCGCGCTTCTGGGTACCGGCATCCCGTTTCGCGAGGGCCAGGACCTGGAGCGCTACCTCAGCAGCCTGCGCCACCTGATCCCGGGCACGGCCGGCGTGCGCCGCCCGGGCTCGGCCGCGCTGGATCTGGCCTGGGTCGCCTGCGGGCGCTTCGACGGCTTCTGGGAGATGGGCCTGCAGCCCTGGGACATGGCCGCGGGCCTGCTGCTGGTGCAGGAAGCCGGCGGCGTGGTCAGCGACTGGCAGGGCAACCCGGACGTGATGCGCCGCGGCGACGTCGTCGCCGGCAACCCCAAGGTCCTCAAGGCGATGCTCCAGCGCCTGCACAAGGCCGAAAAGGAAGCCTCCGCCCGCTCCGACGCCTGAAGGGCCTGTTGGGTCACCACGAAGCACACGAAGGCACGAAGAAGGTCAGATGCGACTAACAGGAAGGTTAGAAGATCGGAAGGAATTTAGTTTGGATGAATGACCCCGGAAACGGGCAAATCGCCACCAGAAATCGTTCCTTCCAGCCTTCCCTTCTTCCTGTTAACCGCCCTTGACCTTCTCCGTGTCCTCTGTGCGCTCTGTGGTAATACAGCCCTTCAGCGATCGCGCTGCTGCAGCCAGAGGATCAGGCGGGCGTGGTGGTGCGGGTCGGATTCGATGGCGCGCCCCGGGCGCAGGTCGTATTCCGCGAACGCCGCATCCACCGCCTCGCTGGCATCACGCCACTCCGCGCTGAGACGGAAGATCAGGGTCGTCGGCGACGGCCGGTGCACCGCTGGATGGAAGCGCTGCGAGATCATCCCCGGCAGCGGCGGCTCCGGCTCCGAGCGGAAGCCGTCGTCATCGCGGAAGCGTTCCCAGGCCGCCTCCAGCAGTGCCAGCGCCGGCCCCTGCTCACCCTCGCCCGTGGCGGCCTTCCAGTCCCGCAGGCCGCGCGCGACAAAGGCGTAATCATTCAGCGTGGCCGTCCCGGCCTGATCCGCGGGCAGCCCCATCAGCGTGGGCAATTGGTCCGGATCGGAAGCGACCTCCAGCAGCCAGCCGTGCACCGCCGCACCCGCCTCGCGGAAGCGCTCGTCATGCTGCGCCCCCTCCGCAAGGGCGGAGAGCAGCAGGCCATGCGCCCCGGTCAGGACCTTCTCGTCCCGCGGCAGGCCGCGCGCCTCGCGCGCCCGGATCAGCATCTCGCGCCCGGCGTTCACCTGCTCGCGAACCTCCGCCTCGTCCAGGTCAAAGCGCTCCGCCAGGGCCTCGACCCCCGCGCCGCGCCGGGGCAGGTAGCCGAGATCGAACACGGAACTGCCCTCCATGCCGAACCACGCGCGCACCAGGTCCGGGTAGTCATGGTCCGCCAGCGCGGACTCCAGATCCGCCTCGGGCCACAGGTAGGCACCCCCCTCACGCCCTTCCTCGTCGACCGCCGACAGGCTGGAGGCGAACCCGCGGAAACCACCCTCGGCGGTATCCGCCTGCTCGCCGGTCTCGTCCTCGCGCAGGGCCATGTCGCGCTTGACGAAGTCGAGGTTCTCCAGCCCCAGCTCGATCCAGTCTTCGCGACCGAAATGCTCACCGGCCCGTAGATACAAAAGCGCGAGCTGGGCCTGATCCTCCAGCATCACCTCGAAATGGGGCTCGTTCCAGTCCGGCGACTCGGAATAGCGGAAGAACCCGCCCCCCAGCACGTCACGCAGACCGGAGTGCGCCATCTCGTCGAGCGTGATTTCCAGGAACTCGCCGACCCAGCCAGGCGCGGTGCCCGCCTGTTCGGCCTCCAGCATCGCGTGCAGATACGGCGAATGCGGGAACTTGGTGGAGCTGCCGAACCCGCCCTGCAGGTCGTCGGACTCGCGCTCCAGGCGACTCCACAACACCTGCGGCAGGCGGCCGGCGCGGCTTTCCGACAAGGGCTCCTCGCCCGCACGCAGTTGCTGGGTCAGCTCGTCACTGCCGCGCCGCGCCAGATCGATCAGCCGGTCGTAGTCCGCCTCCAGGCGTTCGGTAATGCCGTCGAGGAACTCGGCGAACTGATCGCGCGGGGCATAGACCACGCCGGTCAGGGCATGCCCCTGGGGCGTAACCACCACGTTGAGCGGCCAGCCCGCGCTCCCGGCGGTGGCCCGCTGAAACTCCAGCAGGTAGCTGTCCAGCGCCCCGTCGACCTCGCGATCGACCTTCACCGGGATAAAATTCTCGTTCAGCCGCTCGGCGATGCCCTCGTCCTGGAAGCTCTCTTCCTGCATGACGTGACAGTAGAAGCAGGAGTAGTAACCGCTGGAGATCAGCAGCGGCCGCCGCTCCTCCCTGGCCTGTTCCAGCAGGGCCGGATCCCAGGCCCGCCACTGGACGGGATCGTCCGTGTGCAGCCGGAGGTAGGGCGAGATGCTGTCGGCCATCTCGGGGTTGGCCTGCGCCGCGCCGGGCATCGCGAGGGCTGCGACCAGCAGCGAAACGACCAGACCGGCCCGGCGATTTTCCGGCGTTGCAAACATGTGACCCTCCAGCAGCATCTAGAAAAGGTTGCTACCCTTTGGGACGCGAAGACCGGGAAGGTTCATCCCTGCAGCCCAATGGTCTCCGCGGATCGCATCCGGGATCCGGCACTTGTACATGCGCTGTATAAATGTCGTACAATTTCTCCATGGCGAGCGCAACGCACATCGAACTTCAAGACGAAGAAGGCCTGTACCCGATCCGGCACGTTTGCGCGGAGACGGGCATTAACGACGTGACGCTGCGCGCCTGGGAGCGTCGCTACGGGCTCATTCGTCCCATGCGCACGCCCAAGGGCCACCGGCTCTACAGCCCCGGCGATATCGCCCGCATCAAGCGGATCATGGAACTGCTGGACCAGGGCATCCCGGTCTCCCAGGTCCACCGGGTTCTGGACGACGAACCCGCAGCCGCCACTCCCCGCCCGGATCCGGACGCGACCGAAGACGCCCCGGACACCACCACAACGCCCCGTCATCGCGACAGCCCCGGCCCCGGGATCGCACCCCACACCATGGACCCGGTTGCCGAGGCACTGTACGACTCGGTCACGGATCTGGATGCAGGGGAGCTGGATCGCGTCTACGCCCGGCTGGTCATGCGCCACGGCTGGAATGGCGTGCACGAAAGCGCCTTCCTCGAGGTGTACCGCCGCCTGCGCGAGGCATCCCGACACAATGCCGAGGGCGAGGTCCGCCTGGCGGTGTTCGCCGCCTGGGCCACGGCGGCATTCGCGGACCAGCTGCGCTCGGCCACGCGCGCCTGCGACGACCCGTCCTACCCCTGCCTGGTGCTCGGCGGCGGCCACCAGCAAGTCGGCGGACTGCTGCTGCAGCTTGCCTGCGCCCGCCGCGGCCTGAAGACCCTGCCCCTGTTCGACGCCACCAGCCCCGAGGGCCTGGAGACGCTGATGCGCCGTCTGCGTGCCCCGGCGCTGATCATCCATGGTTCCTCGCAGTTGATGCGCAGCCCCGAACTGCCCCGGGTGGAGGCCATCCTCAACCAAGCCGGACCGCCCTGCTACCTTGCCGGCTCGGCCGCGCTGGAGCTTTCCAAGGTCAAGCACGGCCGCACGGTGGAGGTTCTGCCCGGACCGCCGCTGGAGGCCGCCGCACGACTCTCCCGGCACCTGCCCCAGTAGCCGCCGCGCGCGCCTCCCGGCTCAGTGGCCACCTCCGCCGCATCCGTGCGCACCCTCCTGGTTGTGCTCGGCGACCAGCTCGCCCCCGACCACCCGGTTCTGCAGGAGCTGGACCCCGACCGGGATGCCGTGTGGATGGCCGAGGTGGCCCACGAATCCCGCCACGTCCTCTCGCATGCGGCCCGCACCACCCTGTTTCTGTCGGCGATGCGCCACTTCGCCCGGCAGCTCCGCAAGGCAGGCCTGAGCGTTCACTATCGCCATCTCGGGGAGCACCCCGAGCCAACCCTGGGCGAGGCCCTGGACACCGACCTGGAACGGCTCCAGCCGACCCGGGTGATCGTCCTCCAGCCGGGGGAACATCGTGTATGCCGTCAGCTTGAGGCCACCTGCCGCACCCGGGGCGTGCCACTGGAGGTCCGCGAGGACCCCTGCTTCCTGGTATCGCAGACGACCTTCGAGCAATGGGCCGGGACGCGCAAGCAGCTGCGCATGGAGTACTTCTACCGCCAGCAGCGAGCCGCCCTGGGCATCCTGATGAATGGCGACGAACCCGCCGGCGGACAGTGGAACTTTGACGCCGACAACCGCGGACATTTCGGCCGGGACGGGCCCGGCCTGCTGCCGCTCCCCGTCGCCTTCGAACCCGACACGATCACGCGCGAATGCCGGGATGCCGTCGCCCGGTATCTGCCGGAACTGGCGGGCCAGACGGATGCGTTCGACTGGCCGGTCACCCCGGAACAGGCACAACAGGCCCTGGCCGACTTCATCCAGCACCGCCTGCCCCTGTTCGGCACCTATCAGGACGCGATGTGGACCGACCAGCCGTGGCTCTATCACGCCCGCCTGTCGGCCGCGCTGAACCTGCACCTGATCCATCCGCGCGCGGTGATCGACGCGGCGGAACAGGCCTGGCGTGACGGCCATGCGCCGCTCCCCGCGGTCGAGGGGTTCATCCGGCAGATCCTCGGCTGGCGCGAATACGTGCGCGGGCTGTACTTCCACTTTGGCGAGGCCTGGCACGAATGGAACGCCCTGGAGGCGGATCAGCCGCTGCCGGCCCTCTACTGGGATGCCGAAACCTCCATGCAGTGCCTGCACCAGGCCGTGGGCCAGACCCTGAAACGCGGTTATGCGCACCATATCCAGCGACTGATGGTCACCGGGCTGTTCGCCCAGCTCCTGGGCGTGCGCCCGGCCGAGATCCACGCCTGGTATCTGGGTATCTACGTCGACGCCGTGGAGTGGGTGGAACTCCCCAACGTGGTCGGCATGTCGCAGTATGCCGACGGCGGCCGCATGGCCTCCAAGCCGTACGTCGCCACCGGCCGCTACATTCAGCGCATGAGCAACTACTGCCGGCACTGCCCGTTCGACCCGGCCGAGGCCCTCGGCGCGAAGGCCTGTCCGTTCACCACGCTTTACTGGGACTTCCTCGACCGTCACCGCGAGCGGTTCGCCCGCCACCCGCGCACCGCGCTGCAGTGGAAGCACCTCGAGAAGATGGACCCCGAACGCCTCGAGGCCATCCGCGCCCAGGCCCGCCACATCCGCGACACACTCGCGCAGGGAGACCGTATCTGATGCCGCGCCCCGGCCCCACCCTCGTCTGGCTGCGCCGCGACCTGCGCCTGGCCGACCAGCCTGCCCTGCACGCCGCCAGCGAGCGCGGCGGGCCGGTCATCCCGGTGTTCATCCATGCCCCGGAGGACGAGGCGCCCTGGCAACCGGGGGCCGCATCCCGCTGGTGGCTGCACCACAGCCTGCAGGCCCTGGACCAGGACCTTTGCAAGAACGGTTCGCGCCTGATCCTGCGCGCCGGCCCCGCCCTCGACACGCTGCGGGCCCTGGTACGCGAGACCGGCGCCACCGCCGTCTACTGGAACCGCCTGTACGACCCCGCCCGGGTCCTGCGCGACCCGGAGATCAAGGCCGGCCTGCGCGCCGATGACCTCGAAGTCCACAGCTTCAATGCCCACCTGCTGGTCGAACCCTGGGAGGTCGAGACCGGCCAGGGCCGGCCCTACAAGGTCTTCACCCCATTCTGGAAGGCCTGCCTGCACCGCGGCATTGATCGCGACCCGCTGCCCGCGCCCAACGACCTGCCGCCCCCCGATGCCTGGCCCGCCAGCCTGCACCCGGAAGACCTCGGACTCCTGCCCGAGATCGACTGGGCCGGGGGCCTGCGCGCCGCCTGGGCGCCCGGGGAGGACGCGGCCCACCAGCGGCTGACGCAATTCCTCGACGGCGCGCTGCACGCCTACGCCAGCGAACGCGACCGCCCGGACCACGACGGTACCTCGCGCCTGTCACCGCATCTGCACTTCGGCGAGATCTCCCCGCGCCAGATCCTGCGCGCCCTGCGCCAGACCGGCCTGCACCCGGACCACGGAGGACCCGAGGCCTTCGTGCGCGAGCTCGGCTGGCGCGACTTCGCCCATCACGTGCTCTATCACTTCCCGCACACCCCGGAACGGCCGCTGAACCCGCGCTTCGAGGCCTTCCCCTGGCGCGAGGACGCGGCGGCCCTGCGCGCCTGGCAGCAGGGCCGCACTGGGCTCCCGATCGTCGATGCCGCCATGCACCAGTTGTGGGAGACCGGCTGGATGCACAACCGCCTGCGCATGGTGGTCGGCTCCTTCCTGACCAAGAACCTGCGCCTGCACTGGCAGCATGGCGCGCACTGGTTCTGGGACACCCTGGTGGATGCCGACCTCGCCGCCAACACCCTGGGCTGGCAGTGGGCCGGAGGCTGCGGCGCCGATGCCGCGCCCTACTTTCGCGTGTTCAACCCGCAAACCCAGGGCGAACGCCACGACCCCGACGGCGCCTTCGTGCGCCGCTTCGTCCCCGTACTCAAGGACGTCGAAACGCGGTATATTCACGCGCCCGGCGCCGGCGGCGCACGCGGCTATCCGGCCCCCATCGTGGACCTGAAAGCCAGCCGCCAGGCCGCACTCGAGGCCTTCCAGGCCATCAAAGACCACTGATCGAAACAGGCCCCTACCATGAGCTTCTCCGAACAGAACCTGCAGTACCCCAAGGACGTGAGCTACAACTTCAGCCGCTACGACGACACCACCCCGGTACGCGTCACCCACGAGGGCAAGCGCTTCATCGGCCAGCTGCTGAACCACGAGGCTCCCTACCGTATCCGCGTCACCGAGGAGGTCGTCAGCCCGGGCGCCTCGCGCTTCATCCCGGTGCGCGAGATCCAGGTCCAGACCCTCGAAGCGGTGGAATATCTGCACAACGGCCACCACGGGCACTGAGCCACTGCCGACGGCCGCGCCCGACTCCGGGCGCGGCCGTTCCCCCGGCGTCGATCCGACATCGCTGCACGCAGCGCGCGCGGGACTGCTACTCTCGTAACAGGACCTCCGCGAATAGGGACGAACGCCATGCATCGATTACTCGCCTCCTTCCTGCTTGGTGCCCTGCTGCTCCCCGGCCTGGCACTCGCCGACAAGCCCGGCGATCAACGCGCCATTGCCGGCATGGACACCGGACGCATCCTCTGGGACATCACCATCGCCGAGCCGGACCGGCTGATCGCCCGCCTGAGCGTGATCCGCGAGACCTATGACGACATGCAGCGCCAGGGCCTGGACCCGGAGATGGTGTTTGCCTTCCGCGGCGGCGCGGCGGGCCTGATCGCCCGCTCCACCGACCACCTCGATATCGAGGACGTCTCCGCCGTGCGCCATATCCACGAACGGCTGGCGGGCCTGCTGGAACTGGACGGCATCCACATGGAGGCCTGCAGCATTGCCACGCGGCGCTTCGACCTCGAACAGGACGACCTGCTGCCCGGGATTCACCTGGTCGGCAACACGTTCCTCTCGATCATGGGCTACGAAAACCAGGGCTATGCAACCATCCGCATTGACTGACCCCGGCCGCGGAATGCCGGTACAATCAACCCGGACGGAGATGGGGCCCGCCCCTGCACCGCAAATGTGGCGGCGGCCCGGTACACGAACGCCCTGACCGGATCGCGGAAGGCCACAAACGGCCGCTGACGAAGAAGACGGGAGACCTGCTTGGCGCATATGGAAATCACGACCTTCGGCACCGTCGGCGTGCGCGTGGAGGACCGTGACATACCCGCTCTCTCCGGGACGAAACTCGGCCTGCTCCTCACCTATGTGGCGGCCGAGAGCCCGCGGCGTATCCCGCGCGAGGAACTGGCGCGCCTGTTCTGGCCCGACTTGGACGCCGACAGCGCCCGGGTCAACCTGCGCCAGGGCCTGTTCCAGCTGCGTCGCCAGCTACCCGCCGGCGACCCGCCCCTGCTCGACACGACGCCCCGCTATGTGCGCTTCCAGCCGCAACCGGACTCGCGCATCGACTTCCTCACCCTGCAGCGTGCGCGCTCCGAGCGCCGCACGACCGAGGGGCGGGAGACCACGGCACCCCCGCCGGACCTGGCCATTGTGTGCGAGTACCGCGGACACTTCCTCGAGGGCCTGCGCGCCCTGCAGGACCTGCCGGAACTATCCGCCTGGGCCCAGTCCCAGCGCGACCATCACTGGCAGAATCTTCTGGTCTTCATCGGCCACAATCTCCCCGAACTCGCCAAGCCCAACGAGGGCGAACCCCTGCTGGCCGAGCTCCACCGCCTGCTGGCCATAGAGCCCCACGACGAGACCCTGCACCACCTCCTGATGAAGGCCCTGGCGGCCAGCGGCCACCCCAAGCGCGCGCTCGAGCACTATGCCCACCTGGAGGCCGAGGCCGGCAAGCCCCCGGGCGAACTGCTGGCGCGCACGCGTGAGGAAATCCTGGGCGCCGAACGCGCCGAGGCCAGCCATCAGCACGCCAGCCCCGAGGATGCCGAGCCCGCCACCCTGCGCCCCGAGCGCCGTCGGGTCACGGTCGTGGCCTGCCATGTACAGCCCGATGCCGACGCCGACATCGAGATCCAGCAGCAACAGGTCAACCGCACGCTGGAGCATGTCGACTTCGTCCTGTTGAGCCACCACGGCCATGTCGTGCCCTCGCCCGGCCATGGCCTGCTCGCCTATTTCGGCTATCCCGCCGGACGCGAAGAGGCGACGGTCGACGCCGTGCATGCCGCCTGGCAGGCGCTGGAGAGCGCCCCCGGTGACTGCCAGCTGCGCCTCGCCGTGGATACCGACCTAATCGTCACCGGCGCCGACCCGGATCTGCCCGACCCCGCCGGCCAGCTCACCGCCCGCGTACACGAGTGCGCCCAGCGCGCCGACCCCGGCACCCTGCGCGTCAGCGCACCCACCCATGCCCGCGTGTCCGGCTACTTCAGCTTCCGCGAGGCGGAGGACGGCACGGGCGCCTACCGCGTCACCGGCGATCCCGGTCCGCTGGACCGCGTGGATGCCCAGACCCTGCGTGGCCTGACGCCGCTGACCGGCCGCAGCCCGGAACTGCAGGCACTGCGTGGCCACTGGGATCAGGTACTCGACCGCGACGAGGTCCGCTTCGTGCTGGTTCAGGGCGAGGCCGGTCTGGGCAAGAGCCGCCTGGCCCGCGGACTCGATCTCCAGGTCCGCGGCCAGGCCCGCTCACGCTACCTGCTCAAGTGCCGCGAGGACCGCGCCCGCCAGCTCCTGGCCCCGGTACGCCAGGCCTTCGCCACCTGGATGGGACACGACACCCTGCGCGATGCCCGAAAGCGCCGACTCGCCGGCGCCCTCAAGCATGCCGGGGTCGCCCCGGAGCTTGCGCCACGCCTGGCCCACTGGCTCACCCATCCGGACGCCGACGGCCCCGAAAGCCTCGCCCACGAAGGGCTGGACCGCGACCGCATCATCGACACCCTGGTCGAACTGGTGCAGCGGCGCGCCGCCCACGGTCCGACCCTCCTGATCTGCGACGATCTCCACTGGATGGACTCGGGCACGGCGGAGTTCCTGCGCCGGCTGTACCAGCGCCTGCAGCACCAGCCCCTGATGGCCATCCTGACCGCGCGCATGAGCTTCCGCTCCTCCTGGCGCGATCTCTCGCTGCAGCACATCCGCCTGCACGGCCTGGACGATGCCGCCGCCCGCGACCTGGTCGATCGCCTGGACCCCCACGGCCGCCTGGCCAGCGGCCTGCGCGACCAGCTGGTCGAACGCGGCGAAGGCGTGCCGCTGTTCCTCGAGGAACTCACGCGGTATGCCCTGGAGGCTGCCCGCAGCGGTCAGCTCCCGGACACCCTGCCACCCGGTCTCTCCAACCTGCTGGTCGCACGCCTGGAACAGCTGGGCAGCGCCCGGGAACTGGCCCACTCGGCCGCAGTCATCGGCCGCGACTTCGATACCCGCATCCTCAGCCGACTGCGTGGTCAACCCGCCGACACCATCCGGCGGCAGCTGACCCGGCTGACCGGAAAGGGATTCATCGAACCCGCCGGCATGGTGGATGGCGTGCGTTATCGCTTCCGCCACGCCCTGTTCCGTCAGGCGGCGTACGAGTCGATGCTGCTGAGTGAACGCACGCGCCTGCACGGCCAGCTGGCCGACCTGATGCAGGAAGACGGCGAGAACGGCATGCAGACCGCGGACTGGGGCCGCATCGCCAGCCACCTCTACCATGCCGCTCGCTACCCCGAGGCGGTCAGCGCCTGGCTGCATGCCGGCGAGGCGGCGTTCGCGCGCGGCCTCCTGCCCGAGGCCTCGCACTACTTCGAGGATGCCCTGGCCTGCCTGGAGCGCCATCCGGAGGCTCACAAGGAACATGAGCCGACGGATTTGGAACACAACACGCTGCGCGCCCTCGGCGGGCTCGGCGCGTCCAATCTGGCCCTGCTGGGCTATGGCTCACGCACGGTCAATGACATCTTCGAACGGGCCATGCACCTGACCGCGCCGGAGCAGGATCCGGTGCAGTACTTCCGCGTGCTGTGGGGTTTGTGGCACGGCGCCGGCTCCTGGCATGGCTTCACCGAGGCCCACCGTCTCGCCGGGGAGATGGAACAGCTCGCCGAACGCTCCGGCGATCGCCTGCTGCGGATCGCCGCCCATTACGTGCAGGGCAACACCCACTTCTGGACCGGCCGCTACGCCGAGGCCCTGGAACACCAGACCCGGGCGGTGGAGCTCTATCGCGAGGAAGACCACGCCGCCCTGGTAGCCCGGCACACCGAGAACCCGGCCATCAGCGCGCGCGGCTTCATGGCCTGGACGCTGCTCCACCTGGGGAACCACGCGCGCGCCTGGGCCGAGATGGACACCGCCTGCGAGCAGGCGGTCGCACTCGGCCATCGGCCCACCGAGGCCTTCGTGCAGGCCTTCCGCGCCGTGCTCGGCTTCTACAGCGGGGATCCGGACTCCACCCTGCCGGCGGCACGCCGAACGCTCGCCATCGCGCACGATTACGACTACCCGCTGTGGCGCGCCGCCGGCATCACCCTCGAGAGCTGGGCCCTCGCCCGCCAGGGACAGGGCGACGCCTGCCAGGCCATAAAGCAGCAGGTGGAGGCCATGCGTCACATCATGGACGGGGTCAACACCATCTTCCAGTACATCCTGCTGGACGCCCTGCAGGCCAGCGGCGCCGCGGCGGACCAACGCCTGAGCGTCGCCGACGACGCCCTGGCCGGCTGCCGCAAGCGGGGCGACCTCGCGTTCGAAGCGCCGGTCCGGCGCCTGCGCGCCGTGGCCCTGCTCGACCAGAGCCAGGGACGCGACGAAGAAGGCTGGCACGAACTCGAGCGCGCCCGCCGTATCGCCCACGAACAGGGCAACCCCAATATCGAGCGCCAGGCCCTACTGGACCATGCGCGCTACGCCACGGACCCCCAGGTGCAGTCCTGGGCCGAGCGCGAACTCCTGCGCATCAACCACTGCATCATCCCCCGCCCGCACCCCGACGAACCCCGCCAGCGCGACCCCCGCCTCGCCTGAGGCCGGACACGATCCAGCGAACGGGGCAGACCGCAACCGGGGCCGCGGCGGTGGTGCTGCCACCACCCAAAAAAGAAAAGGCCCGAACCTTCCGGTTCGGGCCTTTTCGGGATATGGCGTCCCCACGGGGATTCGAACCCCGGTCGCCGCCGTGAAAGGGCGGTGTCCTAGGCCTCTAGACGATGGGGACGTAGAGGCAACGTCTTGTTGCTATTCCGGTGGGCCTTTGGGCCGGTCTTCTTCGCTACCCGGTGGCCGATGCAGAAGCGTCGTCACCAGACCGTTGAATACCAGCAAAAACCCGATCGGTACCAGCGCGATGAGGGGCTTGGACCAGGTCTGTTCCCCGGTGAGCATCAGCCCGAATCCGCCGATCAATCCGACTACTGCCAGCACCAATCCAACGTAGAGTGATATGACCCCGAAACGATGCATTGATGAACTCGCAAATCACCTGAGTGGTGGAGCCAGGCGGGATCGAACCGCCGACCTCCTGCATGCCATGCAGGCGCTCTCCCAGCTGAGCTATGGCCCCGTGTCAGGCGAGCGCGTACTGTAGCCAGCACCCCGAAATGTGTCAACCCGCTTCGGCGGAAATTTTCGCCAGCGCGCGGTCGATGCGGGCCAGGGCGCGCTCGCGCCCGATGAGCACCAGCGTATCATCGATAGGCGGGGAGACCGTACCCCCGGTGAGGGCCACGCGCAGCGGCTGTGCGACCTTGCCGAGCTTCAACTCCAGGCGCTCGCCGGTATGCACCACCACCTCGTGCAGCGGCTCCTTTTCCCAGGCGCCCAGTGCGCTGAACCCGTCGTGCAGGGTCTGCAGCACGAGCTTTGCCTCGGCGGTCAGCTGCTTGCGTGCGGCCTTCTCGTCGTAGTCCTCGAACTCGCGATAGAAGTACACGCTGTTCTCGGCCATCTCGCGCAACGTGCGCGCGCGTTCGCGCTGGGCGATCACCACATCGCGCATCGCCGGACCATTGGCCGGATCGATGCCCAGCTGGCCCAGGTGCCAGCCGAACTCCAGCGCCACATGATCCGGGTCCAGCGTCTTGATGTAGTGCTGGTTCAGCCACAGGAGCTTGTCGGGGTTGATCGCCGAGGCGGACTGGTTGACGTCCTCGATATCGAACAGACGCACCAGTTCGTCCACCGAGAAGATCTCCTGGTCGCCGTGGGCCCAGCCCAGGCGCACCAGGTAGTTCAGCAGCGCCTCCGGCAGATAGCCCTCGTCACGGTACTGCATCACCGAGACCGCGCCGTGGCGCTTGGACAGCTTGGCACCGTCCGGGCCCATGATCATCGGCAGGTGGCCGTAGCGCGGCGGTTCCACGCCCAGCGCTTTCAGGATGTTGATCTGGCGCGGGGTATTGTTCAGGTGGTCATCGCCACGGACCACATGGGTGATCCCCATGTCCATGTCGTCGACCACCACCGTCAGGTTGTAGGTCGGCGAGCCGTCGGAGCGGGCGATGATCAGGTCGTCCAGCTCGCTATTCTGGAACGCGACCTTGCCGCGCACCATGTCATCGACGACGGTCACGCCCTCGTCCGGCGTGCGAAAGCGGATGACCGGCTCCACGCCCTCGCGCGGCTCGGTGCGCGCACGGCAACGACCGTCGTAGCGCGGCTTTTCCTTGCGCGCCTTCTGCTCCTCGCGCATCGCATCCAGCTCTTCCTTCGTGCAGTAGCAGCGATAGGCGTGGCCTGCAGCCATCAGCTGGTCGATCACCTCCTTGTACCGGTCGAAGCGTTCCGTCTGGTAGAACGGCCCGTGATCGTAGGTCAGCCCCAGCCAGTTCATGCCCTCGAGGATCGCGTTCACCGACTCCGCGGTGCTGCGCTCCAGATCGGTGTCCTCGATCCGCAGTACGAACTCGCCACCATGGTGGCGGGCGTACAGCCAGGAGAACAGCGCGGTGCGGGCACCGCCGATATGCAGATAGCCGGTCGGACTGGGGGCAAATCGGGTGCGAAAACTCATGCGGGCTACTCGTCTCGATCGGGAGGTGGAAAACGAAGGCGCATAGGGTAGCAGAACGCCACTGCACTGCCGCGCGGACCGCCGACTATACTCGAAATGAGTACACAGACCGGCCGAACCCGGGCCCAAGGAGTACCCATGAAACCCGCTCTTACTCGGCTCTCCACACTGCTCGTGCTGACGGGAGGCCTCGCGCTGGCCGGAAGTGCCATGGGCAGCGACCGCATCGCGCCGCCGGATGGCGCGAAGGCCTATTTCATCAGCCCGCAGGATGGCGAAACGCTCGAAAGCCCGGTGCGGGTCCAGATGGGCCTGCGCGGCATGGGTGTCGCCCCGGCCGGTGTGGAGATGGACAACACCGGCCACCACCACCTGCTGGTGAACAAGCCGCTCGACGAGGTGGACCTGGACGCCTCGCTGCCCTTCTCCGACCACAAGCGCCATTTCGGCGGCGGGCAGACCGAGGGCGAGCTGGAACTGGAACCCGGCGAATACACCCTGCAACTGCTGTTCATGGACTACCGTCACATCAGCTTCGACCCGCCCGTTGTCTCCGAGAAGATCACGATTACCGTGGAATAGATCTGTACCACCCCATCAAAAAGCCCCCCTCCGTTTCCGGAGGGGGGCTGGCACATTCGATTCCGATGCGGCCGGTTACGGCAGCGCAGGAATCTCGAACTGCGGCATTTCGCCGGTCAGCGCGTGCATGAAGGCCTCGATATCCGCGACCTCGTCATCACTGAAGTCCTGCCCCAGCATTTCCTCGCCCATGATGCGGATCGCCTCTTCCAGCGTGGCGGTCTCCCCGTTGTTCATGTAGGGATAGGTCAGGGCTACGTTGCGCAGGGTCGGGGTCTTGAACGCAAACCGGTCGCTCTCCTCACCCGTGACCAGGTAGCGGCCCTCGTCCTCCGAACCCGGCACCTGGATGCGGTGGAAGTTGCTGTCGGTCAGCGCCGGCCCACGGTGACAGGCCACGCAGCCGTTGTCGGCGAACAGCTTCATCCCGCGCATCTGCTGCTCGCTCATCGCGCCCTCATCCCCGGCCAGCCAGCGATCCAGCGGCGAGTTCGGGGTGTTCAGCGTACGCTGGAACGTCGCTAGCGCCTTGGCCACGTGGTCGGTATTGATCACGTTGTCGCCGTCATAGTCGGGATAGGCGGCCTCGAATTTCTCCTGGTACTCATTGAACTCCTCCAGGCGGGCGATCGCATCCTCCAGCGGCATCGCCATCTCGATCGCGTCCTGGATCGGGCCCAGGGCCTGCCCCTCCAGGTCGTCCTCGCGGCCATCCCAGAACTGCGCAGTGAAGAAGCCGGAATTCAGCACGGTCGGGGTATTGCGCTCGCCAACCTGGCCATCGTGGCCCACCGCGCGCGGGATGCGGTCCGCCCAGCCCAGCGCCGGGTTGTGGCAGGTCGCGCAGGAGATCACGCCGGAGCTGGAGATGCGCGGCTCGAAGAACAGCATCTTGCCCAGCTCGATCTTCTCCTTGGTCATCGAGTTGTCCGCCGGGATCGGCGGCAGCGCCGGCAGCGGCTCGAACACATCCCGGTACTGCGAGTAGTCGGTATCCGCCACGGCGGGCGCGGCCACGCCAAGCGCCAGGGCGGTGCAGGCCGAAAAGATGGCGCTGCGAAGATAAGAACGTCGGATCATGGCAAGTCTCCCTGAGATTGGATCGGTGTCGGCGAAGACCGATATAGACTCGGTCCAAATCACCTGAATCCCACCCTATCGACCCGGTATTCGATCGACCAGCGAAATCAGCGCTCCCGTTGATCCAGATCAATCAATGCGGTTGGTCGCTCATCAAACGCACCTCTTGCCAGCCTATTTGTAACCCCAGTAACCTTCGCCCCGCCTCCAGGTGCCCTGGCGTTCCATCGCCGGGGATAATCGGGAAGCCGGTGCGCGAACTGCCGTTCGCAATGCCGGCACTGCCCCCGCAACGGTAGGTGAAGACAACGGATCAACAACCACTGCGCCGCAATCCGGCGTGGGAAGGCGATCCGCCCGGGCACCCCCGCCCGCTTCACGAGTCCGGAGACCGGCCAGGAGGAAACCTGACGCTGCGGCGGGCAAGTGGTCGGGTCGGGCTCGCTGTGTCCATAGTCCCCGACCTCCCCTGGCCCACCCAGCGTCGTTCCATCCACGGCGCACGGGGTGTGCGTCCCAGGGAGAATGACCTTGAACAAACCGACCCGACGACCCGGCCGGCCGCCACTCCTGGCTCCGGCCCCGACCCTTCTCGGCCTGTTGATCGCCAGCGGCGGGGCTTCCCCCCTCCAGGCACAGTTCGAGTTCGGCAGCGAAGCCGACGGCTTCGCCATCACCCTGGACCCGCTCATCCAGGGCCGCTACGCCATCGAGCGGGGCGACGAGGGAACCACCACCGAATTCGACTTTCGCCGCGCCTGGCTGGATACGACGGGCACCCTATTCCACCCCGATCTTAGTTTTCGCCTGCAGCCCGACTTCAGCAGCGGCGAGCTCTCGATGCGCGATGTCTGGCTCCAATACGCACTGACCGAGTCCCTCGACCTGCGCGCCGGCCAGTTCACCGTACCCTTCGGCCTGCCGCGGGACATCGGTGGCCCCAACCGGCTGTTCACCGAATTGAGCATCGCGGGGAATCAGTTCGAGGTCCCGGCTGGACGCGATACCGGCGTCACCCTACTGGGGGGCGACAGCGACGACCGGGCCTGGGCCATCGGCGTGTTTGATGGTCGCGGCCGCCTTGACCAGCGGGATGACCGACCGTCCACCTCCGGCCACCTGTTCAGCGCTCG
Organism: Thioalkalivibrio sp. ALE17; assembly: GCF_000425605.1. Classification (NCBI taxonomy): domain Bacteria; kingdom Pseudomonadati; phylum Pseudomonadota; class Gammaproteobacteria; order Chromatiales; family Ectothiorhodospiraceae; genus Thioalkalivibrio; species Thioalkalivibrio sp. ALE17. The sequence continues at coordinate 278,564 of NZ_AUDT01000001.1, forward strand.
GGGGGCCTGGGCACCGGTAGGCACCCTTCCACGCGACAACACGACCGTCGGCAAGCCGGTCGAGCATACAGTGGCCCACGGCGTCGGCCTGCAGGCGGCGAACCGCAATCACCTGCGCGACTGGACTCGCGGGCGGGAGAACCAGGTAAATCAGCAACGCGCCGACTGGGTCACCGCAACGGCCGACAGCGTCGTCAAGTTTGCCCGCACCGCCATTTCATTCGCCGCCTTCCGCCGCGACGTATCGCCCGATCACGGCCCCTCCTACCACGACTTGGGCGCCGAACTCGAGCTGGCTCAGGCACTGCCCTGGGAGGGGCTCGAGGTTGCCGCGCGCCACGCTGTGCTGCGCCACGACGCCGGCAACGACCTCGGCACCGACGAGCGCTGGCAGCGCGAGCGGGGCGCCGGCCTCAACTGGTACCACCGCGGCCAGCGACAAAAAACCCAATTGATGTGGCTGGACCGCGACGCCGGCACTTCGGACTGGGAGCTGCACTTGCAGCACCAATTCCGCTTCTGACACTGGAAAGGAGATCCGACATGACTCGACCCCCCTTTACACCGGCCCTCCGGATCGCCGGCCTTGTCCTGTTCCTGCTTGCCGCCACCGGCGCCCATGGCGACGAGGTGACGCTCCCCATGCCCGGCCCCTGGGGCAAAGACTACAGCGAGACGATGGACAACCCGGCCACAGTGGACGCCACCGAGGCCTTCCAGCGCTTCCGCCAGCAAAGCATGCAGGGCACCTCAGCCACCTACCGCAGCATCGAGCAGATCCTGCGCTACGACGCACCGTTCGCCGAGCGCCTGCCCGACCTCGCCGAGGAACTGGCGCGCCGAGCCGCCGACATCGAAACCTGGTTCGCTCGCGAGACCCCGGCGCGGGGCGGCGAACCCGGCGCCCTGCCCGCGGCCTGGGAGGACCCGGAGTTCTCCGAGTACAAGGCAGCCTACCGCGAGGCCGCCGAACGACTGCAGCGCAAGGTCGAGGCGGCCGAGGACCTGGAGAACGAAGACTTCCAGCTTCGCGCCACCGAGGCCCTGAACGGCGTGCGCCACCATTGCTTGGCCTGCCACGACCACTACCGCCGCCGCTAAACCGGGCGGGAACCAAGGGGCCGCCTCACGGCGGCCCTTTCCGTGGTCCTGATCGAGAAGAAACCGCCTTCGCCTGCAAGCAGACTCCTACAGGTTCCTGGCGATGTGGGAACCTGCTTGCAGGCGAAAAGCCCAGTGCCCCACAACACCCACCGGAGTCACCCCTGCCTGCGGAAGATCGGGGCCGCCGCCGCTTAGTCCCCGTCCATGCCGCGGTAACGGCGCACATGCGCCGGGTCGTACAGCGCACTGTCGCGGAAATCGCCCGGGTCCAGCGCCGGGCCCACCAGGATCAGCGCCGAGCGCCGCGTGGTCAGGGCCTGCGCCCGTTCCGCGATATTCCCCAGCGAACCGCGCACCACGGTCTCGTCCGGCCAGCTGGCACGGAAGACGATAGCCACCGGGCAGTCGCAGCCGTAGTGCGGCCGCAGGTCCTCGACCACGGTCTCGATATTGTGCAGCGAAAGATGGATCGCCAGGGTCGCCCCGGTGGCGGCAAAGCTCGCCAGCCGTTCGCGCTCCGGCATGGAGGACGCCCGTCCCGGCGTGCGCGTCAGCACCACCGACTGCGCCACCTCCGGCACCGTCAGTTCCCGCCCCAGGGTCGCGGCGGCGGCGGAGAATGCCGGCACGCCGGGCGTGATGCTGTACTCGATCCCGGCCGCCTCCAGCCGACGGATCTGCTCGCCCAGCGCGCTGTAGACCGACAGGTCGCCGGAGTGCAGGCGCGCCACGTCCTGGCCCGCCGCGTGGGCGCGTTCGATCTCCTCCATGATCGCGTCCAGCGTCAGCGGCGCGGTGTTGACCACGCGCGCCCCCTCCGGGGCATGTTCCAGCACGGCCTCCGGCACCAGTGAACCCGCGTACAGGCACACCGGACAGGCCGCAATACGATCCCGGCCGCGCAGGGTCAGCAGATCCGCGGCACCCGGGCCTGCACCGACAAAATGAACCGTCATGATGACTCCTCGAAAAGATGTTGGCGGTCGACCCAGGCCACCGCGCAGCTGGCCTGCGGTGACAGACGCCGCGGCAACAGCAGACGCGCGCCCTCGCCGGCCGCTGCCAGCGCCGCTGCCTCGGCCACGGAACCGACCCCGGCCGTTGCACGCACCCGTGGCGACTCCGTCAGCATTCCCCCCTGGCAGTCCGCAAGGGCGGCCATGGACGGGAATACGAGTTCCAGTTCCAGCTCCCGCGCGACCGTCGCCAGCATGCGACTGTCACTCTTATGCACCGGTGCCGCCAGCTGCCGGGCCCCGAGCACTCCGGCACGCTCCACTCCCAGCACGGCGCGAGCCTCGGCCAGTACCTCGCGCATCAGACCCTCCAGCTCCCGGGCCGTACAGGCGGAGGCGAAGCCGACGCCCGGCACGACCAAGCCCCCCTCCTGGTTCAGATCCGGCGCAGGGCCCACAGGGTCACCGGCCGCAGCGGTTTCCAGCCGGACATCGCGCCCAGCGGTTCCGAGCGACTCACATTGATGCGTGTCAGCTCGCCACCATGGCGCTCGCGAGCCGCCGCCAACACCGCATCGCCCTCCACCGTCACGCTGCTGGCGACCAGGCGCCCCCCCGGGCACAGACGCTCCACGCAGTGTTCCACCAACCCGGGCGTCGTCAGCCCACCACCGATGAAGATCGCGTCGGGGGCAGACAGGTCATCCAGCGCCTCCGGCGCGCGCCCGTGGATGCGGCGCAGTGCCGGCACCCCCAGCGCGCTCGCGTTGCGCGCGATGCGTTCCAGACGCTCCGCACGCGGCTCGATGGCCACCGCTTCATTGGCCGGGTCCGCCAGCATCCACTCGATGCCGATGGAACCGGAACCGGCACCCACGTCCCAGAGCCGTTCGCCACGACCAGGTGCCAGCAGGGCCAGTGCCACCGCACGCACCTCGCGCTTGGTAATCTGACCATCCTGCTCGAACTCCGCCTCCGGCCGACCGGCGCTCGCCGCAAGCACCGTTGCTGCCGGATCGGCCCGGCACTCCAGCGCCACGGTGTTCAGTGCCTCGATCCCGACCTCCGGCCAGGCATCGGCACGCGCGCTGACGGCCGTCTCGTTGGCCGCGCCCAGGGACTGCAGTACGGTCAGGGTGGAATCACCGAAGCCGAGCCCGGTCAACCAGCGTGCCAGCTCCGCCGGCGTGTCTCCGTCGCGGCTCAGGATCAGCAACCGCGCGCCGTTGTGCAGCCAGGGCCGCAGCGCCTCCATGGGCCGGCCGTGCACCGACAGGCAGCGGGTCTGCTGCAGCGGCCAGCCCATCCGCGCAGCCGCCAGGCTGAACGCCGAGGGCGCGGGCCAAACACAGGTCTGAGCGACCGGGAAACGTCGCATCAGGGTCGCCCCCACCCCGAACCAGAAGGGGTCGCCGCTGGCGAGCACGCACAGCGGCTGCCCGGCGCGTGCCTCGATCCAGTCCAGCGCGGTCTCCAGCGGCGACGGCCACACCAGGCGCTCCTGCCCCGGCCGCTCCGACAGCATCTCCAGATGCCGGGCGCCGCCGATCACCGTCGCCGCCGTGTCCAGCGCCATGCGGGCCCCGGGTGCCAGCCCGGCAAGCCCCTCCGCGCCTACGCCGACGATATTCAGCCATGGCGTTGGTTCACTGTTCGTCGCTAGACTGGTCATCCTCATGAGCTCCCGTTCATCTCCTGACTCCAGCCCCCGGGCGGCTCGCCCGCGGCAGATCCTGCTGCTGGGCGGCACGACCGAGGCCGCGGCGCTGGAACCACTGCTGGATGTGCACCCGCGGCTGCAGGCCACCGTCTCGCTGGCCGGGCGCACCCGAAAACCGGGGCCGGCGCGGCTGCCTCGGCGCACCGGCGGGTTCGGCGGCGTCGACGGCCTCGCCGCCTGGCTGCACGAACACGCCATCGACGCCCTGGTGGACGCGACCCACCCGTTCGCACGGCAGATCTCGGCCAACGCCGTCTCGGCTGCGCGCCAGACCGGCATCCCGCTGGCCCGCCTGACCCGACCGTCGTGGGAGGCCGGACCGGAGGACCGCTGGATCCGCGTGCCCGACCTCGCGGCCGCCGCCCGCGCCCTTCCGGAACTCGGCCGGCGCGTGCTGCTGACCACCGGCCGCCAGCACCTGGAGGCCTTCGAGGCCGCGCCCGAACTGGACTACGTCATCCGCACCATCGACCCGCCCGAACCACCGCCGGCGCTGCCGCGGGTTACCTGGATCCACGCCCGGGGCCCGTTCACGGCCGAAGACGAGGCGCGCCTTTTGCGGGAACACACGATTGACGTGCTGGTGACCAAGGACAGCGGCGGCGATGCCACGGCCGCCAAGCTGCAGGCGGCCCGCGAACGGGGTATGCCGGTTGTGATGGTGGAGCGCCCGCCGGATGCCCCCGGGGTGCCGCGATTCCACGCCCCGCAGGCGGTACTCGACTGGCTGGAGGATCTCCCGGACGCGCACGGCTAACGCGGCTCCCGCCTCATTCCGCGGACTCGACATAACGCGGGGTGTACACGTGCCGCCGGCCCGAAGGACGCTCCAGCACCCGAGTGGAGGCGGCGCCCACGATCACCAGCGTGCTCATGTTCGCCGTCGTCGGGTCCACCTCGCCGAGGGTGGAGATCTGCACGTCTTCGCGTTCGCCGCGGCCCACCGCGGTGGCCAGCACGACCAGGGTGTCCGGCCCCTGCACCTCGCGCACGATGCCCAGTGCCTCGCCCAGCTGCCAGGGACGTGCGCGCGAGATCGGGTTGTAGAAGGCCATGGCGAAGTCGGCCTCGGCCGCCAGCCGTACCCGACGCTGGATCAGCGACCAGGGCTTGAGGTTGTCCGACAGCGAGATCACGCAGAAATCGTTTCCCAGCGGTGCACCCAGCCGCGCCGCGGCGGCCTGCATCGCCGACACCCCGGGCAGCACCTCCACCGTCACCGCGTCCCAGCGACCCGGCTCCGAGCCTTCCAGGGCCTCGAAGACCGCGGCCGCCATCGCGAACACACCCGGGTCGCCGCCCGAAACCACCGCTACGTCCCGCCCCTCGGCGGCCAAATCCAGGGCGTGGGTTGCGCGCGCCAGTTCCTCGCGGTTGTCCGAGGCGTGCACACGGTGGTGGGCGGCCGCAATCCGTTCCAGGTACGGCCCGTATCCCACCAGGTCGGTCGCCGCTTCGAGACGGGCAGCGACCTCCGGCGTGATCCATGCCGGCCCCGCCGGACCCACCCCGACCACACTCAACCGACCGACCACCGGACCACCATCCCCGCTCATCGCCGAACCCCGCGCCCGGGGATCACGATCATCGAGAAATAGGGCACCCGCTCCGGGATCTCGGACACTGGCAGGACCCGCTCCTCGGCGGTGCTGGCGCGTTCCACGTACCAGGCGCGCTCGTCCAGCCCCAGCTCCTGAAGGACACCCACCACCGCATCGCGATGGGTTCCGACCTTCATGATGACCGCCGCATCGGTCCCCTGCAGGGCCTGGCGCAGATCGTCGATCGGCATCGTGCCGGGGATCACCGTCAGCAGGTCATCGCGCATGGTCAGCGGCGTCGACAATTGCGCAGCCGAGGCCATCATCGAGGTCACGCCAGGGACCACGTGGGTGGGAAACCGATCCTTCAGCCGCAGGTAGACGTGCATGAACGATCCGTAGAAGAACGGATCGCCCTCGTTCAACACCACCACCGAACGCCCGGCTGCCAGTTCGGCAGCCAGTTGCTCGGCGGCGGCGTCGAAGAACTGCTCGATGCGGCGGCGATACTCGTCAGAGCCGTGCGGGATCTCGTTGGTCACCGGATACTCCAGCGGCATCTCCTGCTGCCCCGTGCCCAGGTGGGCGTCCACGATGGCGCGCGCCTGGCCACGGCCACCCCGGCGACAGAAATAGGCCACTACCGGGCTCTCTGCAATCAGGCGCGCGGCCTTCAGCGTCAGCAACTCGGGATCACCCGGCCCGGTGCCCACGCCGTACAGACAACCCGCGGCCGCGGGTTCATGCAGCTTGGGGGATGTCGTCATATCCGGTCACTCGCAAAGGCGTTGATGGCCGCCGCGGCCATGGCGCTGCCACCGCGGCGTCCGAAGATGGTCAGGTACTCGAGGTCCAGCGGGCTGGCGGCCAGCGCCTCCTTGCTCTCCACCGCACCGACAAAGCCCACCGGGATACCGAGTACCGCGGCCGGACGCGGCGCGCCCTGGTGCAGCATCTCCAGCAGGTGAAACAGGGCCGTGGGCGCATTCCCGATCGCCACCACCGCACCCTCCATATGCGGTCGCCACCATTCCAGCGCCGCCGCCGAACGCGTTGTGCCCATACGCTCGGCAGCAGCCACCACTCCGTCCTCGCGCAGGCTGCAGATCACCGGGTTATCCGCCGGCAGCCGGGCGCGCGTGACCCCATGCGCCACCATGTTGCTGTCGCAGAGGATCGGCGCGCCAGCAGCCAGCGCCGCGCGAGCCGCCCGGGCCACGCCAGCCGAAAACCCGACGTCCTGCGGCAGGTCGGTCATACCGCAGGCATGGATCATGCGTACCACCGCAGACACCAGATCCTCCGGAAAACGATCCAGCGCCGCCTCGGATCGAATAATCGCGAAGGATTCCCGGTAGATGGCTGCGCCGTCGCGCTCGTAATCCGGTACGACCCCCGCGGTATCGCTCTGCGTCATGTTTCTTCTCCGTTATTCATCATCGCGTTGAGGCGCCGACGCAGGTCGGTCGGGCCCAGCCTGCGCAGGGCCGCGAACATCCCGACGCGCTCTGCGTGCGTAATCTGTTCAAGCGCCGACAGGGCCGCTCGCAGCTGATCCGGTGAAAGACCCTCAAGAAGGGCCTCCCAGTGCGCCGGGGCAGATTGCAGCGACAGGTCGTAATGCCCCGCCCGCGCCGCAAGGACCACCCGGGCATTCGCGGGCCTCCCGCAGTGCTTCTCGCAGCCACTGACATGCAGATATTCGTCATCCGCCAGCAGCCCGCGGGCGGCTGTCCCGAGCATCGCGGCGTCCGCCCGAGTGAATGTCGTACCCGCCGAGCATCCCCCCTGACCGACACAGGCGCTCACCACTAGGCGAGGATCTCGTGGATCCGTTACTCCGCCCCATTCAGCCAGCCGGTCCAGGGTGATCGGCCGCGCCCCGACCAGCAGCACGCTGCGCCAGGGAGTCAGCCGCAGGCGCCCTTCTTGGCCGCGGATCTGCTCGGCCAGCCCCCGCAGGGCCTCGGCGCGCAGGGATCCGAACGGGAACGCGACCCCGAAGGCATCGCCATTCAGGCACGCACCAATCCCGGAGTCGGCGTTTTCGCTGCTCCGTGCCGCAACCGGATCCCCACCCGGAAGCACCCGCTCCAGCCCGGGAGGCGTCAGGGCCTTCGCGCCGAACCGAGCCAGTGCGCCGGGCAAACGGCCCGGCGGATCCGGATCCCCCTGGCGCAGCGCCACGAATTGCTCGAGGACTTGCAGGGCAGCGTCCACGGCCTTCTCCGGGCGTGCCCACCCAAGCACCGTCGCGGCGTGAGCCGACGCCCCGACGGCCACGCGAATCCACACGCCACCCGGTCCCGTACAGGCCTCCAGTCGAAGGTCCGCCGGCACTCTACCCAGCGGCAACCCGCCACCCGCCTCCACCAGCACCCCGACCTTCGGCGGCAGTGCGCGCAGGCGCGGGGTTGCGCCCAGTGCCCGCGCAAGTTGCCGCGCGATGGGCTGTACATCCATGGCGGCCTCCGGGTCGATATCCGTCGCTGGTGCCACCAGCACATTGCGCACCGCCTCCGCCTCGGGATCGCGATCCGCCAGACCCGCCGCCTCCAGTTCGGCCCGTGCCGTCTCCAGGCCCGGCGTGTCCAGACCGCGCAATTGCAGATTGCCGCGACTGGTCAGCTCCAGGTCACCGGAACCGAAACGCAGCGCCACCTCGGCGAGGATGCGCGCCTGCGCCGCGTCAAGCCCTCCGATCGGGTGACGTACCCGCATCAGAAGCCCGTCTCCGGTCGTCATGGGCGCAGCGACTCCGGGACACGCCCGGCGCACACGCGGATGCTCGGCACCCAACGGCTTCGGACCCCTGCTCATGACCGGATCCGCACGCCGCGAGCGACCAGGGTCCAGGCCACCCCGCCGACAACCAGGGTGGTCCCCACGAGCACCCAGAAGGTTGTGGCCCAGGCGAAGGACCCGGTCCCCAACAGGCCGTAGCGAAAGCCCTCGACCATGTAGTACAGCGGGTTCAGCGCTGCCAGCGACTGCCAGGGCTCGGGCATCCGTTCCACCGGATAGAACAGCCCTCCCAGATAGATCAGGGGGGTCAGCACAAACGTCGCCACCACGGAGGTGTGGTCGAAACTGCGCGCGTACAGGCCATTCAGCAGGCCGGCCAGGGCGAACAGCGTGGCACTGACCAGCGCGATCCCCAGAGTCGCCGCCAGGTGGTGCAGTTGCAGGTTGGTAAACGGGATCGCAACCAGCGCCACTAGCGCCCCGGCCAGCAGACCGCGGATCACCCCGCCGGTTGCAAAGCCCGCCACGATCAGCCAGGCGGGGAGTGGCGCAACCAGCAATTCCTCGATGTGCCGCTGCAGGCGCGCGCCATAGAACGCCAGCGTCACATTGCTGTAGGCATTGGTGGCCACCGCCAGGATGATCAGGCCGGGCAGGATAAAATCAGCGTAATCGACACCCCGCATGGTGCCGAGCTCGCGCCCGATCAGGTGACCGAAGATCACCAGGAACAGGACCGTCGTCACCACCGATGGCAGGAGATTCTGCACCCAGGCGCGCAGGAAACGCCGCACCTGTTTGACCACCATCCCGCGATAGGCAAATCCGTACGCCGCGAGCCTCATGTCTTCCTCCCCAGCGGTGCGGCGGCGCGTTCGGCGATGCGCTGCAGGAACAACGACTCGAGCCGGTTGCGCTTGTTGCGGACTCCCGCGACACGCACCCCGCTTGCGTCCAGGCGGTCGAACAGGTCATTCACCTCCATGCCCTGCGGCAGGTCGACCTCCAGGGTCCAGCGATCACTCAAACGAATCGCCAGCCCGTCCAGCGCCGGGGCCGCGTCCAGCGGCATGTTCAGTTCCAATACCAGGGTCTGCACGTTCAGCCCGTGCAGCAGTTCGCCCGTATCACCGCGCGCGACGATCTCGCCCTGATCCAGGATCGCCAGGGTGTCGCACAGGGTCTCCGCCTCCTCCAGGTAGTGGGTGGTCAGCAGGATCGTTACGCCGTCCGCGTTCAAGCCACGCAACAGCTCCCAGGTGGCATGGCGCCCCTCCAGGTCCACCCCCGCCGTCGGCTCGTCCAGGAGCAGGACGCGGGGGCGGTGCACCAGGGCCCGGGCAATCATCAGCCGCCGCTTCATGCCACCCGACAGGCCCCAGGCCGACTGTTCGCGCCGGTCCAGCAACCCCGCCTGTTCCAGCACCTCGCCGGTTCGCTCGCGCGCCCGCCTTGGGGACAGCCCGTAGTAAGCCGCCTGGGCCTCGACGATCTCGCCCACCGGTTCGAAGCTGTTGAAGTTGACCTCCTGCGGTACCACGCCCATGCACGCCTTCGCCGCAACCGCCTGCGTGGCCACGTCGTACCCGCAGACGCGGATCGAGCCCCGATCCGCCCGCACCAGCGTGGTCAACAACCCCACCAGCGTGGTCTTGCCAGCCCCGTTCGGCCCCAGCAGGCCGAAAAAGCTGCCCGCCGGCACCTCCAGATCCACGTTCGCCAGCCCAACCCGGCCACCGGCGTAGCGCTTGGCCACCGACTGCAGGGCAATCGCGGCGGCCGTCATGGCGCGAGCCCCCCGGCACCATCGGCAAACCCCACGATACGGCCCCCCCGATCCACCGCGCAGACCTCCAGCGCCGTGGTCTCCGGCAGCATCCCGCGGGCCCGCTGCCAGGCGCGTGCGCTGATCCGGTCGGCCAGCGCCACGCCTTGTTCCAGGCAGTCCGTTAGGGCCTGGGCACTGGTGTTGGCCGCGCGGATGCGCCCCACCAGGGCCGGGCCGGCGCCAAGATCCGCGGCTTCCTCGGCCAAAGCGTCGAGATCGATGCGCGACTTGCGGCTATGGGCATCCAGATGCCCGGCCGCAAACTTGCTGAGTTTGCCGAAGCCCGCGGCCAGCACCACCGCGGGCAAGGGGTTGCGCCGCAGGTATTTCAGCGCCGCCCCGAACAGATCCCCCATCTCGATCAGCCCCATGTCGTCCAGGCCGTAGCGTTCGCGCACCGCCGCCTCGCTGGTGCCGCCGGTACAGCAGGCCACACGCGGACACGCGTTGGCGCGGGCCACGTCGATGGCCTGATGGATGGATGCGATATAGGCAGCACAGGAAAACGGCCGCACGATCCCGGTCGTGCCCAGAATCGAAAGACCCCCGAGGATACCCAGGCGGGCGTTCATGGTCCGCTCGGCAATCCGTTCGCCGCCGTCCACGCCAACCGTGACGCGAAAGCCCCCGCTGTATCCGCTCGCCTCGGCGAGCGCCTCCAGGTGGCCCTGCATCATGCGTCGCGGGACCGGGTTGATTGCCGGTTCGCCCGGCGCCAGCACCAGACCCGGGCGCGTGACCGTACCCACCCCCGCGCCCGCCATGAACTGGACGCCGGGTTCACCGCACAGGGTGACCTCAACCCAGACCCGCGCCCCGTGGGTCGCATCCGGGTCGTCACCGGCATCCTTGATGACCCCGGCCACCGCACCACCCGAGGTCGGTTCCAGATCGTTCAGTGCCAGGCTCACGACCTGCCCCCTGGGCAGGGTGACGTCGACCGTCTGGAGTCGCTGCCCCTGCAGTAGCCAGCGGACCCCGGCAATGACAGCCGCGCTCGCGCAGACACCGGTGGTCAGACCGGTGCGCAGGCGCCCAGTGGTCTCGGGCGTCTCCGGGCGCATGGCACCCTGCGGACGGTTCGAGTCAGCCGATTTCATGCGTTCCCGGGACGGACTGGGCATCTTGCGCGGCAATCGTCTCGCGCAGCCGCACCACTTCGCCCACGATCAGCAGCGCCGGCGACTGAATGGCCAGATCCGCCACCCGCGCCGGAAGGTCGGCCAGCGTGCCCTCAATAACGCGTTGCGTCGGGCGGGTGCCCTGCTCCACCAGCGCGGCCGGCATCGCGCCATCCGCGCCCGCCGCCATCATCTCGCCGCAGACCTCGGCCAGGGTGTGCAGCCCCATGTAGACGACCAGGGTCTGCTGCGGATGGACCAGCGAGGCCCAGTCCAGATCGGTCTCGCCGGCGCGACGATGGGCGGTCACGAACTGGCAGCGATAGGCATGATCGCGATGGGTCAGCGGGATCCCGGCATACGCCGCGCAGCCACCCGCTGCGGTAATCCCCGGCACGATGCGAACGGGGATCCCGGCGGCGGCAATGGCCGCCGCCTCCTCGCCGCCGCGACCATAGACGAACGGATCTCCACCCTTCAGGCGAACCACGTAGTGGCCCTCCCGGGCCAGCGCGATCATGCGCTCGTTCAGGTCCCCCTGATCGCAGCTGTGCCGTGAGCGGGCCTTGCCCACATACAGGCGATGCGCCTCCGGGTTGGCCAGCTCGAGGATCGCCTCCGGGATCAGGCGGTCGTGCAGCAGGACATCGGCGTGCTGCATCGCGGCCACGGCGTCCAGTGTCAGCAGGCCCGGATCGCCCGGCCCCGCGCCGACCAGATCCACGCAGCCGGGCTTTCGCTCGCCGCGCAACGGGAGGCGGGCCCCGGCGGGTGCCCCGGGCCCGATCCGCGTCACATTGTCCCACGGTCGATCACTCATGCTCGAAACAGCTGGGCCGTGGCCTCCGGGTTGGAAGGGAACCAGGCATGCAGATAGGTCGCGGTCAGGCGACCATCGCGATAGATCGCCTCGCCCTGCGACCCCGTCCCGCGCGCGCGCCAGCAATGGCCATAGGGCTCGAGCCCGACCTCGGAGCGGGTGTGATGGAAGGTGTGCCCGCGCAGCTCGCCCTCCGGCAGCGGGGCCGCCTGAAGACCCAGACCCTGCAGGCGGTCCGCCAGCTGGGCCTTGCCCGGCACCAGCCCGGCCATAGCCGCGGCATGGCCCTCGCGATTGGCCAGTTCGTCCAGCAGGTAGAGAAAGCCCCCGCACTCCGCCAGGATGGGGCGGCCCGCCGCATGATGGGCCTCCAGGTCCGACTTCAGGGCCGCATTGGCGGACAGCTGATCCAGATACAACTCGGGGTAGCCACCCGGCAGCCAGACGGCATCGGCCTCTGGCAACCCGTCCCCCGCAAGCGGGGAAAAGAACCGCAGTTCGGCGCCCATCTTCTCCAGCAGACGCAGGTTGGCCGGATACATGAAGGCGAAGGCCGCATCCCGCGCGATCGCAATGCGCACGCCGGACAGCGCCGCCTCGATCGGCGCAATTGTTTCCGGATGAAAGGTCACCGGCTCCGGCAGCCCGGTCACCCCGGCCTCTTCAATCGCGGCCGCTGCCGCCTCCAGCCGTGCATCCAGATCGGCGATCTCGCCCGCCTGCACCAGACCCAGGTGACGATCCGGGACACTCAGCGTCTCGTTACGCTGCACGGCACCAAAGAAACGGATCGCCTCCGGGGTGCAGTCCTCCAGCATCCGCGCATGGCCGGGACTGCCCACCCGGTTGGCAATCACACCTGCGAACGACAGGCCCGGACGGTAGGTCGACAAGCCATGCACCAGCGCCCCGAAGGTCTGGCCCATGCCACTGGCATCGACCATGGCCAGGATTGGCAAGCCGAAGGCCTGGGCCAGATCCGCACCGGAGGGATCCCCATCAAACAGCCCCATCGAGCCCTCCACCAGGATCAGGTCGGATTCCTGGGCCGCCTCGTACAGCATCGCTCGACAGGCTTCTTCCCCGACCATCCACAGATGCAGGGCGTCGACCGGATGGCCGGAGGCCTGTTCCAGGATCATTGGATCGAGGAAGTCCGGGCCGGTCTTGAACACACGCACTCGGAGGCCCTGGTTGCGGTGGTAACGGGCGATGGCGGCGGTGATCGTGGTCTTGCCCTGGCCCGAGGCCGGGGCCGCCACAAATGCGGCGGGGCAGCTCACACTCACAGCTCGATCCCCTTCTGCGCCTTGATGCCGGCCTGGAAGGCGTGCTTGACCACGCCGATCTCGCTGACGGTGTCGGCGGCCTCGATCAGGGCCTTCGGCGCGGCGCGGCCGGTGGTAATCACGTGCTGCATCGGCGGGCGGTTCGCCAGGTCTTCCAGCACCTCGTCCACATCCAGGTACTGATATTTCAGCGCGATGTGCAGCTCGTCGAGCAGCACCAGGTCGACGTTCGGATCGCGCAGCATGTCGCGGGCATGCGCCCAGGCCTCGCGCGCCGCGGCCACGTCCTTTTCGCGGTCCTGGGTCTCCCAGGTGTAACCCTCGCCCATTACGTGGTACTGCACGTTGTCCTGGCCACGGAAGAAGGCCTCCTCGCCGGTGGCGAACTGGCCCTTGATGAACTGCACGATACCCACCTGCATGCCGTGCCCCAGGGCCCGGGCGACCATGCCGAAGCCGGAGGAACTCTTGCCCTTGCCGTTTCCGGTCAGGATCAGGAACACGCCCTTTTCTTCCTGCGCCTCGGCGATCTTGCGGTCCACCACTTCCTTCTTGCGCGCCATACGCTGCGCGTGGCGTTCGGCCTTGGCCGCGTCGGTATCGTTGGTCATGTCGCTCTCTCCTGCAGTTCGTAATGGAAAAACGCGGTGCGGGTGCGGCCGGACAAGCTACTGGGCCTCCGCCCACTCGGTGTGCCGCGTTTGAAGCTCGGCCAGTCCATCCAGGATCACCGGTGCCGGGTGCGAGAAATACCCGCTTGGCAGACTCACCACCCTCACCGGGCTCGATGCGACCACCGCTCGGCAGCTGCGAGCCTCGGACCCAGAAAAGGTGAACACCACGTCGGCGTCATACTGGTTGATCAGATCGGCCAGTTCGTCAGTGTCCTCCGACAGCCTCAGGTGATGCACACCTGACTGGTTCGCAACGACGTCGAATCCCGCGCGGGTGAAGGCATCATGCAGCCAGGTCTTCGGGCCGTACACGTAGGCCTGCGCGCTGCACGAGGACATCAGGACCGCTCGCTCGCCGGAGGCTCCTACGGCATCGGCCGCCTCCTGCCACGCATCGTCGAATTCGGCGGCGCGCACCGCACCGTCGTCCAGGCCCGCAGCATCCGCAATGCGTTCGAGATTTTCGCGCACGGCATCCATCCCTTCGAAGCCGCCCAGCACGATGGCCCGGGTCCCCGCCGGCACGGTATCGGCCCAGTCATCGCGCTCGACCCAGCTCGAGGTGAACGCCAGATCCGGTTCGACGCGGCTGATCGCCTGCGCGTCCGGGTCCAGAATGCCGCCGGTATCCTCCACGTCGAGATCGTCGTAGCGGCTCGCGCCCACGATGCAGGATGCCAGCCCCAGGTACTCCAGCGAGTGCGTAATGTACGGCGACTGGCTGACAATCCGCGGGCACTCGCCCGCTGTCGCCGTTACCGGAAACACCAACCCCGCGGTCAGGACAAGGGCCAGAAACCCGGTCCCCGGGGTCCATGGCAAGCTGCAACCGAAAGCGCGCGTGTATCGGCAGACCTGAGTGATCATCGGAAACTCCCCTTGTTTGCTGCCCGCGGGCCAACACGGTACGCAACCACGTTCACTCTCCGATCAGGATCATGCGACCGGTGTCCGGGTCGCGGTAGACCTGCCCCATGGATTCGAAGCCCGAGCCGGCCTCGCCGGCGCCCTCGGGCGGGTCCGGGATCTCGCGCCCAGGTTCGATCTCGGCACCGCCGCTGGCCGGTTCCAGTCCGCTCCCCGAGGCGGCCATCACCACCATCAGGCCGACAGCGAACACGAGCATGATGTCGGCCAGATTGGCCAATGGCCCCATCGGCTCTTCGTCAGGGGCATCGAAGCGGCTGGCGCGGTAGTGCGGGACCCTCATGCCGCCGCCTCCAGGCGCTCCATCGCGGCGTCATACCAGCGCCGCCGGAGGCGTCCAAGCAGGAAGCCGAGGATGCCGACCAGCAACCCCAGTACCGTGGTGTTGAACGCCACCGTAACGGCCTGGGCCAGGATTTCCAGTTCCCCACGACCCATCGCGGCCAGCCCTGGACCCAGCGGGATCAGCGTCCCCATCAGCCCGAGCATCGGGCCGATGCGTGCCAGCAGATCCGCGCGGTCGATGCGGCGTCGTGCGCGGTAGGCCAGGCGCTCGGCGTCACCGGTGGCCTCCAGCCGGCGCACTCCGCCGGAACGTTCGCCCAGTGCGAGCCCAAGCTCCCAGACGGCCACCGCGACCAGCACCAGCAGGCCGATGATCACCGGCTCCAGCAGCCAGCGCACCACGGTATCCATCAGCTCCATCGTGATCGAGAACGGCATTCGCGTTTACCTCGTTACCCTTCGTTCATTCATGAAACCGGCCCCGTAGGAGCCTGCTGGCAGGCGAAGCCCCTGCCAAAGTCGGACACGGGCAGGAGCATTCGCCTGCAAGCAGGCTCCTACAGCAAACCGATCCAGCGAGCGTTATCGGCGGCGGCCCGCAACGATGCCGCCAAGCAGCAGCAGGAACAGCGCAGCGGCGACCAGCCACGGGAGCCAGGGCATGCCCGCCGCCGCGTCGCCGGCCTCCTGGCCGCCTTCGGCTTCGGCCGGTTCGGGGATCTCCTGCATCTCTTGCGCCGCCGGGTCTTCCAGCGGCTGGATCTCGGTGACACGACTGGGGTCGGCTTCCGGCTCCGCCCGATCGATCTTTGCGGCCGCCCGCACGGCCTCGAAGGCCTCGCGCAGTTCGGGGTCCTCCAGGCGCTCGGCCACCTCGTCCAGCATGGGGTGATCCGGGCGCGTGTGCCCGCTGCCCGGCAGGCCGTGTTCCGCCACCAGTTCGGCAAAGCGTTCGGACAGTGCCTCCAGTACCTCCGGATCGGCCTCCCAGAACCCGCGACTGGCGGCCACCAGATGCACGGCCTGCAGGTGGGTCTTCACATGCACGTTGTGGCCGTCGGCGAGGAATTCGTCCACGCCCAGTCCGTGCCGATCCTGCAGATACACGTCGTGCACCTCGTCCCAGACCCAGGAGCGGATGATCTCCGGATTCGTCACCTGCCAGCCCCACAGGTTGTCGACGAAGTCCCGCGCCATCGTGCGCGCCCCGGCGTAGCCGTGATCCATCAGCGGCTCGATCCACTGCGGGTTCAGGTTCTGCCCCTGCAGCTCGCGCATCAGCGCGCGGCCGAGGGTCTCCACCCGCGGGTCGTCCGGATCGGCGTGCTGCAGCACGCGGTTGTCCGGCACCTCGCCGCGGATGTTCTCGACCGCGGTCGAGAGCCCGCCCTGGAAATCGAAACCGTCATCGTTGTCCAGCAGGCCGTAGAGGTGCGAGGCGCGCCCGAGGTAGGTGCGCCCGACCTGGCCCAGCCGGGCCTCGAAGGCCTCGTGCGCGGAGCCGCCGGATTCGTCCGCCCCGTAGGCATGTCCCATGCGGCGCATATAGGCGGCGCCCAGTTCGGCACGATCCTCCCAGGCACCGGAACGGTCCGCGAGACGATTGACCCCGGCCCCATAGGCCCCGGGGGCGGTACCAAACACACGCAGCGCGGCCTGCTGACCCGCTTCGACGCCATTGAGGCCTGCGCCGCGCAGGGCCTGGGTGTCTTCCACCCACTGGGCGGCCACGTCGTTGCGCGCCAGCGGCTCGGCGCCCGGATCGCGCAGGTCCGGCCCCAGCGGGGCCAGGGCCGCATCCAGTGCCTCTTCCAGTTCGGGGTACTCGGCAAGAATGGTCTCGGACGATCCGTCCAGCGCGAGGCGGGCGGCGCGATCCAGCCACACCAGCTGGTCCTCGTAGAGGTCGCGGAACAGACCCGAGGTGGTGAACAGGGCATCGCGACGGCGATCGCGCCCGGCTTCGTCGAGGTCCATGCGCTCCAGGCCCTGGACGATCCCGCGACTGTTCCAGGCCGGACGAATGCCCAGCATGTCCATGCCGAAGGCGATCATCACGCCCTCGTCGCGCACGGTATCCGACGCCCAGAGGATGATCGCCTCGCTGCCATCCGCCTCGGGATCGCCGTGTTCGCGGGCATCCGCGGCCAGCTCCTGGCCAATGCCCCAGGCGATGCGTGTGGGCACCAGATCCGCCGCCAGCGCATGGAAGTTGCGCCCGGTCGGCAATACCTCCGGCGTGCGGATCGGGTCGTTGCCTTGCCCGGGCGGCACGAAGCGTCCCTCCAGCGCCGCCAGCAGATGTGCGCGCTCGCTGGCCGGGGATCCACGCAGCTTCGCGTCCCAGTCGTCGCCGATCGCATCATCGCCGGCCATCGACTCGAGCATGGTGTCCACGGCCTCGTCGCTCCAGTCACGCCCGAACACGTGGAGCCCCAGCGGCATCTGGTCTTCCTGCATGTCCGTCAGGTAGTGGCCGATCTCGTGGACCAGCAACTCCTCGTCCATCTCCGCCAGCGCGGTCGTTGCGTGCTCGTCATGATCCTCGCCCGCATGTTCGTCGTCGTGGTCATGCTCATGGGCGTGCTCGTGCGCTTCGTCCCCATGTTCGCGGTGATGATCCGCGTCACGATGCTCGTCACCGTGTTCGTCCGCGTGACCTTCGCCGTGCCCGGTGGTATCGGGTTCATCATGATGACCGTCGTGGTGATCCCCGTGGTCGTCATGGTGGTGCCCGTGGTCGTGATGATGGCCCCGGGCCAGCTCGCGCTCGATGGTCTCGGTCAGGCCGAGATCCTCGATACGTTCGCGCAGGGTCTGGACGGCCCGCGAGCGCGTCGCGGCATCCGGCTGCGCGGCGGCCTCGTAGGTCTCCACCAACTGACGCAGCTCCAGCAGACTGTCGTACAGCTCGGTGGCCGCCAGTGGCGGGGTCAGGTGACTGATCATCACGCCCATGGCCCGGCGTTTGGCCTGGATGCCCTCGCCCACGCCATCGACGATGTAGGGGTAGATAATCGGCAACGCGCCGCCGAGGATCTCGGGGTAGTCATCCGGCGCCAGCCCCGCGCGCCGGCGCGGCAGGAATTCGCGGGTCGAATGACGCCCGACGTAGACCAGCGCGTCCGCCTCGAAGTGATCGCGGATCCAGTGGTAGAAGCCGACATACTGGTGGGTCGGCGGGAACGTGGTATTCGCGTGCAGCAGGCGCTCGCTGACCTCCCAGCCGCGCGGCGGCTGCGGCCCGATGAACACGTTGCCGAACTCGATCCCCGGGAACAGCATCTCGCCATCGCGGGTCATCGCCTCGCCCGGCGGGTCGCCCCAGCCGGTCAGGCCGGGGATGCCCGTGCGCACCAGCGCCTTGCGCAACTGCTCGGTGGTCGCGTGCGCGTCCTCCCCCGCCAGCGTGGCCTCCCAGGCCTCCTCGTACTGGGCCAGCAGGTCCAGTGCACGCTCCTGCGCCGCGTGCGGATAACTCTCGAGCATGTGGCGCAGATCACCGACACCGCTTTCCAGCCCAGCTTGCGCGATCTCGACCTTGTCGGCGGCCCTGGCGGCCTCCAGGCGTGCCTGCAGATAGCCGATCGGGCCGTCGACCAGTTCGGCCCGGACGGGCTCCGGCAGGCTATCGAAATACGCCTGATACTGGTCGCGATCCAGCGAGGCGACCCGGCCGGCGATCGCGTCCAGCGCGTCCGCCTGTTCCGGCAGGTTCACGGCCCGATCCTGGATCATCTCCAGCAGGGTCTCGGCGTCCTCCGGCACCGCGTCGCCCAGGTCGTACCCGGCAGCCTCGAGGCGCTGCAGGATCTCCAGCAGCGACTCGGGGACATCCAGCTTGTCCGCACCGATGTTCTGGCGACCCGGCGGATGGTTGTAGTAGACCACCGCCACGCGCTTGTCCGCGTTGTCCAGGCGGCGCAGCCGCTGCCAGCTCGCCACCCGATCGGCCAGGGCCTCGACCCGCTCGTCGACCGGCTCGGTCAGGGTCAGGCGCACGCCGGTGCGTTCGTCCTGTTCCGGCGCGCCCGCGGTCGCGAGCACCATCGGCTGGCTCATGCCCTGCAACTCCGGCATGGCCACGTGGTAGTGGACCTTGTCCCAGGGGATGCCCTCGTGCGACAGCCGCCACTGGGTCGCGCTCACATCTGCCAGACGGATGCCCTTGATCACCGGGACATCCAGCTCGCCGAAGGCCTCGGCCACCGCCTCGCGGTTGCCGCCCCCGCCGACCACGAAGTCCTGCAGGCTGACGATACCCGCCAGATCCGCCGGCCCGGCCGCCTCGGCCAGCGTCTCGACCGCCTCGCGGCTGGCCCCGCCCCAGCGCGCGAGTACCGCGAAGCACTGGATATCCCGGGCCTCCAGGGCCTTGCAGGCGGCGTCAAGCAGCGCCCGGTCGCCCGGCCGGTCACCGGTATCCAGATCTAGCAACGCCACGGCGGGCCCGTCGTCCAGCTCGAGAGCGTCCGGATTCGGGCTGGAGCTGCCATGCCGGTAATAGCGGACGGTCTCGCGCGGATCCGGCTCCGGCACCTCGATCTCGTGCCCGCCACGCGCGGCCAGCCAGCGCATCAGCCCCTCCATATTCTCCGGCGTGCGTCCCTGGTAAAACGCGCGCCCGGTCAGCCAGTCCGCCTGTTCGGGGAAACGCTCCCGCTGTTGGGCCAGGTGCACGCGCGGGTCTTCGCCCGGGTCGGGGTTGGCCGCCAGTTCGGTTCGCTTCTCGTCATCGAGACCCACGAGTACGGCCTCGCCGCCGATCCGGGACAGCGCCGTCAGGTGACGCACGCTGTTAATGGCCAGAATCGGGGCCCCCTCGGGCGGCGGGGCCTCCCGCAACAGACGGTCGAGGCGCGCGGCCTGGTCCCCGAAAACAGCCGCAACGAGTATGGCGTCGGCCTCCCGCCACAGCGCCGATACCGCCTCGTCCGACTTGTCCGCGAGTTGCTTCGGTGTCCGCAGGATCACCTCCGCCTGCGGATGAGCCTCCAGGAAGCGATGCGCGCCAGCGGCCACCTCCGCCGCCGAGCGATCGGAGACCACACCCACCACGAGCGGACCCGCATGGGCCGGTACCATTCCGAAAAGAAAAAGCGCGAAGATGCTCAGGATCGTGCAACGAAAACGCATGGAAACTTCCCGATAAACAGGTGCAATAGGGCGCGAGGCGTGTACTCGACACGCCTCGACCGTTGCAATGGGAATGGGACGCCGCCACCGCGGCGCCCCCACGAAGACCCGTCAGCCGCGCTGGTTCGCCGGTTGCCAGAGGACCTCGGTACCGTTTTCGTGACGAGCCAGCACACGGCAGAGCACGAACAGGAGATCCGACAACCGGTTGACATAGGCCAGCGACGCCGGACGCAATGCCTCGTGGTGATTGAGCGCCACCAGACGCCGTTCCGCACGCCGGCAGACGGTACGCGCAATGTGACAGTCGGCCGTAGCGGGACCCCCACCCGGAAGGATGAACTCCTTCAGGGCGGGCAGATCCGCGTTGAAGGACTCCAGCTCCACGTCCAGACGCTCCACGGAAGCCTCCGGGAGGGCCTGATGCCCCGGCACGGCCAGTTCCGCTCCGAGATCAAACAACTCGTGCTGTACCAGCGCGAGCGAGCGCCGCACCTCCTCCGGCAGGTCGTGGACCAGCAACCGGCCCACCACACTATTCAGCTCATCCACGTCACCAAACGCCTCGACGCGATGCGAGTCCTTGTCCACCCGCGAGCCATCCCCGAGGCCTGTCCGGCCTTCATCACCCGTACGGGTCGCAATCTTCGACAGTCGATTACCCATGGATCACCTCTGCTGATAGCGGAGCTTCATGAACGCGGCGCGCCCCGGCTGGTTGTAGCCAAGGGCCGTCTCGTAGTCCTTGTCGAACACGTTCTGAACCGAAGCTTGGAGCTGCCATTCCGGATGGATCTGATAGCTCGCGCGCAGGTTCAGCAAACCGTACCCGGAGAGACGCTCGTCATTATTGGCGTCGTTATACGAGCGGCTCTTGGCAATCACCGAGCCCCCCAGCGAGAAACGCTGAAACTTCCGATCGATATCCACACGGGCCGTCACGGGTGAACGCCGTTGGAGCTCGTTGCCTGTTTCACGATCCTCTGCATTCAGAAGGGTCAACGAAGCGCGCGAAATCCAATCATAACGTTCGTATCCACCCTCCAACTCAAGCCCGGCAATCCTCGCTTCGTCGACGTTTTCAGGCGGCCAAACTGGAATCATTTTTTCCACTCTCGATTGGAAAATCGAGGCATCCAGATACCCTTGATCAAAGCTAGCGCGAAGGCCTATTTCAGCCGTTTCGGACTCTTCTGCTTGAAGTTCTGGATCACCCGCCCCCGGCCAATACAGTTGGTTAAACGTAGGCGCATTGAAGGCCGTTCCATAAGACGCGCGCAGCCGTAGGATGTTGGTAGCCTGCATACCCCAGGCTACCTGCCCCGTCACCTTGTCGCCGAACTGTTCATTATCGTCGTAACGCAAACTTCCCTCGAGATCATGGCGGCCCAGGCCAACCTGCACCACCGAGTATGCGCCAACGTTGTATCGCGAATCTTCAACGTAATCGTTGGTGCTATCCACCCGGTCTTCATACGCATCGATCCCGGCAATCAAATAAACACGATCCGTTATCTCGAGATCGTTTCGCCAATCCACACCATTGCGTTTAGTGTCGAAGCGGGAAGAAAAAACGCCATCGCTAAAGTTATCGTTCTCATCGCGACTGTGACTAACACTGACTTCGGTATCCCAAAGCGGTGTTACAGGCACTCGCAAGCCAGCACGAAGGGCGGCATGCCGAAAATCGGTTTCATCTTCGAAGCCGTCGATTTCGGTTCTACCCTCGGAATACAGCACACTACCGAAAACCTCGACCCCATTATCGAGCCGGTGCGAGACCTTGGTGGCAAGTGAGGTGTTGTCATAGCCATCGCGGTCTTCATCGCCCACACCGTCCTGGACGTTGATACCGTCGGTATCAAAGTGGCTGACCGAAAAGCTGTAGTTCGTATTATCGGTACCCCCGGCGACACCGACCCCGGTCTCCCAGGTATTGAAGCTCCCACCGCCGACGAAGGCATTGACCTTCGGTGGGCCCTTGCGGCCCTCACGGGTAAAGACTTGCACGACCCCGCCGATCGCGTCCGAACCATAGATGCTGGTGCGCGGGCCGCGCACGATCTCCACCCGCTCGATCTCTTCCGGAGGCAGGAATTGCCAGCTTGCCCCGCCACCCGTCGCCGAACCCATTCGAACTCCATCGACCAGCAACAGGGTGTGCCCAGAGCTCGACCCCCGCGTGAAGACGGAAGTGGACTTGCCGAAAGCGCTGTTCTGGGAAGTTTCGACCCCCGCGCGGCCCTCCAGCAGATCGGTGAACTGCTGGGGCTGCAGGCGCTCGATCTCTTCGCGGTCGATGATGGTGACCGAAGCGAGCGTCTCGTCGACGGTCTGCGCGATGCGAGAGGCGGTGACCTGGACGGTCTCCAGGGTCTGCGCGTCGTTGGTATCCGGCGTATCCGCCAGAGCGGGACTGGTGGCCAGCAGGATGGCCGTGGAAAGTGCTGTGCGTTTCATGTCGTCTGTGTCTCCCGGCGAGCCGCCCGCACGCCGTTGATTCGTCGGGATCGCGCGAACAGGGGGAGACAGACACGAGGGGGATCGGCCACAACCGGCTAGCGGCCAGGCCCGATCATCCGCCTCGCATGCCCGCCGCATGCCGCGCGATCATTCCCTGGCCGGTCTCCGGGCTGACGAGCGTTCCGGTGCGGCGCCTTCCCGAACCTTATGTTCAGTGGCACTGGCCGCGACCATCAGGGACCGTCGGGCGGTCCCTCGCTCGATCACCGTTGCGGGGGCAGCGTCGGTTTCGTCCGTAGGCCTCGGAGACCTGCCCGGACTCACCGAACTTCCCGTTTAACCCGCCAGGTCGAGCCTGGCCGGGCACCGGGGAACGCGGCGAACACTACACAATTGGGCGCAAAATTACCAGCCGGGGGAGATTCGATCTCGCACAACCGGAACCGTCGAACCAGGCCCGTCGCGACGGATCATCAGCGGCGGCGCCGCTCCTCGGCGTGGAGATAGCGGGTCCCGCGCTTCAGCAGCAGGCCCCAGGTCTTGTCCTGCAGCATGGCGTCAAACTCGGGCGACCGCTCGGCGCGCAGTGCCACGGGATGCGACTCGTCGCCGGCATGCGTTGCCAGCATGTCCAGGCGCTCGCGGTTGGCGCCGTACTGCTCGACCAGGAAATCGCGCATCGAATCGCTCAAAGGCAGGTGATAGATACGCGTGAGGCGCATCGCCAGCCATTCGGCCATGCGCCCGAGATCCTGGCGGACCTTGCGCACCATGGCCGAGCCCAGACCCGCCTTGGCATCCGCGCTCATGCCCACATACAGCCCCCCGAGATACGCGGCCGGGTTGGCGTAGATCGCACGCTGGATGCTCGGGTTGGTGAGGTCCACCAGCGGCTCCAGGATCAGGGCCAGCTGGATGCCGATGCGCTTGGCCGTCTCGGCGTCCAGCGCTGCCCCTCCGAAGTAGAACAGGTCGCCCTCACGCTGGATCTTCAACTCCTTAAGGAAGTTGCAGAAGTCGTTGGCCAGCTTCAGCTTCTGGTCATCGGTCAGCTCGATCAGCTCCTCGCTGACCCGGATACCGCGCACACTGCGCTTGAACCAGCGCTTCTCGCCCCGCTTCTCCACCTGGGCGCGGCGCAGGGCCTCCCAGCGCTCCACCGCATTGGCGTAACGGCTCTGCGCCTGCATCAGCTGGTCGCGCGCCTCGCGCAGGTCCTCGACCCGCCGCAGTGCCAGTCCCAGGAGCTGCCCGTCCGGCGAATGTTCCCCCGGTTCCCGATCCTCCAGAGTGCGCAGTGCCTCCAGGACCTGGCGCCCCAGGTCGGTTACGGGCTCGCGCAGAGCCTGCGGATCCAGCCCCGAGGCATCGCTCTGGGACAGCAGAATACCGAGCGAGCGCAGGCGGCTGACCACCCCGGCCTGCGCCACGCGAAAGCGGTTGCCCTGGGATTCCAGTCGGTCCAGGGCGGCCCCGAGCTGCCAGCCACCGGACCATTCGAAGCTCAGGCGCTTGATCTGGCGCCCGTTCACGAGCTCGAACGCGAGCACGAAGATCGCCTGCACATCGTCGAGGGTGCACCGGGCCAGGTCGTCGGCATCGGCGGCGGAAAACAGGCGGTCCAGGAACTGGTCCACCCGGCGCACGCCATCCTCCTGGGTCGGCGCCACGCCGCGCAACCGATCGCGCAGCAGGTCGGCGACCTCCGGGGCCTCGTGGTGCAGCTTCTCCAGGGCCGCGAGCCGCGAATCCTCGGTCGCGCCCACCAGATCGCCCACGCGCGAGCGCAGGCCCAGGCGGCGATAGATCTCGATCTGCTCCGCGGCAGCCGCCAGGCTGGTATCGCCGGTCATCTCGCGCACCGCGACGGCCACCCCCTCGGGCGAGATATCCACCTCGTGGAGCAGCACCTCGGCCGCCTTGCGCCGGCGCATGTCCGGTGCGAGCTCGCTCATGGCCAGATCACGGGTCACGAACAGCAGGTCCGGCAGCAGGTCGATCGTGTTGCGCAGCTGGTCGCGCGACTGTTCCTGGCGTTTGCCGCGGGTGGCATCGGCGACAAAGCGCGCCACCAGGCCGATCACCCCGAACAGCAGGGTGTAGACGGCGAAGAAGATGAAGTTCTGTGCCGGGGCGGCATGCCCGAAACCGAGAAAATACCCGCCCTGCATGGCCAGGAACGTGACCGGTCCCGCCGCCCACAGCAGCTGGAGGAAATTGAGCGACCAGGGGACGCGCCGCGCGGTGGCCGCCACCTCGGTGATGCGGCTGCGGCCGGCCGCCTCGATCAGGACGTTCTCCTGCGACGGCCCGACGGCCTGCGGGTCTTCCTGACCCGGTGCCTCCCTGCGTTTACGAAAGCGACCGAACACGCGCCCCTGCTCCGGAATGGATGGTCACCGCCGGCATGGCCGCAACGTCCCCATTAGTGTAGGGAAAGTACGTTCGGTTCGCGCGCTCCGGACCCCGTTTTCGCGCCGTTCCCGGCGCATTCGGCCACCCCTCAGGCCGCGTTGCTGCGCCGTGCCTGGGCCTCGCCGGGCGGGATCGAGACCACCTCGGAAGCGTCGTCGCGGTAGAGGTAGTCGCGCGTCAGCGGCACCGCGTCCTGCTGCTTGGCCATCTGCACGTGGAAGACCACCTGTCCCCACCAGCGGAAGGTCCCCTCGCAACTGGCCAGATAGAACTCCCACATGCGGCAGAAGCGCTCGTCAAAGCGCGTCACGGCCTCGGCCCGGACCTTCTGGAAGCGGCGGTACCACTCAGCCAGTGTCTCGGCATAGTGCAGCCGCCAGAACTCGATGTCCGTGGTGTACAGCGGGGTGGGTTCCAGCGCACTCATCACCTCGGACAGCGCCGGGGTGTACCCGCCCGGAAAGATGTACTTGCTGAGCCACGGGTTGGAGGTGCCCGGCGGCTCCTGCCGCCCGATGGTATGCAGCACGGCGATGCCGTCGGGCGTCAGGAGGTCGTGTACCCGCTGGAAGAACGTACCGTAGTTGGGTGTGCCGACATGCTCGAACATGCCGACGCTGACAATCCGGTCGTACTGGTCCTCGTGCTCGCGGTAGTCCTGGTAGAGAAACCGCACCCGATCCTCCAGCCCGCGTCGCCCGGCCTCCTCCCGGGCCACCCGCAGCTGCTCCCGGGACAGCGTCACGCCGTCGACCTGCACGTCCGCGTGCTCGGCCAGATGGAAGGCCAGGCCGCCCCAGCCGCAACCGATATCAAGGACTCGCATGCCGGGTTCCAGGCGCAGCTTCCTGCGCAGCATCGCGCACTTGGCCTGCTGCGCTTCCTCCAGCGTCATATCGGGCCGCTCGAAGTAGGCACAACTGTAGAACATGCCCTCGTCCAGGAACTGGCGATAAAGCCACTCGTCTACATCATAATGATGGGCGATGTTCTGATAGCAGCGCGCCACCTTGTTGCCCTGCTCGATCAGCGCCCGGAGCATACGCACCGCCGGATTGACACGCTGCTGGAACATCGGCGCGAAGTTGCGCATAGCCACATCCAGGAACACCTGCAGGCCCTCGGGGCCAGGCGACCACATGCCGTTCATGTAGGTCTCGCCCAGCTGGAATCCCGGATCGCGACCGATCTTGCGCAGCGCCGCCCGGTCATGCAGCTGCATCGTGATCTCCGGCGTACCGCTACCGAAACGCTGCTCGCGGCCATCCGGGTGCCGCAGCACAAAGGTCCCGTAGCGCATGTATTGCTCGAGTAACCGCTCGATCATCTTGACTCCTGTCCTTGTCTCGGCGGCCCGTGCGCAACGCGTGGGTTCCAGGCCGTTGCCGCGCCACCCAATGTAAACTGAGTCTAAATATTGTTATCTCGCGTTGTCCATGCCTGATGCCGCGCGCGGTGAAGTGGGCGGCCGGCGCCGCTTCGAGACCCGTAATAACCCCGACCCGAATCACCTGCATTCCACAGGGACAGTAGCGCATTCCCGAGCGTGATGGCAGACCCCGAAAATCCCTTTCCCCAATTCCGAAAAAACGGCTACCCTGCACTCATGACGCTACGACCCACCCAAGCCTGTCAGCACTGCACCCTGCGCCAGCTCTGCCTGCCGGTCGGCCTGCCGCAGGACGAGCTCTGGCAGCTCGACGAGATCGTCCAGCAGCGCCGGCCGATCGCCAAGGGCGCGGCCCTGTTCACCATGGGGACCAAGTTCGACGCGCTGTATGCGGTCCGCACGGGGGCGCTGAAGACGGTGCTGATCTCCGATGACGGCACTGAACAGATCACGGGCTTTGCCCTGGCCGGCGACCTCCTGGGACTGGACGCGATCCATTCGGGCAAGCACCCGGTGAGTGCCGTGGCCCTGGAATCCACCAGCGTCTGTGCCGTGCCCTACGGGCATGTCGACGACCTCGCCGGGCGCCTGCCCACGTTCCGCCAGCACATGATGAGCGTGATGAGCCAGGAGCTCGCGCAGGACGAAAGCCTGCATGCGCTGCTTGCCCAGCGCACGGCCGAGCAGCGCCTGGCGACATTCCTCGTGGGGCTGTCGGAACGCCAGCGCACTCGCGGCCTGTCCCCCGAGCGGTTCTACCTGCCGATGTCGCGCGCCGACATCGCCAACCACCTGGGCCTGACCCAGGAGACCATCAGCCGACTGTTCACCCAGCTGCGCAACCAGGGCGTAATCAGCCTGCACACCCGCGACCTCGAGATCCTGGAGCCCGAGAGTCTGCGGAACACCGCCGGGGTTACGTTCACCTCCTCCGCCGCGAGCAGTGCCTGAATCCGGAGGCACCCCGGAGGAGCCGTCGACGGACTTCGAGGCCTTCTGGCGCTTCGCCGGAACCCTCTGGGCCGACCCCGATGCACGCGCGCGCCTGCTGCGCTGGCAGGAGCACTTCGGGGTGGATGTGATGCTGGCGCTGTTCGCCCTGTGGTACCCCCGACCGCTGACGACCTCTCAGTGGCAACGGCTCGCGCAAACCGCCCGCCGCTGGCAGACCTCAGCCACCGGACGCATCCGCGCCCTGCGCCGCCAGTTGCACACCCCCGAGCGCGACACGCTCTACCGCGCGGTACTCGCGCTCGAACTCCAGAGCGAGCGCCTGGCGGGCCTGCAACTGCTCGCGCAGGCCCGCCAGCTCTCGACGCCGGATAGCCGGTCCCACGCCGTGAACCACCGGCGCCGACTGCACACGCTGTTCCCCGCATTGCCGGAGGCCGAGATCCGCGACGCGCCACACACTCCGGATGGGTGTTCTCAATAGCGTGTCCACGCAGGGACGTACGTAGCGGCATGCCGGCTGCATGCGCTGGCGGTTCCGGCTATCCTCCCCGGCATACAGACCCTACACGGCAGGATTCATGTCCGACGATCTGCGCACCCAGCTCCTGAAGACGGGGCTGGTGGACGAAAAACAGGTTCGCAAGGCCAAGGCGCAAAAGCATCAGGCGCAAAAGGGCAACGCGAAAAAGAAGAAGGACCGCAAGACCGGCCCCGAGCCCGGCGTGGCCGAGGCGCGCAAGGCCGAGCAGGCCGAACGCTCGCGGCAGAAGAACCGCGAACAGCAGGAGCGTGCCGAACGCCGCGCCCGCCACGCGCAGATCCGCGAACTGGTCAGCACCCACTTGGCGCCGATCCCCGCGGGCGATGCCGCGCTGGACTATCACTTTCAGCAGGGGGGGCAGATCCGTCACCTACCGGTGACAGCGGATCTGCAAAAGCGCCTCGCCGACGGGCGCGCCGCGATTGCGGGGCTGGATATCCGACCGGAGAAGGGCTTCCGGGTCATCCCGCGGGAGACAGCGAACCGCATCCGCGAGCGCGATCCGGAATGGCCGCTGGTGATTCCGGCCGAGGATGATGCGTCGTCCGAGCCCGACCCGGACGACCCCTACAAGGATTACGTCGTCCCCGATGACCTGATGTGGTGAGGGCAAGGGGCACGCACGGACCGGCGGCCCCGCGGGTCCGTCAGTCCGTGGTGCGCTTCACGTCCGCGGCCGGCATGCCGGACTGCTGCGGACGCCGGGCCTCGTCACTGGACATATCCTGAGGGGTTAGTCCCCCCTCCCCCAGACTCTGGGGTGCACCCACCGACTCCTCCTCCGGCGCGCCGTTGCCACAGCCCAGGGCCAGCAGGCCCACGGCGGTCAGTCCGATCACCAGGGGGGTCGCTCGCTGAATCTCTCGCATCGCTATCGCTCTCGGGTGTTTTCAGGTCAAAGCGTGCAAGCCCACGGCCCGTCGCGCAAGCGCCGGCGTGAAGATCACGGGCCTGGCACACGCCCTTGAGACCCGCCTGGCTGCGGATTCGCTGTCAGACGGTCCCGACCGGCAGGATGCGGGTCCCGGCCTGGCCGTCCAGGATATCAGCGGCATGCCCCAGCGCACCGATCCCGACCCGGATGCCGCCTTGCGCCGCGCGCCGCGCCGCCTCCATCTTCGGGCCCATGGAACCCGCGGGGTAGGCCGCCGGCTCCACGGCCGTGACCAGCAGGGCCTTCAAGCGCCGAGCGTCCGGCGTACCCCAGTCCATATAGACGCCGTCGACATCGGTCAGCATCAGCAGCCAGTCGGCCTCGACATGCGCGGCCAGACGGGCGGCCGTCAGGTCCTTGTCGACCACAGCCTCGATGCCCTGCAGGCGCCCGGCCGCGTCGCGCACGACTGGCACACCCCCGCCACCGGCGCAGATCGCGACAGCGCCACTATCCACCAGGGAGCGTACCGCCTCCATGCCCAGCAGGCGCTGCGGCTCGGGCGAGGCTACCACGCGCCGCCAACCCTCGCCGTCGGGCGCGATATCCCAACCG
This sequence comes from Thioalkalivibrio sp. ALE17, assembly GCF_000425605.1. Taxonomy (NCBI): domain Bacteria; kingdom Pseudomonadati; phylum Pseudomonadota; class Gammaproteobacteria; order Chromatiales; family Ectothiorhodospiraceae; genus Thioalkalivibrio; species Thioalkalivibrio sp. ALE17. The sequence goes on from NZ_AUDT01000001.1 coordinate 307,962, forward strand.
CGCTCGTCGGCCAGCGCACGAGCACGGGCTTCATCCCAGGTGGGGCCGATGAATTTCTCCGGATGGCCAAAGGCCGGATCGTTGGGGTCGACCTCGGTCTGCGTCAGCAGGCTCGCCACCCGGTCATGCCCCAGTGCGTTGTGCAGCTCGCGCGCCAGGATGTAGCCGATCATGCCGTGGCTCTCGGCGCCGACAACGTCCAGCGGCCAGGCGATGCGATCGCACTCCGCCTGATTGGCCAGCAAGCCAACCTGCGGCCCGTTCCCGTGGGTGACGACCACCTCGTGCTCGCGCGCCACGGCGGCGATCGCCTCGGCGGCCTGTTGCGCGTTGCGCTGCTGGGCCTCGGCCGAGGGGGTCTCGCCACGTTGCAACAGGGCGTTGCCGCCCAGCGCGATCACGATGCGCATGGCGGTCCTCCGGGGGATTTGGTGGGTGTCAGGTCCGCGGCAGGGTGACGCCGCGCTGCCCCTGGTACTTGCCGCCGCGATCCTTGTAGGACGTCTCGCAGACCTCGTCGGACTGCAGAAACAGCATCTGCGCCACACCCTCGTTGGCGTAGATCTTGGCCGGCAACGGCGTGGTGTTGGAGAACTCCAGCGTCACGTGGCCCTCCCACTCGGGCTCCAGCGGGGTCACGTTCACGATGATGCCGCAGCGGGCATAGGTGGACTTGCCCAGGCAGATGGTCAGCACATCGCGCGGGATACGGAAGTACTCCACCGTGTGCGCCAGGGCAAAGGAGTTGGGCGGGATGATGCAGACATCCGACTGCACATCCACGAAGCTGCCCTCGTCGAAGCCCTTGGGATCGACGATGCTGGAATTGATGTTGGTGAAGATCTTGAAATGATCCGAACAGCGCACGTCGTAGCCGTAGCTGGAGGTGCCGTAGGACACGATCCGCTCCTCGTCGCGGTAGCGGATCTGGCCGGGCTCGAAGGGCTCGATCATGCCCTGCGTCTCGGCCATCTCCCGGATCCAGCGGTCCGACTTGATGCTCATTGGCCCTGTCCCTGGTCGGCGGTTCGCCGGATCAGTTGTTCTGAATCACGATATTGGGGAACTTGCTGCTGTAGTCCTTGGACTGCTCCGCCAGCTTGGCGCCGGTGCGCCGCGCGATCTCGCGATAGATCTCGGTAATGCGCCCATCCGGGTCGGCGATCACGGTGGGCTCGCCGCCATCCGCCTGTTCGCGGATGCGGATGTCCAGCGGCAGGGCGCCCAGCATATCCACGCCGTACTCCTCGGCCATGTTCTCCGCCCCGCCCTGGCCGAAGATGTACTCTTCGTTGCCGCACTTCGAGCAGATGTGGATGCTCATATTCTCGATGATGCCCAGCACCGGCACCTCGACCTTCTCGAACATGCGCAGGCCCTTGCGGGCGTCCAGCAGCGCGATGTCCTGCGGCGTGGTCACGATCACCGCGCCGGACACCGGAATCTTCTGCGACAGCGTCAGCTGGATGTCGCCGGTGCCCGGCGGCAGGTCGATGATCAGGTAGTCCAGATCCTTCCAGTTAGTCTCGTTCAGGAGCTGCTCCAGCGCCTGGGTCACCATCGGGCCACGCCAGATCATCGGCGTGTCCTCCTCGATCAGGAAGCCGATGGACATCGCCTGTACGCCGTGGCGCTCCAGCGGCTCCATGCTCTTGCCGTCCTTGGACTCCGGGTTGCCCTTGATGCCCAGCATGCGCGGCTGGCTGGGGCCGTAGATGTCCGCATCCAGGATGCCGACCTGCGCGCCCTCGGCCGCCAGGCCAAGCGCCAGATTCACTGCGGTGGTGGATTTGCCCACCCCGCCCTTGCCGGAGGCCACGGCGATGATGTTCTTGATCCCCGCCATCGGCTTGAGACTCTTTTGCACCGCGTGCGTCGTGACCTTGGTGTTGATGGTCACTTCCGAGGATTCCAGCCCGGCGACACCGGCCAGCGCCCCCTGGATGGCTGCGCGGAGCTCGTCGTGATAGCCGTTCGAGGAGTAGCCCATCTCGATGGCAATGGAGGCGCGCGCGCCCTCCACCTGAGTGTCCTTGACCGCGCCGGCGGCCACCAAATCCTGCTCCAGGTACTTGTCCTGAACAGTCTTCAGGGCGTTTTCGATCTGCTCGCGCGAGAGTTCGGCCATGGTGTTCGTTCCATCCAGCAATTGAAGGGTGACCGCGCGATTCTACTGGCACCGGTACGGCACGCCAATGGCAACACGCAGTGCCAGTCCTTTCCCGGGGCCCAAACATGCTCATCCGGCCGGGTGTCAAGCCTTTCGCAACGGTTTTATGCACAAACATGGCGCATACGGGGAAGACAGGCCTAGATAGCCGCACAAACGTCCAAACCGCTGCACAATAGTTGCTCAACTTGCTGTTTTATTTGATTTCTTTTGGGTTGGTCGATTTTTAACCAATTTGTCATGCGCCCTTGTGTGGCAAGGGGTAGCGACCGATTCCACCGGGTTTCCCACAGACTTATCCACAGCTTCTGTGGACAAGCGGGCCCAGCCCGCGCTGCGCCTCGACAAGCCGCCGGACACACCCGACAATAGCGCCCCTGCACCCGCGGCCCGGCGCCGCCCATCACGAGCCAAGCAATGACCGAAACCCCGCGCAAGATCCTCGTCACCAGCGCCCTGCCCTACGCCAACGGCCCGATCCATCTCGGGCACCTGGTGGAATACATCCAGACCGACATCTGGGTGCGGTACCAGCGTGCGCGGGGCCACGAGGTGATCTACGTGTGCGCGGACGACGCCCACGGCACGCCGATCATGCTCAAGGCCCGTGCCGAGGGCATCGAACCCGAGGAACTGATCGCGCGGGTGCGCCAGGAACACGAGGCCGACTTCAGCGAATTCCTGATCGGCTTTGATCACTACCACTCGACGCACTCCGACGAGAACCGCGAGCTGGCCGGCCAGATCTACAAGGCCCTGCGCGACGCCGGGCACATCGAGACCCGCACCATCGACCAGGCCTATGACCCCGAGGCCGGGATGTTCCTGCCGGATCGCTTCATCAAGGGCACCTGCCCCAAATGCGGCGCGCAGGAGCAGTACGGCGACTCCTGCGAGGCCTGCGGCGCGACCTACAGCCCGATGGACCTGAAAGACGCGGTATCGGCCATCAGCGGCGCGCGCCCGGAGTCCCGCGCCTCGGAGCACTACTTCTTCAAGCTGGGCGACTTCGAGGCCTTCCTGCGCGACTGGACCCGCTCCGGCCGTCTGCAGGACGCGATCCGCAACAAGCTGGACGAATGGTTCGAGACCGGCCTGAGCGACTGGGACATCTCCCGTGACAAGCCCTACTTCGGCTTCGAGATCCCCGACGCGCCGGGCAAGTACTTCTACGTGTGGCTGGACGCCCCGATCGGCTACATGGCGAGCTTTCGCGCCTTCGCCGAGCAGCAGGGCCTGGACTTCAACGCCTGGTGGGGCGCGGACTCCGACGCCGAGCTGTACCACTTCATCGGCAAGGACATCGCCTACTTCCACACCCTGTTCTGGCCGGCCATGCTGCATGGCGCGGGCTTTCGCACCCCGTCGGCGGTCTTCTGCCACGGCTTTCTGACGGTCAACGGCCAGAAGATGTCCAAGTCGCGCGGCACCTTCATCCGCGCCCGCGACTACCTGGACCACCTGAACCCCGAATCGCTGCGCTACTACCTGGCCGCCAAACTGGGGGACGGGGTCGACGACCTGGATCTGAACCTGGACGACTTCGTGCAGCGCGTGAACTCGGACCTGGTCGGCAAGGTGGTCAACATCGCCAGCCGCTGCGCCGGCTTCATCCACAAGCGCTTCGACGGCCAGCTGGCCGCGGAACTCCCGCGCCCGGACCTGCACGACGCCTTCGTCGCCGAGGGCGAGGCGATCGCGGCGGCATTCGAGCGGCGCGAGTTCGCCCAGGCGATGCGCCGCATCATGGCGCTGGCGGATCAGGCCAACCAGTACATCGACGAGGCCCAGCCCTGGGTGCTGGCCAAGCAGGAAGGTCGCGAGGCCGAGGTGCAGGCCATCAACACCCAGGGGCTGGACCTGTTCCGCATCCTGATTGTCTATCTCGCCCCGGTGCTGCCGAAGCTGGCGGCCGACGCCGCCGCGTTCCTGAACCTGGACGACACCCGCTGGGCGAACCGCGAACCCCTGATCGGACGTTCCATCCAGAAGTTCAAGCCGCTGATGACGCGCATCGAGCCGGAGACCATCGAAAAGCTGCTGGAGGCCTCGAAGGCCACTCTGGCCGCCCGCGAGACCGCCAGCCCCGACAACGCGGCCCCTGAACAGGCCACGGAGGCGAACGTGGACCCGATTGCCGAGACCATCGACTTCGATACCTTTGCCCGGGTCGATCTGCGTATCGCCCGCATCGCCAATGCCGAGCACGTGGACGGCGCCGACAAACTCCTGAAACTCACCCTGGATATCGGTTCCGAGACGCGCCAGGTATTCGCCGGCATCAAGTCCGCCTACGCCCCGGAGGACCTGATCGGCCGGTATACCGTGATGGTCGCCAACCTGGCCCCGCGCAAGATGCGCTTCGGCGTCTCCGAGGGCATGGTGCTGGCCGCCGGCCCGGGTGGGTCGGAGCTCTACATCCTGAACCCGGATGACGGGGCCCGCCCCGGCATGCGCGTCAAGTGATGCCCACCGCAACCGACGAGAACGGCATGGAACGCGCGCGGCCCATGGATTTGCACCCGAGCCTCGCGTAAGCTGCCGCTCTTTTGTCGACACCCGGACGCATGGAACAAAGCCCCGAATTCAAAGCGCAGGTTCGCCTGCTGGCCGAAGCCGGACGCGAACTCGCGGACCGCGGCTGGCTCCCCGCGCGCACCGGGCACTTCTCCGCGCGTCTGGACGACCGGCATATCGTGATTACCGCCCCGGGGCGCAGCAAGGACCTGCTGGACGCCCACGACTTCATGGTGGTGGATCTCGAAGGGCATCGGGTCACCGGCAGCGGCGAACCCGGCCCCGAGACCTTCCTGCACATCATCATGTACCGCCGCGACGCGCAGCTCGGCGCCGTCCTGCATACGCACAGCGTGCAGGGTACCGTGCTGTCGCGGCAGGTCACGGGCTCACTGCTGCTGCGCGACTACGAGGCCCTGCGCGAACTCCCCGGCTGCGAACACCCCGCGCGCGGCATCCGCATCCCGGTGTTCGCCAACGAGCCGGACATGCAGCAGCTGGCCGCCCGGGTCGACGCCGCCATGGACCGCGACCCGGCACTTGCCGGTTACCTGATCGGTGGTCACGGGCTCTACACCTGGGGCGAGACGGTGGAACGGGCCATGCAGCGCACCGAGGCCTTCGAGTTCATGTTCGAATGCGAAACGCTGGCCCGCCAGCTACCCCTATGACCCCGACCTCCGCTCACCCCGCCCCCCAAGCCGTCATCCTGGCCTTCGAGGGGGTCCTCGCCCCGTCCGGCGTGCTGCGCGATACGCTGGAACCGCACGCCCTCGAGGCGCTGCCGGACTTCCTCGAGCGTCACGCCGAGTCCACCGCGGTCCAGCGGACGCTGACGGACATCCTCGCCTACTCCGGGCGCGAGCTGGACGTGGACGGGCTGCTGTCCCAGATCCGCGCGTGGATCCGGGGCGGGCAGGACATCACGCCGGTGCGCCAGCTCCAGGGGATGGTCTGGGCCGATGCGCTGGAGGCCGGGGCCCTGCAGCCACAACTCTCCCGGGAAACCGCCGCGACGCTGGACCGGCTGCACCGCAGCGGAGTGGCCCTGTACAGCTTCGGCGCGACCCCGGCACCGGTACAGCGCGACTGGCTGCGCCACGGCCCGCACCCGGAGGTCGAACAACACCTGACCGGACTGTTCGACACCCGCATCGGTGGCCGCCGCGATGCCGGCAGCTACCGTCGTCTCGCGGAGGAGATCGGCCTGACGCCGGAGACCGTGCTGGTGCTGTCCACCCGCCGTGACGAGCTGGACGCCGCCCACCAGGCCTGGCTGCTGACCGCTCGCCCGGCCGCGGACCCCCAGGCCGAGGACGACCATCCGGTGCGGCCCTTGACCTCGCTCATCTCCGACACCGCCGACGGGCACTAATCTGACTCGACATTCCCGGCCTCGGCCACGCGCCGGACTAGGGAGATGCTGATTGAATCGCACGTCCGCGTTGGTGCCCCCTGTTTCCCGAGACAAGGCGCGTCGTGTAGCGGGTAGTGGTTCTACCCGCAAGCGGCGCAACGCAGGATCGGGGAACAGGGGGCACCAACCCCACAAGCTATTGAAAGCAGGGGCTCGGCCGCCCGTTTTTTTGATCAACAACGGGCGCGGGAACGGCGTTGCGGCTCCTTTGTGCAGAATGACTGCACGGCAGTCACCGCGCCTTGTTCGCACGCAAAAGCGACTCGAGCGCGGACGTGCGATTCAATCAGCGTCTCCCTAGGTTTCGCGCCGGGAAAGAGCAATCGCCCCGCCGCGGGAAGGGTTGAGCGGGCACCGCCCGTCGCCGATACTGTGTTGTTGACCTGACGACTCGGATTTTTCGTGGAATACGTCCTGATCCTCATCAGTACGATCCTCGTGAACAACTTCGTACTGGTGAAGTTTCTGGGCCTGTGCCCGTTCATGGGGGTCTCGCGCAAGGTCGAGACGGCCACCGGCATGGGCCTGGCCACGACCTTCGTCCTGACGTTGTCCGCCGTCAGTTCCTACGTGATCAATGAATACCTGCTGACCCCGCTCGGGCTGGAATACCTGCGCACCATCGCCTTCATCCTGGTAATCGCGGCGGTGGTGCAGTTCACCGAGCTGGTGGTGCGCAAGACCTCGCCCCTGCTCTACAACGTGCTGGGGATCTTCCTGCCGCTGATCACCACCAACTGCGCGGTGCTGGGCGTGGCCCTGCTCAACGTCCAGGAGGCACACAATTTTGTCGAGTCGGCCCTGTACGGTTTCGGCGCCGCGGTCGGTTTTTCGCTGGTGCTGATCCTGTTCTCCGCGATCCGCGAGCGCATCGCCGTGGCCGATGTGCCGGTGATGTTCCGCGGTAGCGCCATCGCCATGGTCACCGCCGGGCTGATGTCGCTGGCGTTCATGGGCTTTTCCGGGCTGGTGCGGCTGTGAGCGTGCTCTACGCCATCCTCGCGATCGGCGGCCTGGCCGCTGCATTCGGGCTGATCCTGGGGTTCGCCGCGCAGCGCTTCCGGGTCGAGGCCGACCCGGTGGTGGACCAGATCGACGCCCTGCTGCCGCAGACCCAGTGCGGCCAGTGCTCCTACCCCGGCTGCCGGCCGTATGCCGAGGCCATCGCCGCCGGCGAGGCGGACATCAACCGCTGCCCGCCCGGCGGTCAGGCCACGGTCCAGGCCCTGGCCGACCTGCTCGACCGCGAGCCCACCCCGCTGGAGGAAGAAGAGCAGGAGAAGGCCGTCGCGATCATCGACGAGAACATCTGCATCGGCTGCACCCTGTGCATTCAGGCCTGCCCGGTGGATGCCATCCTCGGGGCCGCCAAGCAGATGCACACCGTGATCGAGGAGGAATGCACCGGATGCGAGCTGTGCATCGAGCCCTGTCCGGTCGACTGCATCACCATGGTTCCGGTCGGCACCGACATCACCGAATGGCGCTGGTCGGAACCGGAACCCTCGCCCATCGAGCAGCCCATCAAGCGGCCCATCCACGCCATCGCGGACGGTTCGGGGGCTTCCGACTGAGTCGGATGTCCGCAAACCGTTAGAATACGCTTATGCAGCTGCATCGCTTCCACGGGGGCCTGAAACTGGCCGACGAGACCGAAGCCAGCACCCGCGATCCGGTGCTGGTGATGGGCGTGCCTCCGCAGCTGATCGTCCCGCTGGGCCAGCACATCGGCGAGGCCGCGGAGCCCTGCGTGGCGGTCGGCGACTACGTGACCAAGGGTCAGCGCATCGGCCAGTCCAAGGGATATATCGCCGCCCACGTGCACGCCCCCAGTTCCGGGGAGGTGATCGAGATCGCCCCGCACGCGGTGCCCCATCCCTCCGGTCTGGACGCCCCCTGTGTGGTCATCCAGACCGACGGGCGCGACGCCTGGGGCGACACCCGCATGGAACCCTGGCTGGACTGGGATACCCGCGAGCCGCGCAAGCTGCGCCAGCGCATCCGCGACGCCGGCATCGTCGGGCTGGGCGGGGCCGCCTTTCCCACCGCGGTCAAGCTCAACCCGCGCGCCGGTCAGCGCATCCATACATTGATCGTGAACGGGGCCGAGTGCGAGCCCTACATCAGCGCCGATGACATGCTGCTGCGCACCGCCCCGGAGGCGGTGTTCGAGGGCATTCGCATCGTCGCCCACCTGCTGGACGTCGAACGGGTGCTGTTCGCGGTGGAAGACAACATGCCCGAGGCGATGCGGGCCCTCACCGAAAACCTGCCGGGCGAACTGCGCGAGCTGATCCAGCTGGTCTCGGTCCCCTCCCTCTACCCCACCGGCGGCGAACGCCAGCTGATCAAGGTGCTGACCGGCCAGGAGGTCCCCAGCGGCGGTCTTCCGGCCGATATCGGGATGGTCTGCAACAATCCCGGCACCTTCAAGGCGGTCTGCGACGCGATCATCCAGGGGCGCCCCCTGCTGTCGCGCATCGTCACCGTTACCGGGCCGGGCGTGCGGCACCCGCGCAATGTCGAGGCCCTGCTGGGGACCCCGTTCGCCGACGTCATCGCCGCGACCGGCGGTTACGCCGATGGGGTGGATCGCCTGGTGATGGGCGGCCCGATGATGGGTTTCGCGGTCCACGACGACGCCATACCCGTGATCAAGGGCACCAACTGCCTGCTCGCCACTCGCCCCCAGGACACCCCGCCCCCGGGGCCGGTGATGCCCTGCATCCGCTGCGGCGAGTGTGCGGCCGCCTGCCCCGCCCAGTTGCTGCCGCAGCAGCTCTACTGGCAGGCCAAGGCCAAGGACTTCGACGCGATCCAGGACTACGGCCTGTTCGACTGCATCGAGTGCGGCTGCTGCGCGCATGTCTGCCCCAGCAACATCCCGCTGGTGCAGTACTACCGCTACGCCAAGAACGAGATCTGGGCGCGCGAGAAGGAACGGCAGAAGTCCGACATCGCCCGCGAACGCTATGAGTTCCGCCAGGAGCGCATCGAGCGCGAGGAACGCGAGAAGGCCGAGCGCATGGCCAGGAAGAAGGCGGCGGTAAAGAAGAAAGAGGGCGAGGAAGGCGCCGACGACGACAAGCAGGCCGCCATCCAGGCCGCGCTGGAACGCGCCCGCGCGCGCAAGGCCGCCAAGGCCGCACAACCCGCCGAGACCCCGGGGGACGGACAGGACAACGCCGGCACCGCGGAGGCCGGCACATCCAGCGAATCCGGCCCGCGCGATTCCACGGACTCGGGCAGCCGCTGATGCGCTTTCGCACCGAATCCTCGCCGCACATGATCCCGGCCCACTCGGTGGGCGGGGTCATGCAGCAGGTCCAGATGGCCCTGGTACCCGGCACCCTGGCCATGGCCTGGTTCTTCGGCTGGGGCGTCCTGGTCAACGTGGTCCTGGCGGTGCTGTTCGCCGTGGCCTTCGAGGCTGCGATCGTGGCGGCCCGCAAGCGCCCGGTCATGGCCACCCTGAGCGACAACTCGGCCATCGTGACCGGCTGGCTGTTCGCCCTTGCCGTACCGCCGCTGACGCCGATCTGGGTCACCCTGATCGGTATCGCCTTCGCGATCGTGGTGGCCAAGCACCTGTATGGCGGGCTCGGCTACAACCCGTTCAACCCCGCGATGGTCGGCTACGTGGTCGTGCTGGTCTCGTTCCCGCGGGAGATGGCCCTGTGGCCCGCGCCGGACACCCTCTCCGACCTGTCGCTGGGCCTGGGCCAGACGCTGCAGACCGTGCTCACTGGCAGCCTCCCGGCCGCACTCGAGTGGGACACGATCACCCGCGCCACGCCCCTGGACGCAATGCGCGAGGGCCTGGGAGCCGGGCGTACCGTCAGCGAGGTCACCGCGAGCCCGCTGTTCGGCAGCTTCAGCGAGACCAGCTGGGAGTGGATCGGCAATTTCTTCCTGCTCGGCGGCCTGTACCTGCTGTTCCGGCGCATCATCCACTGGCATATCCCGCTGGCGGTGATCCTGGGCGTGGCCATCCCGGCCGGCTTCTTCTGGATGCTGGACCCGGACTCCTTTGCCTCGCCGGCGTTCCACGTCTTCAGTGGCGCGGTCATCATCGGCGCCTTCTTCATCGCCACCGATCCGGTCTCCGCCTCCACCACGCCGCTGGGTCGCATCCTCTACGGCGCCGGCATCGGCGTGCTGATCTTCATTATCCGCACCTGGGGCGGCTACCCGGATGCGGTCGCCTTCGCCGTGCTGCTGATGAACATGGTCGCCCCGACCCTGGACCACCTCACGCGGCCGCGCATCTTCGGGCGCTCGCGCCGCGGACCGCCGCCGGGGGACGGGCATGCTTGACCTGAAGCCCCGCGACATCCTGCTGGCCACCGCCCTGCTCGCCGGCTTTGCGGCCGCCGGGGCGGGGATCGTCGCCCTCGTCCAGGGCACGACCGAGGCCCGCATCGAGGAGAACCGCATGGCGGTCAACCGCAACCGCATCGCGGAGCTGACCGGCGACCTGGATTACCGGAACGACCCCGTGCACGACACCATCGATCTCGGCCATGACCTCCTGGGCGGTGACCACCTGCCGGCCTGGTTCGCCCGCGATGCCGATGACGAAGTGGTCGGCATCGTGTTTTCCGCGATCGCGCGCGATGGCTACAGTGGCGACATCCACCTGCTGATCGGCGTGGATCGCGACGGCGAGCTCCAGGGGGTGCGCGTCTCCGCGCATCGCGAAACCCCGGGTCTGGGAGACGCCATCGAGGCCGAGCGCTCCGACTGGATCCACGACTTCGACGGCCGCTCGCTGGGGAACCCCCCGGCCGAGGACTGGCACGTGCGCAAGGACGGCGGCGTGTTCGACCAGTTCACCGGCGCCACCATCACCCCGCGTTCGGTGGTTCGCGCCGTTTATCGCACGCTGCAATACTTCGACGAACACCGCGAGGAGCTGCTGGCGACCCGGCCCGACGACGCCCGCTCCATGGCGGAACCGCTCCCGCAGCCCGAGGACCACGGGGACGACGAGGCAAGCCGATGAACCCGACCCTGACCGACATCATTCGCGACGGCCTGTGGCACAACAACCCCGGGCTGGTGCAGCTGCTGGGGCTGTGCCCCCTGCTGGCGATCTCCGGCACCATGGTCAACGCGATCGGCCTCGGCATCGCGACCACCCTGACCCTGCTGCTGTCCAATGTGCTGGTCTCGCTGATCCGCAATCACGCGCGCCCGGAGATCCGCATCCCCGTGTACGTGCTGATCATCGCCTCCATCGTCACCGCGATCGAGCTGGCGATGAATGCCTGGTTCCACGGGCTGTACCTGATCCTCGGGATCTTTATCCCGCTGATCGTCACCAACTGCGCCATCATCGGTCGCGCCGAGGCCTTCGCCTCGCGCAACTCGGTGCCGCGCGCCGCCCTGGACGGCCTGATGATGGGCCTGGGCTTCACCGGCGTGCTGATCGCCCTGGGTGCGCTGCGCGAGGTCCTTGGCCAGGGCACGCTGATGGCCAATGCCCACCTGCTGTTCGGCGAGTGGGGGCACGGAATGACCCTGCAGCTCTATCCCTCCGAGCACGGCTTCCTGCTGGCCCTGCTGCCCCCGGGCGCCTTCATGGCCATGGGCCTGCTGATCGCCGCGAAGAACTGGATCGACAGCCAGTTCGAGCCGGAGCCGACCGCCAGCCGCGACGAGAGCGCCACCGATTCCGAAGCCGCGCCCGACAACGCCTGAACCGAACCGGCCTTGATTCCTGGCCGTCAGCCGGTAAACTTCCGGCGCCACGAATCCGTTCTACCGGGGCCGCGCGCCCCGGACACTCAAACGTCCCAGGAGATTGGCATGGCTGGACATTTCCCGTTTGCTGGCAAGCGCGGCACGCGCTACGGCCTCGCCCCGCGCGGCACGATCGCCGCCTTTTTCGAGAACCACGGGTTCAACGACGACCTGCAGGAGAAGTACTACAAGTGGTGGTACGACTGGGCCAAGGACTTCGTCGAGAAGGACAGCGACCTGTCCTACACCATGATCCGCAAGTTCGACAGCTACCCGATGGGCACCCACGCCCACCACTCGTTCCACCTGAACGACAAGTACTGGCCGAGCTGCCTGGACGAACTGGGTTCGTTCATCCGCGACGTCATCTTCCCGAAGCTGGACGAAAAGGCGATGCATGATCTGGAAGAGAAGCACGCCAAGCTGATCAAGGATCTGGAGAAGGAAGCCGAATCCAACCCGCGCGACGCCGCGCCGGATGTCGGCATGTTCCGCCACGTCTGAGCAACGCCACTACGCGAGTTGCCGGCCCCGCGAAGCGGGGCCGGTTTGTTTGGAGCCTCCGCATCCATGAACGCCGCAAAGCGAGAAGCCATCTTCGAGCGCCTGAAGGCGGCGAATCCCGAGCCGACCACCGAGCTCGAGTACGACACCCCCTTCGAACTCCTGATCGCGGTCATTCTGTCGGCCCAGGCCACGGATGTCGGCGTCAACAAGGCCACCCGCCGCCTCTACCCCGTCGCCAACACCCCCGAGGCCATCCTCGAACTGGGTCTCGACGGGCTGAAGGAACACATCAAGACCATCGGCCTGTATAACGCCAAGGCCGAGAACGTGATCAAGACCGGCCGCATCCTGGTCGACCAGCACGGCGGCGAGGTTCCACGCGACCGCAAATCGCTGGAGGCCCTGCCGGGTGTGGGCCGCAAGACCGCCAACGTCATCCTCAACACCGCCTTCGGCGTCCCCACCATCGCGGTGGATACCCATATCTTCCGGGTCGCCAACCGTACCGGGCTGGCCAGGGGCAAGACCGTGCTCGAGGTGGAGAAGCGCCTGATGCGCCTGACCCCGAAGGCCTACTTGCAGGACGCCCATCACTGGCTGATCCTGCACGGCCGCTACGTCTGCAAGGCGCGCAAGCCGGAGTGCTGGCGCTGCCCGATCGCCGACCTGTGCGAATACAAGGCCAAGACCCCGCCGCCCGCGGGCGCCTGACACCCCCAACTCCGAGGACAACCCGCATGTACGGCAACCGCGACCAGATCCGTACCCAGTTCGTCGACGCCTGGCAGAAGGCGCAGGCCGGCGAGCCAGTCACCGACCTGGAGCAGCAACTGGTGGACGTGATCTCGGAACACCCCGAGTACCACGAATACCTGAAGGACCGCGAGACCGCGCTGACCGGCGAGTTCCCGCCCGAGCTGGGCACCTCCAATCCGTTCCTGCACATGGCGATGCACCTGAGCCTGCGCGACCAGGCGCGGACCGACCGGCCCGCGGGCATCCGCGAACTGCACCAGGGCCTGTGCGCCCGGTTTGGCGTGATGGACGCCGAGCACCGCATGATGGAATGCCTCGGCCAGACCCTGTGGGAGGCCCAGCGCAGCAACAGCGCACCGGACGAGAACGCCTACCTCGAGTGCCTCAAGCGCCTGGCGAGCCGGTAGCCGACTGTTCGGCCGGCGCCGGCTGCCGGTCCAGTCCCAGCCGATCCAGCAGCACCAGCATCGCGGGGGTGAACAGCAACGTCAGCGGCGTGGCAATGAACAGCCCCCCGGCGATCGCGGTCGCGAGCTGCACCCAGAAGCCGGTCACCGGCGCCCCGACGTAGAAATCCCTTCCGGCGAAGTCCACGGTCCAGGCCAGCACCATCGGCATCAGGCCGAGGATGGTGGTGATCGCGGTCAGCAGCACCGGCCGCATGCGCTGGGCCGCCGCGCGCAGGGCCGCCTCCAGGGCATCCAGCCCGCGCCCGCGCTGCTCGTTGTAGGTGTCGATCAGCACGATGTTGTTGTTCACCACGATCCCGGCCAGCGCCAGCACCCCGATCCCGCTCATCACGATGCCGAATGGCTCCCCGCGCAGCAGCAGGGCCAGTAGCACCCCGGCGGTGGAGAACACGATCGCCGACATCACCAGCAGCGCCTGCGAGAACCGGTTGAACTGGGTAACCATCATCGCGAGCATCAGGAACAGCGACAGCGCAAAGGCCGCGAGCAGGAAGCGCGCCGCCTCGGCCTGCTCCTCGGCCTGGCCGCGAAACCGCAGCTGCACCTCCGGGTCCAGGTCCATGCCGGCGATGCGCGCCTCCAGCGCGCGCTGGCGCTCGTCCACCAGGTAGCCACTGGCCGCATCCGCCTCGAGGCTGTAGGCGCGATCGCCGTCGCGGCGCTTGATCAGACCGGTGGCCGGTACCGGCACCAGTTCCGCGAAATGCGCCAGCGGCACCAGCCCGGTCGCGCCGGGCAGGTTCAGGGTGGCCAGTTGCTGCAGGTGGCGCTGCTCCGCCGGCAGGCGCAGGCGGATATCCACCTCCTCGTCGCTGTAGTCCGGGCGGTAGCTGCCGAGCTGGATGCCGCGGGTCAGCAGCTGCACCCCCTCGCCCAGCAGCGGCACGTCCGCGCCGAAGCGCGCCGCCTGCTCACGATCGAAGCGCACCTCCAGCTCCACCCCGGGCAGTGGCAGGTCGTCGGTCACGTCCTCGAAGCCGCCCAGCTCGTCCATCGCACTGCGGATCTCGCGGATCACCGGCGCGATGCGGTCAGCCTGGCGGCTGGAGGCCTCGACCACGATCGGCCGGCCCTCGCGCGGCCCGCGTTCCTGGGCGCGAAACTGCAGGCGGATGCCCGGCAGGTCGGCGGTACGCTCGCGCAGGTCCTCGATGATCGCGGCCGCCGGCGGGCGCTCGCGCCAGGAGATCAGTTCCAGCTGGATCAGGCCGACCAGGTCTTCCGGGTAGTCGCCCTGCAGCCGCCCGAGCTGGGTACCGATGGTCCGCGCATAGACATGCTGGATCTGCGGCACCCCCTGCAGGCGCCCCTCCACCTGTCTCACCAGGGCGTCCGCCTCCCACACCGACAGGTCGCCGCGCGCCTGTACCTGCACCTGCACGAAGTCGGGCTCCACCTGCGGGAAGAACTCCACCCCGCGCCCCTGCTGGGCATACAGCGCATAGGCGGCGGCGACCAGCGCCAGCGTGCCCGCGAGCGTCCAGCCGGGGCGACGCACCAGCGGCTGCAGCAGGCGGATGTAGGCGCGGGTCAGGCCCTGCAGTTCGTCATAGCGACCATCCTCGGCCGCGCGCACGTAGCGCGTCTGGGCCGCGTTGATCGGGTGGCTCTGGCCGATCACCGACCCCAGCGCCGGAATAAATACCAACGCCATCGCCAGCGAGGCGATCAGGGTCACAATCACCGTGGCCGGCAGGTAGACGATGAACTCACCGACCATGCCGGGCCACAGCAGCATCGGCGCGAACACCGCCAGCGTGGTCCCGATCGCGGTGGTGATCGGCCAGGACATGCGCTGGGCCGCGGCGCGGAAGGCCTCCCGCCGCGGCATACCCTCGGCCACGTAGCGATCGGCCAGCTCCACCACCACGACCGCGCCATCCACCAGCATGCCGACCACCAGAATCAGCCCGAACAGCACCACCACATTGAGCGTGAAGCCCATCAGATAGATCGCCAGGATGCCGCCGAGGAAGGCCCCGGGGATGGCCACCCCCACCAGCAGGGCCGCGCGCGCGCCCATCATCGCCAGGATCACCAGCGCCACGATCAGCACCGCGGCGATCACGCTGTTCTCGAGATCGCCCAGCAGGTCGTCGACATCACGCGCCATGTCCTGCAGGTAGGTGACCTCGACCGTCTCCGGCCAGTCGGCCCGCGCCGCCTCGATGGTCGCGCGCGCTGCCGCCACCACCTCCAGGATGTTGGCCTCCGAGGCCTTGCGGATCTCCAGCGACACCGAGGGCTGGCCGTCGATGCGGGTGAAGCCCTCCGGGTCCAGATAGCTCTGGCGGACCTCGGCGACATCGCGCACCCGCACCACCGCGTCGCCCTCCACCCGGATCGCGGTATCCAGCACGTCGTCGACGTCATCGATGGTGCCCGGCACCCGCAGCGGGATGCGCCCGGCGCCGGTATCCAGCGCCCCGGCCGCAACCAGACGGTTGTTGCGTTCGATCGCCCGGGTCAGCTCGTCGAACGACAGCTCGAAGGTCTCCAGCACCAGCGGATCGACCAGCACCTCCATCTGCTCCTCGCGATCGCCGCCGACATCCGCCTCCAGCACCCCGGGGATCGCCTCCACGCGGTCGCGCAGGTCGCGCGCCAGACGCACCAGCGTGCGCTCGTCCAGCGGCCCGGACAGGTTCAGCGTGAGCACCGGGAACAGCGACAGGTCGACCTCGGAGACGCTCGGGTCCTCGGCCCCGGCGGGCAGTTCCGGGCGCACCTGGTCGACCTCCTCGCGCAGGTCCGACAGGGCCCGGCGGTTGTCCCAGCCGGGCTCGAAGTCCAGCCGCACCAGGGCAAAGCCCTCGCCGGCCCAGGACTGCATCTCGTCCACCCCGGGCAGGGTCTGCGATTCGCGCTCCAGCGGGCGCAGCATCAGGCGCTCGGCATCCTCCGGACTGACCCCCGGATAGGGCACGGACACGAAGAAGATGGGGATGTCGATCTCGGGGGCCGCCTCCTTGGGCACCACCTGGTAGGCGGTCGCGCCCAGCACCAGGATCAGTAGCAGGAACAGCAGCACCGTCCGGGCGTGCTCCACCGCCCAGGCGATCAGGGCTTTCACCGCAGGGCCTCGCCCACCGGTTCCGGCCCGGCCGCGCCCGTCGATGCCTCCATGGGCCGGGGCCGCACGGTCTCGCCCGGGGTCACGAAGCCGTGGCCGATGGTGATCACCCGCGCGCGCTCCGGCAGCCCGGTGACCCAGACGCCGTCGGTGGCGGCACGGATCACCTCGACCGCGTGGAAGACCACCCGGTCGTCGTCATCCACCGTCTTCACCCCGACCCGGCCGCTGTCGTCCAGCCCCATCCAGGCCGGCGACAGCTTGTGCGCCGCGACCGTCTCGGTCGGGATCTCGACCCCGGCGCTGATCCCCGAGGGCAGCGCCTCGTCGGCATTCGGGACCTCGACCTCCACACGGAAGGTCTGGGTGCCAGACTCGGCGACCCGCGAAACGAACCGCACCTCGCCCTCGGCGCGACGCCCGTCCAGGAAGCGAATACGCGCCGCCTGGCCCGACTCCACCCGCCCGATCTGGTGCTGCGGCACGTGCACCACCGCCAGTAGCGGGTCGTTGTCCACGATCTCCGCTACCGGGTCGCCACGGGCCACGAAGTCGCCCCGTTCCGCCAGACGCTGATTCACCACCCCGGCCACCGGCGCGATGATGCGCGTGTTGCGGATATCCAGCTCGATCGCCTCCAGCTCCGCGCGGGCGGCCTCGCGCTCGGCCTCGCGGGCCTCCAGCTGGGTGCGCGACACATGGCCCTGATCGTGCAACCGCTGGGCGGCCTCGAATTCGCTCTCGGCGCCGCGCAGCCGGGCGATCGCCTGGCGCCGGCGCGCCTCGCGGTCGTCCATGCGCAGCCGCGCCAGGGGCGCATCGGCGGCCACGCGCGCCCCGCGGGCCACCTCCCACTCGGCCACCTGCCCGGCGGTCTCGGCGCGCACCATCACGCGCAGATCCGGCTCCACCCGCCCCTGCAGCACCAGCAGACGCTCCACCGGCTCCGCCTCCAGCGCGGTCACGGCCACCGCCATCGGCTGCGGCTCGGCCGCCCGCGGCGCCTCGTCGGCCTCGCGCCCGAACATCCCCGAGGCGATCCAGAGGATCACCAGCAGCAGGATGCCCAGCGCGATCAGCACGCGCGTCTGTTCGCGCAGGCGCTGCCACCAGGAATCAGCCATCGCCCCGTCTCCCCTGTGTACCGGCGGTACTCATTTCGCCCCGCCGAACAGGCGCTGCCACCAGCGCCGGCGGCTGCCGGTCGGCGGCATCGCCGCCTGCAGGTCCACCGGCGGCACGCGCGACAGCACCCAGCCCGGCAGCACCCGCAGCCCCGAGGAGCCGCAGCTGGAGCCGAGGTTGTTGGGGTCGAAGATCTTCACGAATTCCGGCGCCTCGCGGTCATCGACGTAGACGATCCCGCAGTAGTCCTCGTCGTGATCCTGCCGCAACAGGGTGTCGACCTCGTCGATGAAACGCCGGAAATCCTCTGCGGAGACCGGTTCCACGGGCACGGTATCCCCTACCGCGTAGACGTACCAGCCGCCATCGGCGCGGTCGCGCAGCAGCGTCCACAGCCGCTCCAGCTGCTCCCAGTACAGGATGCCGGTGGAACCGGCCTCGAAACGTTGCAGGAAGTCGGGCACGGGCCCTTGGGACGCTGGATTCATACGGAGATCCGTTTATCCGGAAAAGACCCTTATCCTAGGGAAACACTGATCAATGTACACACTCGCGTTGGCACCCCAGGTTCTTCGAGACCAGGCGCGTCGTGCGGCGGGTAGTGGTTCTACCCGCCCGTTTTTGATGGATTCGGGGCGCAACGCAGGATCGGGGAACCTGGGGTGCCAACCCCACAACCTATTGAACGAAGGGGCTCGGCCGCCCGTTGTTGACAAAAACGGGCGCGGGAACGGCGTTGCGGCTCCCTTGTGCAGAATGACTGCACGGCAGTCACCGCGCCTTGTTCGCACGCAAAAGCGACTCGAGCGCGTGCGTGCACATTAATCAGTGTTTCCCTCGGGAAACAGCGGTGAATGTACACGCTCGTGTAGTTCCCGCATGGCTTGCAGGGAACCCCCGACCGGGGCCAGGCTCTTAAACGGAAAGCCTTTAGCCAAGAAGACTGCGCCATGCGAACCATCTCCCACGCCACTTCCCTGCGCGCCGAGCCGGAACGGGTCTTCGAGTTGCTGAGTCACGTGCCCAACTTTGTCGACCTGTGCGACCACGTCGAGCATATCGAGTGCCTGGGTGACGACTGCTATCGCTGGACCATTCGGGCCGCCGGGATGCGCATGGATTTCGATGTCGAGGTCTGCACCGCGATCGCGCCGGAGCACTTTGCCTGGCGCTCCATCCGCGGGGTGCAGAACCGGGGCAGCTACCGCCTGAGCCCCGAGGGCGAGGACCGCACGCGCGTGGAGTTCGAACTGGAGTACAAGCTGAACCCGCTGCTCGACGCGGCCGTGCGGCGCGCGGCCCAGTCGCTGGTCGACCGGGTGTCGGGCCAGCTGATGGAACGGGCCCAGCAGCGGCTGGACGCCGAGGCGGCCCGTTCCTGACCCCAAACCTGGCCCCAGCGTGGCCGGGTGTCAGGCGGTCTCCGCCGCGGCGCTGGCATCGGGGCGCGCCAGCAGGTCGCGCAGGGTGCGCCCGTTCAGGCGCTCCTCGCGCGCCTGATCCACCTCTTTCAGCGTCGTCTCCACACTCAGGCTGCCGCGCAGACGACGAATGGCGTGATCATCGCTGTCCTCGCGCAGCGCATCCAGGATTTCGTCCACGCGGATCGCGTCCAGGTCGCGGGCCGGTACCAGATGCTGGCCCTCGCTTCCCGCCTTCAACAGCAGACCGGCTTCTTCCAGCCGGCGCGCCGCATCGCCCAGGGCATTGCCCGGCACCGCCAGGGTCGCGGCCACCTCGTCCAGGGTGGGTGCCGGGCGCCCGTCGTGGAAGCGCTGGCCAACCTGCTGCATCAGGTGCAGCCCCATGCGTTCGCGTGCCGCCCCGGACAGGCGCAGGCGGATGCCGCGCACGTTCATGTACTCCGGGTGCTGGACGAAGAAGGCGACATTGGCCCCGATCAGCAGGATCAGCCAGGCGAGGTAGATCCAGATCAGCAGCATGATCATGATGGCGAAGCTGGAATAGATCGCCGCATAGCGCGTTGAACCCGCCACCATGTTGGCGAATACCCAACCCACGCTCTGCCACAGGAAACCGGCCACCACCGCGCCGATCAGCGCCGGGAGGATCTTGACCCGGGTATTCGGCACGAATACGTAGATGAACGCGAACGCGGAGATGATCAGGATGTACGGCACCAGCCGCGAAATCTCGGTAATCAGCATGCCGAAGGGTTCGACCCCGGCAATCGCCTGCATCGCGGCCGATGACATCACCGTGGCGGTCAGCCCCAGCGCCGAGACCACCAGCACCGGACCGATCAGGATCACCGACAGGTAGTTGGAAAAGCGCTGGGCCAGGCTGCGGCTGTTCTCCACCCGCCAGATGGTGTTGAAGGCCAGCTCGATCTTCTGCACCAGCGCGATGACGGTATACACCAGGAACAGCAGGCCGACGAAGCCGAGCACGCCCACGCGCATGTTGTCGACAAAGTCGAGCACGTTGTGGGCGATCTCCACCCCCTGCTCGCCCAGCGGTTCAAGCACGCCCAGCAGGAACGGCTCCACCGCGTTGTGGGCACCAAAGGCCTTGAGCACCGAGAACGACAGCGCCAGCAGCGGCACCATCGACAGCAGGGTGGTGTAGACCAGGCTCATCGCCCGCAGCGTCAGCTGGCCCTCGGAGACCTCGCGGGCCAGGCCGAACAGGCCCCGCACGACACCCAGCGGGACCGCCTTCCACCAGGGCAGCGCCGACAGGTCCGTGTCCTGGACCAGCTCGACCAGCTGGCGCCGGCGGGCATCCAGGCGTTCGGCCCAGGCTACGCCCGCCACGCATCACTCCCGTGGGTATGTGGCCCCGTCACCAGGCCCTACTTCTGCCGCCACTGGCCGTTACGGTCCTGGTACCAGTAGCCCGCCGGGGCCTCTTCCACCCAGACGCGGGCAAAGGTCTCGCGGATCTGACGTTCCCAGTCCGGGCGGTCATTGGCGCGCGCGATCTCGCGGTAGAGCGAATCGCGGTCGGAGTTCTCCTCGCTGACCAGGCGCTGTACGGTGCTGCGGTCCCGCAGCGGCACCTCGGAGAGGTCACGGATCACCACGTCGCCGTTGTTGCCGAACCCGATCGCCCCGCTGCGGAAATGCGGCGCCAGCTGCGGCGCCCGCTCACGCATCGAGGCCCGGATGCGATTGATCGCCGGGGTCTCGATCTGCAGGTCCGGGCTCTGCGCCGCGGCCGGGCTGACCAGACGCTCCAGCACCCAGGCCAGCACCGGCGTGCTGCCCGTCGCGGCCCCGGCATGACGCGGCTGGGCCGGAAGCTGCGCACCGGACTCGGACTGCGGCGCGGCCTCGCTGTCCGGCACCTGCAGCGCGTCGCGCACGATGGCACGCGCCGCCTCCTCCGCCGCGGCGGTGGGGAAGTAGATATTGATGGTCACGCAGCCGGCCAGCAGGGCAAACACCAGCGCCAGTCCCGGAACACTCCACAAAGCCTTCATGCCTGTCATCCCTTGTTCGAGCGGGTCCGTCCCGCATGTGCCCAATCTACACCATCATCCTGAATGGCAACCAAACGCCAGGGAAACACGGATTGATGTACACGCTCGCGTTGGTACCCCAGGTTCCCCAATCCTGCGTTGCGGCGCTTGCCGGTAGCGCCACTTCCGGCTGCGCACCGCGCCTTGTTCGCACGCAAAAGCGACTCGAGCGCGAGCGTGTACATGAATCCGTGTTTCCCGGGTTCCTCACTGCACCACCGGGCCCTCGCCCGCCTGGATCGTGGCCAGGCGGTTGATCAGCTCCGGCCAGTCGACCCGCCGGTTGTACCCGATCACCTGGATCTGCGGCAGCCCGCCACCCTGGACCAGTACGAACCCGTCATCGGGGCGATCGGCGACGCCAGAGGCGGTGCATACGTCCCCGCGCAGCTTGCAACGGAAACCCAGGCGGCGATAGCTGAAGTTCTCGAAGAAGCGCAGAAAGATCGACGACGCCGCCGCCTGGATCCCGCCGCCCAGCTCGGTGATGTTTTCCACCGCGCGCTGGCTGATGCGCCGCCGCCCCGGCGCGTCCATCGGCGTCATCAGCTCCAGATCCATATGCACCGGCGACCAGTCCACCATCACCAGGTCGTTCACGTGGCCCGACAGACGGCCCTGGATACGCCCGAAATCGAAGGCACGGGTGACCAGTTCCAGGTCCAGGCGCTGAATCTGCGTCGACAGCCCCAGCTCCGGGGCGTAGCCGAACAGATCGTGGATATAGACATCGCGCAACACCACCTCGCCGTCAAACACCTGCACCAGCAACCGCCCGTCCACGTTCAGGTCGCCATCCTCCAGGCGGACGCGCGGGATCATTCCCGCCACCTGCCCGGAGAACCGGGGCCATCCCAGCACCTCGGTCAACGGCTCCAGGCTGATGGCCCGGATGCCGCCCTGAAACTGCACATCCGGCCCGGTCTCCGTCTGCTGCAGACTGAAGGCCCCGACCCGCAGCCCACCATCGAGGATCGGGATCTCGGTCGCCTCCAGTAACTCCAGTCCCTGTGGCCGCGCCCGCACCTGCGCGCTGAAGGCATCGAACGGGAGCCCGTAGAGATGGGCGGCATCCACTTCGATGCGCCCCGGACCGCCCGGCACCGTGTCCGACCAGTCGAGTCCACCCCGCGCCCCACTGAGACCGAAGCGTCCCCGGCGATCCTGCGCCTCCACCCCGGACCACTCCGCACGCATGTAACGCGGCATGGAATCCTGCAGTTCGATCTCGCCTGCCAGGTGACCCGCGACATCCAGCTCGCCCAGCGGGGTCCCCACCAGCCAGG
Source organism: Thioalkalivibrio sp. ALE17 (assembly GCF_000425605.1). Classification (NCBI taxonomy): domain Bacteria; kingdom Pseudomonadati; phylum Pseudomonadota; class Gammaproteobacteria; order Chromatiales; family Ectothiorhodospiraceae; genus Thioalkalivibrio; species Thioalkalivibrio sp. ALE17. Next base: position 330,512 of record NZ_AUDT01000001.1, read on the forward strand.
GCGACAGCAGGGTGTCGTAGATCACCCCCAGCGCCGCGATCTCCGCCTGGACCCGGCCCTCCAGCCCGCGCCCGGGCGCGAACGCCAGGTCCTGCCCCTGCAGGGCCGCCGCCGCCCCATAGTCCAGCGAGAGCAAATCCGTGCGCGCCGAGCCGTTGTCGGCGTCCGCCACCAGGCCACGGGCCTCCAGCACGACCGGCCCCTCGGCGTCGAGATCCACGAACCAGGGATCCACGAACACCACGCCTGCCGTCACGGCCGCCTCCACATCCCAGCCGTTCGCGTCCCCCGCGACCCACAGTCGCGCATCCAGCTCCTCGCCCGCCTGCAGCCCGAGGTCATCGCTGAAGGCGAGGTCATGGACCCGCAGGGTGCCTTCCGAACGGCCGCGTTCACGCCAGCGCAGCGCGACATCCGCCCGGCCCTGGCCAAGGTGCACGGGCAGCTCCATCGGCAGGCGCGGGGAGGCGGCCAGCGCCGCCAGATCAATGCCGTCGAGATCGGCCCGCACATCCCAGCCGCGCGCCGGGTCGCGGTGCACACGAACATCCCCGCTGGCCCCGAACCAGCCCGGCCAGGCGCCCGCCAGGGTCAGCTGACCGCTCTCGCGGCCCCAGACCAGGCGCACCCGCGCGCCGCGCAGGTCCAGATCCCCGGCATCCCCCCAGAGTCGGGCGGCCTCGCAGCGGACCTCGGTACGGCCGAGCCGCAGGTCGCCACATTCCACCCGCAGTCGTCGCAGGGTCCCGATCGGGGCGGGAAGCTCGACGCGTTCCGCGCGGATTTCCAGCGACAGGCCTTCGCGCGTCCATTGCACCCGCGTACTCAGGCCGCGGGCATCGAGATCCTCGCGCAGCAGGGATTCGATCTGCAGGTCGAGCTGGACACCGCCGGCAGCCGATGGGGATTCGGCGGCCGTCACCGACCCCGCCAGCAGGAAAAGCACCAGCCCGGCCGCCGCGGCCACTGCGCCCGGTGCACCGCGCCGCGCGTGCATCAGGCCGGGTCGCCCCGCTCCGGCAGGCGATCGCGCAGCGGGCGCGCCAGACGCGCCACCCACTCGCGCAGGGCGAAGCGGGAGGTCTCCAGGGCGTCCAGTCGCGGCAGGAAGTCCTCGACCCGCATCGGGTCGCCGGTCGGGCCGCGAAAGCCGGCCGGGGCCGGGTCGGCGGCCAGTCCCGCGCGCTCGAAGCAGGCCAGTGCACGCGGCAGATGCAGCGCCTGGGTCACCACCAGTACCCGCTGCACATCACTGTTCTGGAGTCGCTGGCGGGTGTGGGAGGCGTTCTCGCAGGTGTTGCGCGAGGTGTTCTCCAGCCAGCGCACCGGCACCCCCAGATCGCCCTGCAGGCTCGCCGCCATCAGCTCGGCCTCGGAGCGCCGGCCCGGCAAGGCACCCGGACGCCCGCCGGAGACCAGGATCGGCAACCCGGTATCGCGGTGCAGCCGCGCCGCATGTCGCAGGCGCTCGTGGGTCTGCGGATTCAAGGCGTCACGCCCGCCGTCCTCGGCGCGCCCGGGCCAGCGGCCACCCCCCAGCACCACGATGGCATCGGCCCGGCCCACCGCGATCACGCCGTCGCGCAGGTCACGCTCGATGCTGTGGGCCAGCGGCTGGGCCACGATGTTCAGGCTCGGCAGCACCAGCGCCAGCAGGCCCAGGGCGAGCAGCGCCCGCCCGCCCCGCCAGTCGGCGCGCCACAAGGCCACGCCCACAAGGGTCAGCGTGATGCCCAGCCCGGGCGGCAGCAGCAGGTGCTCGGCGATCGTCTGCAGGGTGGCGAGCACGAGAGTCTCCGCCCGCGACCGGGGTTACTTCTTGCCCGGGGAGTAGAGATAGTGGGCGTAGGTGGCCACGTCCTCGGAGACCCGGCGGATCAGGTGATCCAGGCTGATGATGGCAAACTCGAGCAGGTTCACCGCGATGTACGGCTGCTCGACACGCAGGCGGTCGTACATGGAGCGCGACAGGCGCAACAGGCGGGTATTGTCGCTCAGGGCACGCATGCGCACGCCGCGCGGCACGCGGTCGAAGAACGACATGGACCCGGCCAGTTCGCCGGTCTGCATGCGGCCGACCTCGATCTCCTGGCTGCCGTCGTCGTGGTACAGCGCAGCGGTCCCGCTGACCACGAAGAACAGCGACTCCCCGACCTCGCCGATGTCCGCGATCACCTGCTTGTGATGGGTCTCCACCACTTCCAGGTACTCGAGCAGGACTTCGACCTCGGCCGGCGTCAGGGACGCCGAGATCGGGTGCTTGGAGAGGAATTCGGTCAGCAGTTCCTTGGACATGGAGAGGGTTCCTTCTGACGGGTCCGCGGTAGAAGTGAGAGTGCTTTAGAGTATAACGAACACGGCCCCGGGACGGGGCCGACACGCCACGGAACGCCGGGGAGGTAGCCCTTGATCGACATCGACGTCCTGCGCCGCAACCTGCCGCGACGCCTGCGCGAGGGGCGCACCCTCCTGCTGGTCGCCGCCCCTGAGACCACGGACAGTCCACCGGATGTGGAGCAGGAAACGGTGGCAGCGTTTCTCGAGCATCCGCCCGAGCCACGAGTGCCGCTGGTCCTGCTCCCGGACACCCTCAGCGCGCTGGATGTGACCACCGGACAACAACTGCTGGGCGGCCTGCGCGACCGCTGGGCCGACGAGGTGCTGATTCTGCATCGGCTGGACGACCAACGCTGGGACCTGAACGACTTCCTGGCGCTCGGATTCCGGCGCGACCCCGAAGCCGAGACCGCCGCGCCGGATCACGCGGTCTATCGCACCAGCCTGTACGACTACAAGCTCACTCCCGACTGGCTGAACGCCCGGTTCTGGGCGAACCCCGAGATGTGGGACAAGGCCCGCTGGTAACGCTGTGCCGGGCGAATCGCGACGCGGGGACTACTCGTCGCGGGGGTTCAGGCGCGGATGCGTCTCGTCACCCCACCACCAGACCAGCGCACCGGATGCAAACATCGCGATCACCACGAACCAGAAGCCCCAGATCACCGAGCCGCCCAGGTGGGCCACGATGCCCAGGCCCAGGGCCCCAACGCCGTAGCCGAGATCGCGCCAGAAGCGGTAGGTACCGATGGCCGAGCCGCGCCAGTTCGGGTGCGCAATGTCCGCCACCGCCGCACTGAGGTTCGGGTACAGCAGCGCCATGCCGAACCCGGTCACCGCCGCCGCGAAGGACCACCACAGTACGCCCTCGCCGAGCAGGGTCAGGGCGACCCCGCCGCCACAGATCCACATCCCCCAGATGATCGGCTGGCGTCGCCCCACGTGATCGGACAGACGCCCGGTAAGGAACTGCGAACCGCCCCAGACGAAGCCGTAGATCCCGACGACCCAGCCGATCGCCGCCAGACTGAGCCCCTGCTGATATAGGAACACCGGGTAGAACACCCAGACCAGCGCATCCACGAACTTCTCCACCAGCCCGGCCTGGCTGAACGCCGCCATGCGCCGGTCACGCCAGGACATCAGGGTGAACACCTGCCAGGTCGTCGGCGTGTCGGGGATATTCGTCGGGTAACGCGGCACCGGGCCGGTGGACTGACCGGCCGCATGCCGGGCACCCTCGGCCTTTGCCCAGTCGAGGGTCTCGCGCACGAACACGGCGGTCATCACGATCGCCAGGGCGATCACCACCAGGCCGAAGATCAGCAGGCCCCAGCGTGGCCCGAACGCGGCCGCCATATAGCCGGTCACGATCCCCGCCACGGCAACCCCGACATACCCGGAGAACTCGTTCATGCCCATGGTGAAACCGCGCTCGTCGGCGCGGGTGATATCCATCTTGGCGGTCTGCGTCATCGACCACGCCAGCCCCTGGTTCACGCCCAGCAGGACGGTCGCCGCGACGATCCAGCTCCAGGACGGTGCGTAAAGGATCATGAAGGGGATCGGGATGGCCGCCACCCAGCCCAGCATCAGGACCGTCTTGCGCCCCAGCCGCTCGGACAGGCGCCCGGCAACGAAGTTGAGCGCCCCCTTCACGACCCCGAAGGCGACCACGAACGCGGTCAGCAGCATGAACGAGCCCTCGGCCACACCGAACTCGCTCTCCGCCAGCGCCGGCACGACCGTGCGCATCATCCCGATGGTCAGACCAACGAAGAAGACCTGGATCAACTGCTGACCGAACTGCCCGAGGTTCTCCCGAATCCCGTGCGTCAGATGGGCGTAGGCCTCCGCGGCCTTGTGATGGTCCGTCATGAAGAGTCCCTCTGCTCTCGGATCAGGAGGCGATATTCGCCGCGACGTAGGCATCCATTCCCACCGGGCGCGGGGGGATGTTCTGGGTCAGAAAATCGACGAACGCCTCCCGCTCACCGATCGCAAGCCCCGGGTTGAAGCGCTTTTCGAACCCGAGCGTCGACGACGGCTTCCCGGACAGCCCCGCGCCGCAGGCACTGCCGGCATAGTGACCGGGATAGATCTCCAGTTCGTCCGGAAGGCCCAGGAGGCGCTCGTGAAGGCTGTCGAACAACCGTCCCGCCATCTCGCGCTCCCGCCCGGCCAGATCGGGGCGTCCAACACTGCCGATGAACAGCGTATCGCCCGTAAGAACGAACCAGGGCTGGTCCCCGCGGCGTTTGTCGGTCACCAGAAGACACAGGCTGTCCTCCGTGTGACCGGGGGTATGGATCACCTCGACCTCGACGTTGCCGACCTCGAGCCGATCGCCATCCTCCAGCGCATGGAAGTCGAACTCCACCACCGAACGATCCGACGCATGCAGGCAATACTCCGCCCCGGCACGTCGGGCCAGGTCACGGCCACCGGAATAGTGATCGGCATGCACATGCGTGTCGATCACATGCGTGATGGCAACACCCGCCTCGGCGGCCCGCTCCAGGAACCATTCCTGGTCCCCGTCCACGACATCCACCGCGATGGCCTTGCCCAGCGATCCACAGCCGAACAGGTAGGACAGCGACGACTCCCGGGTGGGCAATTGATGAAAAAACATGACACTCCTCCTGGACCGTTCACCGGTCGCGTTCTTTTTGTCGGTTGTCCTCATCGGCGCTCACGGGCAGACCGTGGTAGCGCCACTCCGCGATGCCGTCCTCGAGCCGGCTGGCCCGGATGCCGTGCCGACCCAGGATCTGGACGGCCTCGCTCGCCATCAGGCAGTACGGTCCTCGGCAGTACGCCACCACGGGGCGGTCAGTCGGCAATTCGCCCAGCCGGTCGCGCAATTCGCTGACGGGGATGGATCGGGCATAGGGAAGATGGGCGCTGGCGTATTCCATGCCCGGACGTACGTCGAGCACGATCACCTCGCCGCGCCGCGCCCGCTCGAGTAGCTGTTCGCCCGCCATGGGGGCCAGATCGCCCGCACCCTCGGCGATCTCTCGAGTGGCGGCCTGCAGCTCCAGCAGCCGTTCTTCGGCCAGTGTTCGCAGCATCACCCAGAAATCGGCGACATGCCGATCGACCAGGCGGTAGAACATGTACCGGCCTTCGCGCCGGGCCTCCACCAGCCGCGCAAGGCGCAGCTCCTTCAGGTGGGCACTGGCCAGCTTCACACTGATCTCCGCGTCCGACGCCAGTTGTTCGACGCTCTTCTCCCCCTGCACGAGGATCTCGATCAGCTCCAACCGCTTGGGACTGGCGGCCGCGCGGGCAATGCGGGCCACCTGCTCGTACAGGAGATCTTTGAGTTCGCGTCCGGACACCGCACACATTCCAATATTCGTTGGAATATAAGCTAACCAACGCGCGCCGCCAACGCAAGCCCTGCTTACGCACCCGCGCGGGACCGGACCCTCCGGTTTTTGGGGCATTCTGGCGAACCCGGGTATTCCTGAGTACGGTACTCGGGAACTTCGATTAGAAGTTGCTTACTAACTGAATGACTATCCCGTGCCCACGGGCACCCTTCCCCTGCAAAAGGAGGACGTCATGAGCCAGCTGATCAACAACTTCCCGGCCGACGGCGTGGTCACCATCAACCGCGTGATCCTGAAGCCGGAGTACACCATCGACGACCTGCAGGAGCGTGTCGCGGTCCTCTGCGAGAACGTGAAGACCTACCATTCGGATACCGGCTTTGTCGGCGGCTTTGTCGCCCTGAACTCCGGCGCGGTCTCCAACGAGGGCTCGACGATCGGTCAGGCGGTCGAGAGCCCGATGAAGGACAAGGAAGCGCTGATCATTACTTTCTGGAACAGCTTCGAGGAACACGAGGCGTCGCATCAGAGCGAGACCTTCCAGCCCCTGTTCCAGCAGGTCCTGGAACTGTGCGAGAACGGGAACGAGGAGATCGCCTACGAGATGCTCTGGTCCGGCGCGGCCTACGACCCGGAACAGGCCAAGGCCGCCCGCCAGGCCAAGGAAACCCACGCGGCCTGACGGCTGCATGCCGGGAGCGATCCCGGAACAAGGAACTGTCGTCTCTCCAACGACTGTACCCATTGCCGGGGCCTAACGCCCCGGCTTTTTTGTCGGCCGCCCTGGTCGCGCCTCCATAGCGCCCTGCAGGAGCCTGCTTGCAGGCGAATTCCCCTGGCCACGTCTGACTTTGGCAGGGGCTTCGCCTGCGAGCAGGCTCCTGCGATTTTCGGGGTGTGCTGAACCGGGGGTCATCTCAAGCATCCGGGCTCTTGCTGACGCCGGAGATCCCGGCTCTGCGCTTCACTCCGGCCGGGTGACCGCATGGCCTCCGAACGCAGATGGGTGTCCTCTCGCCCCGGCCGCGCCAGCCCCAAACGAACGAACCCCGCGGCATGGCCACGGGGCTCGCTGGGTATACCGAAAAGCATCGGTCTCAGCGCGATGCGTCGTCCCGATCCTCGGGCTCGTGCATCTCCGGCGGCGAAGACAGGGTGTGAGTCTTCTCGTCGTAGCGTCCCTTCAGCTCGTCGGTCTTGCTGTGTTCCCACAGCGGGACACCGACGAAATAACCCGCGCGCCCGATCGCATGGGCGGCCACCGGCGCGGTCAGCAGCAGGAAGCCGATCACCGCCACCGCGCGCGTGGTCACGCCGCCGTCACCGAAGTACACCGCGACCCCGACCATCATCAGGCCAGCCCCCAGCACGCCCGCCTTGGTGGTCGCGTGCAGGCGCATCGGCAGGTCGGGCATGCGCACCAGGCCCAGAGCCGCCACGACCATGAACGCCGCACCCACCACCAGAAACAGCCCCGTGAAGAACTCAGTCATCGTCGCGATGCCCCCCTTTCTCCAGGTAACGGGCAAAGCCGACCGCCGCGAGGAACGCGGTCAGCGCCAGCACCATCGCCACGTCGATGAACGGGGTGCGGCCGCTGGAGATTACATACACCGCGATAAAGCCGATCGTCAGCGATGCGATCAGTTCCAGCGCGACCACGCGATCGGGCAGGGTCGGCCCCAGATACAGCCGCCAGAACCCCAGTAGCAGGGCGATACTCAGCAGCACATTGGAAGCGATGATGGCGATATCGAACATCTGCATCCCCTGCGCCTAGCGCAGGACCTCCAGCGCGCGGTGTTCCAGGTACTTGATGGAGCGGATCACCTCGTCGCGATCCTCGATGTACATCACGTGGATGTACAGCACCTTCTTGTCGGTGGACACGTCGAGGCTCAGCGTTCCCGGGGTCAGCGAGATCAGGTTGGCGACGATGGTGATCTCGCCATCGGTCCTGGCATCCAGGGGGAAGGCGATCACGCCCGGCACCATGTGGTGGGTCGGCGTCATCACGTCATACGCCACCTTCAGATTGGACAGGAACAGCTCCCAGAGGAAGTAGCCAATGAACGCGATGAACTTGGGCACCCGCCGCGCGTAGCTCGAGAAACCCGGCTTGTCGCGCAGCGCGAAGGCCAGCAGCACATAGCCGAGGAAGAACCCCACGAGCAGGTTGCCGGTGCTGAACGTGCCGGTCAGGAAGACCCAGATCAGGGCCAGCGCGATATTCCAGGTCAGCGCGATCATGGCTGTGCCCCCAGTACCGCCTCGATGTACTGCGACGGATCCAGCAGCTGTTCGGCCGACATCAGGGCCATCTGGTAGATCGGCTCGCCGTACAGGCCAATGGCCACGGTCATCAGCGCCAGCATGATCACCGGGAGCCACATCCAGATCATCGGACCGGAGGTCACGTCATCGGTCTCCACGCCTTCCGGCTGCGCCTTCCAGAATACCTCGGCCCAGATCTTGATCATCGAGTAGAGCGTCAGCAGCCCCACCACCAGCGCGACCGCCACCACCCAGTAGGCCTCGGCCTCGATGCCCGCGCGGATGATGATGAACTTCGCGAAGAACCCGGACAGCGGCGGCAGCCCTGCCAGCGACAACGCCGGGATCAGGAACAGCACACCCAGCATCGGATTCGTGCGGTAGATCCCGCCCATCTGCTTCAGCTCGTGGGTGCCCTTCATCACGAAGGTGATCCCGCTGATCAGGAACAGATTCGCCTTCACGATGATGTGGTGCATGATGTAGAACACCCCGCCGACCAGCGCCAGCGGCGTAAACAGCGCCAGCCCCATGATCATGTAGCCGATCTGGCTGATGATGTGAAACGACAGGATGCGCCGGAACTCGTAGTGCGCGGCGGCCCCGAGCACGCCGGTCAGCATGGTGCCCGCGGCCACCCACAACAGGATCTCGTGGGTGTAGTCCACCTCCTGATTGAAGATCAGGGTGAACACCCTGAACAGCGCGTACACACCGACCTTGGTCAGCAGGCCCGCGAACAGCGCGGAGACCGCGACCTTGGGCGTGTGATAGGACGCCGGCAGCCAGAAGAAGAACGGGAACGCCGCCGCCTTCACCCCGAACGCGACCAGGTAGAGCATCGCGATCACCGTCACCAGGCCGGTGTCCTCGACGGTGGCGAGCTTGGCGCCGATGTCCGCCATGTTCAGCGTACCGGTCAGGCCGTAGGTCAGACCGATCGCGGTCAGGAAGATCATCGACGACAGCAGGTTCAGGGTGACGTACTTGATCGCCCCCTCCATCTGCGAGCGTTCGCCTCCCAGGATCAGCAGCGCGAAGGACGCCACCAGCATCACCTCGAACCACACGTAGAGGTTGAAGATGTCGCCGGTCAGGAAGGCCCCGTTGACCCCCGCCAGCAGCAGGTGCAGCAGCGGGTAGTAGCCGAATTTCTCCGACATCTTGCCGATGCCGGAAAGCGAGTAGATCGCGGTCGCGAACCCGATGATGCCGGTCAGCACCACCATGATCGCCGCCAGCATGTCGGAGACCAGCACGATCCCGAACGGCGCCGGCCAGGAGCCCATCTCCATGACCACGTGGCCATGCTCCCAGGTCTCCATCAGCAGCCAGATCGTGGCTAGCAGCATCGCGCCGGTGCCGAGCACGCCCAGCGAGCGCTGCGCGAAATGCGAGCGCCAGAACATCACCGACAGCGCGCCGAAGAACAGCGGCAGGATGACCGGCAGGGCAACGGACATATTCATCGATCCGTGTCCTTCATCTGGTCCATGTCATCCGCCTTGACCACCTCGTAGGCGCGATGAATCAGCACCACGGCAAACGCCAGCACACCAAAACCAATCACGATCGCGGTCAGCACCACGGCCTGTGCCAGCGGGTCGGCCGATGCGCCATCGGGCATGGTCATGCCCGGCGGGATCAGGGGCGGGGCCCCGGACTTCATCCCGGCCACGGTGAAGATCAGCAGATTGGCCGCATTCGACAGCAGCACCAGCCCGATCACCAGCTTCACGATCGAGCGGCGCAGCATCATGTAGATGGCCGCGGCATACAGGCCGCCGACCACGAAGGCCATGACGACTTCCATCAGTCTTCCGCCTCCGCCAGGTTGAGCATGATCGTCAGCACCGATCCGATCACGACCAGGTACACGCCGATATCAAAGATCAGCACGGTCGAGAGCTTGATGTCGCCAAAGATCGGTGCGGTGAATTCCCACCACTGCGCGGTGAAGAACGGCTGGCCGAGGAACACCCCGGGGATGGTGCTGAGCACCGCCAGCACCATCCCCGCGCCCAGCACGTCACGCGGATCGACCCGCAGCACCTTGCGCGCCGATTCGGTGTCCATCGAAAACAGGTACAGCACGATCGCGGCCGCAGCGACCAGCCCGCCGATAAAGCCGCCACCCGGCTCGTCGTGCCCGCGCAGCAGCAGGAACACGGAAAACAGCAGCAGCAGCGGCAGCAGGAAGTGCCCCGCCGTGCGCAGGATCAGCGAATGCATGTTCATCGGCGGTCCTCTGCGCGGAAGCGGAGCATCGCGTAGACCCCGATCGCGGCCAGCGCGAGCACGAAGATCTCGCCCAGGGTATCCAGCGCCCGGAAGTCGACCAGCACCACGTTCACGATATTGCGGCCGTAGCCGGACGGCTCCGACTCCTCGATGAAGTATTGCGAGATCGAGGGGAACAAGCGCGCATCCAGGGTGCTCAGGATCAGCAGGGTGATCATCCCGCCGGTCACCAGCGCGATCCCGGCGTCACGCACCCGCAGCGCGCTCGAAGACAGATTGAGGAACCCAGGCAGACGGAACAGCACCAGCACCAGCAGAATCACCGTCAGCGTCTCCACCAGCACCTGGGTAATACCGACGTCCGCGGCGCTGTAGAGCACGTAGACCAGCGCCACGGTAAAGCCGAGCGAACCCAGCGCCGCCACTGCCCCCAGGCGCGAACGCGTCAGCACCGCAAACAGCATCGACGCCACCAGGATGGCGATGATCGCCATTTCGTGGGCCTGCAGACGCTCGAAGTGGACGGTACCCACTCTGACCTCGAACAGCTGGGCGGTCACCCCGACCAGCCCGGCGGTCATCGCCACGGTTACGATCACGTAATAGCGCAGGTAGCCGTTCTGCAGGACCCGGGTCTGCCATTCGGAGATCCAGACCAGGCCGTCCATCATCTTGAAATAGCCCTTCTCCGGGCCGTATTCCGCGGCACGATCGACCCAGGCCAGCGCCCGGCGCGCCTGCTCCCAGCGCCAGTACAGCAGCCCACCGGCCACCAGACTGAACGCCGAGATCGCCAGCGGGAGATTGATGCCGTGCCACAGCGCCAGATAGCCCGCCACCGGTGCCCCCTGCACGCTGGCCGCGGCGGCGTTGATCAGACCCTGGTCGGCCAGGCCCGGCCCGAGGCCGAAGATCAGCCCCAGGCTGGCCAGTACCGCCGGCCCGGCCAGCATCGCCACCGGTGCCTCGTGCTGCGGCGTCTTCGGCGTGTCGGCGCGCGCGCCGAACCAGGGACGGATACCGACGATCGCCGCCACCGCAACCCCGAGGATGGCCGTAAGCACCGCGAACAGGCTGAGGATGCCGACCAGGCCCGGGGCGTCAAGCACCGCCTCCAGCATCAACTCCTTGGCGACAAAGCCGAACAGCGGGATCACGCCCCCCAGCGACAGCGCGGCCAGGATCGCGAACGCCGCCGTCACCGGCAGTGCGCTGCGCAACCCGCCGGTCTGCAGGAAATCCTTTGCGCCGGCCTCGTGATCCAGGATCCCGGCGACCATGAACAGCGCGCCCTTGTACAGCGAGTGCGCCAGCAGGAAGGCCATCGCCGCCAGCAGCGCGGTCTCGGTACCGATCCCGATCAGCATGGTCAGCGTACCCAGGGCCATCACCGTGGAGTACGCGAGCACCTTCTTCACGCCCGTGGAGCGGAACGCCAGGAACACACCGGTAAACATGGTGACCGCGCCGAACAGGGCCAGCGTGGTGAACCAGATGTCAGTGCCGCCCAGCGACGGATTCAGGCGCGCCAGCAGGTAAACGCCGGCCTTCACCATGGTCGCGGAATGCAGATAGGCCGAGACCGGGGTCGGCGCGGCCATCGCGCGCGGCAGCCAGAAATGGAACGGCACCTGGGCCGATTTGGTGAATGCCCCGAGGAGGATCAGGAGCAGCAGCGGCAGATACAGCGCATGTTCGCGCACCACGTCGCCGTTGTTCAGGATCTCGGACAGCTCCCAGGACCCTCCGGCCATCGCGAGCATGATGATGCCGGCCAGCAGCGCCAGCCCGCCGCCCACGGTCACGAACAGGCCCTGCAGGGCGTACTTGCGGGCGTCCTTGTCCTCGTGGTTGTAGCCGATCAGCAGGTAGGAGGTGATGCTGGTCAGCTCCCAGAACACGAACAGCGCAATCAGGTTGTCCGCCAGCACCAGCCCCAGCATGGAGCCCATGAAGGCGAGGATGATCACGTAGAAACGCCCGAGGTCGCGGTGCGCCTGCAGGTAGCGCCCGGCATAGGTGACGATAAAGAATCCGATACCCGACACCAGCAGCGCGAACAACAGCGACAGGCCGTCGACCAGGAACGACAGCTGGATATCCAGCCCCGGCATCCATGGCCAGGCCAGCACGATGGACTCGCCGCTGGAGACCGCCGGCAGGAAACTCAGGAAATAGACGAACAGGACCGCCGGGAGCAGGCCCAGCACCCAGCCACTGGCACGGCCGGTCAGACGGTGGACCACGGGGGCAACCGCCGCCACCAGAAATATTGACAGAATCGCGTAGAGCATCCGGCCAGTTCAGTCCTTTCAGTTCCGGGCCAAGGGCGCAACGGTCGCGTTACGCTGGGGGAGTCCTTCCGTCGCCGAAAGCGAGGCCGGTGCATGGCAGCCCCTGGCAGACGAACGCGGAAGCCTACCGACTGCGATGGGACCGTGCAAGAAGCGGGTGGTTCCCCGCGGACAGCCCGCGCCGCGATCGCCACGCGGCGCGCGGGGCCACCGCGGTCAGACCCAGTCGCTGCGGCGTCGGCGGGTGGGGATCCGGGTCAGGATGATGCCGAGGATCACCGAGCCCACCGTGACCAGGGCTCCGGTCATGAACCACTTGCGCTGGCTGTCGGCCTGCATCACCTCGACCTGACGACGAAACTCGTCGGCGGCATCCCGCGCCTCGACCAGATCGCCTTCCAGGCGCCGGTTTTCCCGCTGGATCTCCTGGGGGCGCGAGGCAATATCCCGCAGTTCCTCCAGCTCCGTCTCCATGTCCGCAAGCTGCGCCTGCAGCTCGTCGCGTTCGGTCGTGAGCGCGTTGCGCCGGTCCAGCAACTCCGCGATCCGGCCCTCCTGATCATCCGCACCGGAACGGATCTCGGCCAGCTCGGCCTCGACCTCGGCCAGGCGCTCGCGGGAGTGCGGCTCGTCCTGCAAATAGCGGGTCAGGATCCACGCCTCGTTACCACTGGGCAGCCGCACCCGGCTCCAGCCGTCACCGGACTGTTCCATCACCGTGACCGGCTGCCCGGCGCGCACCGCACTGACAATGCGGTTCTGGTTCGAGGGGCCGCCCCGCACGCCGACCTCGAGTTCCTCACTGACATAGCGCGTCTGCTGCGCGGCCGCCCCGCTCCAGGCCACCAGCATCACGCTCCCCAGAACCAGCGCCATCACGCGCATCGACCACCGTTTCATCGTCATTTCCGCTGCCATCTCTTGATTCGCCCGGGATCTCCGGCGCCGCATTCTACAGGGGACAGAAAGCCGCGCACGCAAAGCCGTACCGGGGGTTGATCGAGTTCACATTCCGGCTTCCTGACACTTACACGAACCGCTCGCGCACGGCCCGCGAGGGGAACGTGATCAGATCAAATGCCACCGGAAGCAGACGCCGCACTTGCGCCGCCGCGACCGCCAGCAGGTACAGGATACCCGCCAGCACCGCCAGCACGAGCGTCAGCAGGCCGCCCAGAATAACCCGGGTCGCCTGTAGCACCCCCACCAGCCAGATCGGCGCCAGCGCAACGATCAGGGGTACCAGAAGGCCCAGAACCGCGCCCACCGACTGCTCGAACAGGTTCAGGGTCGGCGGCAGCGCCTCGCCCCCGGCCAGCAGGGTATCCATCAACTCCTGACGATACGCCACCCACTCCAGATGAAAGCCGCCCAGCGCGGAGATCAGCGCGAGCACGGCCAGCGCAACGCCTGCCACCACCACCAGCGCCCGGCGCACGCCCTCACTACCATCCATCATCGCCTGCGGCAGCAGACGGGACACGCCGCGGGCCTCGGCCAGCAGCCAGCCGGAGACCGCCGCGGCCCCCAGCAGGGTCGCCACCACCAGATCCGGGAAGGCCACCCCGCCGGCCTCCAGCGAGGCCGGAAACTGCGTCCCCAGGGCCGGATCGAACAGCCGCTGGTACACCACCACGGCCACCGCGGTCAGTACCAGTCCGGCCGCGCCCAGCAGCCACTGACTGCCGGCCTGGGCATACGCGGGCAGGTGCCGCTGCGCCGGATGGTCCCGGTTCTCGCAGTTCGCCAGACCGTTATCCAGGCGCTCGCCCTGGCGTTGCAGGTCGGCCAGGCGCCGGTGTACCTGCTCCAGGCGCCCGGTCAGTTCGTGCAACGGGGCTTCCAGGCGTCGCCGGGCCGACAGCAGGCCACGCGCCATCTGTCGGTGCTCCTCCATGCCGAGCCGTGCAATCCGCAACACCGTTTCCTGCATGTCCTGCGCCAGGCGCTGCCCCTGCGGGCTGTCGCCCACCGGCGTGCTCGCCAGGGCCTCCAGGCGGCTGACCCAGCCGGGCTCGGCGGACAGGCGCCCCTCGTCGCGGGCATAGGCATCCTCCAGCTGGCGCAGGGTCTCGTGAACCTGCTGGCGCAGATCGGGGATCTCGGCCAGATCGTGGCCCACCAGGCGAGCGTAACGCCGCTCCAGGGCATGGACCGCCACATGAACGCGTTCGGCCTCCAACCGGGCCAGGTGGGCGTGGTGCCAGCGCTGGGTCGCGTCGCGCAGATGCAGCACCTGCCGCCGCAGGGCACACGTCAGGCGTGTCACGCCGCCGGTCAGCCCCACCAGCAGGCGGCGCAAGGGCCGCCGTGCCAGGTCCAGCACCACGATTGCGACCACGATCCCCAGCACCCACAGCATTACAGTGACGGCCACGACTCCCCCTCGCTTGTTGTTCTTTCAGGCATGGTCCGCGCCCGCCACCTCGGGCGCAACTCCGGGCCCCACCAACCGGTTGCCTGATTATGTCGAATCGTTCCGGTTCCCGTCTCCACGCCGGGCCAATCACGCTCAAGTTTGCCGCGCCCGCGCCGATACCCGGATTAAATCCCCGGAGACCTCGCGATGCTCAGCCTCGACCTCATGCCGGCACCCGAACCGGCCCGCACCGAGAACCCCGCCTGGCTCGACGCCGGCTTCACCGCCGGCTGGCTCCCGGCCTTCCGCAACCGCCGCACCGGCGAGGTTCGCGCCAGCCACCTGGAAGACGGGCGCCTGGCCTGTACCCACATCCTGGATACGGTCCCGACCGCGTGGGTGGCCGAGCACGACGATCAGGGCCGCCCCGGCGCCCTGATCGCCGACATCCAGGCCGGCTACCTGCGCGGCGACCGCTTCTTCACCCTCGCGGAACTGCTACGGTATCCCTCCGACGCCTGATCCGGGGCACGCAGAGCTCTCGACAGGTTGTCCCAGGACGTTCCGAGGACAACCTAATCAGCCCCACCCCCGGGACCATCGGCGCACCGCCGAATCCCGTCGCAATTGCTTTTGCGCGCGGGTTTCGGTCCAATACCGGCCTTTTCCCCGAGCGGCGCTCCCATGCAGAAGAATCAGTACGATCGCGACGAACTCCTGGCCTGTGGCTACGGCAACATGTTCGGTCCGGGCAACGCCCAGTTGCCGGTCCCCAACATGCTGATGATGGACCGGGTCCTGGAGATCAACAGCGACGGCGGCCAGTACGGCAAGGGCGAGATGATCGCCGAGCTGGATATCAATCCCGACCTCTGGTTCTTCGCCTGCCACTTCCCCGGCGACCCGGTGATGCCCGGCTGCCTCGGCCTCGACGCCATGTGGCAGCTGGTCGGCTTCTACCTCGCATGGCTCGGCAATCCGGGACGCGGGCGCGCCCTGGGCGTGGGCGAGGTCAAGTTCACCGGGCAGGTCCTTCCGACGGCCAAGAAGGTCACCTACCATATCGACATGAAGCGCGTGATCTCGCGCAAGCTGGTCCTCGGCATCGGCGACGGCATCGTCAAGGTCGACGGCCGCCCGATCTACGAGGCCCACGACCTCCGCGTCGGCCTGTTCACCTCCACCGAAAACTTCTAGGCCCACCGGCTTCCGCCATCGCTAGCGCGGGAGCCGGTTTTCTTCGGGTTCCTACCTTTCCTTGCTTTCTACCCGCCGCCTGCCTCGTGGTGGCTGGTCCTGGTTCGGCATCCGGTGTTTACGGTGCCTTCGGTCCACATACTGCCCGGCGCTGACTCGCCAGCGCGCCCCGAGGTACTTCTTTGCTCGTGCAAAGAAGTACCCAAGAAACACGCCCGACTGCCGCGACCCCGGCCCGCTGTGCGGGCCGGGGTTTCCCTCGCTCCGAGGCTTTTCGCGGGCGGCGCTGAACTCGCTGCGCCTGCGGCTCCGCTCAGACATCCAGCGCCTCTAATCCCGCGAAAACCCTCTCCGCTCGGCGCGACGACAACGGGGGGGGGTCAAGGTCAAGACAACAGCGGTCCCTACGTGCGCGTTATTGGTTGGGGGCTCGCTGTTCCGACATCTGGGCACGCTCGGCCTTTGGCCGTTGCGTGCCGCGCCCGCGAGCGGGCGCCGGGGGCTTTCGGACGGCGATGCCTATGGTTAGGCGCAAACGTGGGGATATGTTCGGTTTTGACCTTCGCTTCCCGTATGGAGCCCCTTGCGGAAGGGTTCTCGGGCCGGCCCGTTTTCTATAAATTCGGGGCGCTGGGTGTCTGAGCGAAGCGCAGCATAGCGAGTTCAGCGCCGCCGGCCCGAGGACCCTGGAGCAAGGTTCCCGGGCGAAATCCGGGTGCTCTTCTTTGGGTGCTTTCTTGGGCAAGCAAGAAAGCCAGTTGTTGATCAAAAACGGGCGGGGCGCGCTGGCGAGTCAGCGCACGGCAGTATGTGGACCGAAGGCACGTAAACACCGGAGGACGAACCAGGACCAGCCACAGAAGGGCATGCGGCTGAACGAAGTCCCCGGATACACCCGATGCCGAACCAGGGTCTTGATGGGGCCGGGCAACCGAGGCGCTCGGCCAACGGCGGACAAGCCGCGTCACCCGTCCACTTTGGATGACGCACCGAACGCGTCGCGCAGCCAGCCTCGCAGGGCATCAAACCCTTCTTCGGCAGACTCGGACGGCGGCTGCATCCCCGACACAAAGCCGCGCGCGCGGAACGGCTCCAGCAACTCCGGATCGCCCGAGATCACATGCACCGGCACCGCCCAACTGGCGTCCTGCCCGGTGATCAACGCCGCCGGCTGATGATCCCCCAGCAGGAAAAACAGCGTGTCCTCGTCCGCATAGCGTGCCGCATAGTCCCCAGTCACCTCCAGCGAATAGCGCACCGACTCCGCGTAGAAATCGCGCACCCGGTCGAAGTCGCGCCAGAGCACCTCCGGCTCCGGCCCCTTCCCCGCCCACTCGTGGAACCGTTCACCATCCCCGATGCCCTCCCAGTCCTCCAGGACCGGCAGGATGGGGGTCCACGGCGCATGCGAACTGACCAGCGCGAGCATCGCGAACACCGGTGCATCGGAAGGCGACCGAACCTGCTGTTCGAAGAACGACCAGGTGTACTGGTCCGGCATGGTCACCCAGAAGAACGGCGGGCCGGCGTAGTCAAAGCCATGCTTGTCTACGATCCGATCCCAGCCGAACCAGCGTCCCTCGGGCCAGTCGAGCTGGATGGCCGGGGACAGCATCGCCGTGTGGTGGCCGGTCGCCTGGAAGTCCTGCACCAGGGTGTCGCGCGACGTGTCCTGCAGCGCCTCGTAATGCCCGGCGTAGCGCACCTGCAGGCCGGAGAGCAGGGAGGCATGGGCCAGCCAGGACTGGCCGCCGGCGATCGGCGCCTCCAGTACGCCGCTCACCACGTGCAGGTCCGCGGCCTCCAGGTCCCCTTCCAGCCGGTCGAGCGCGGGAACAATGACCGGCGCGTAGCGCGCGTCGAAAACGGCGGAGACGCCATAAGACTCCACCAGCCCGAGGATCACGTCGACCTCCGCGAGCCCCGGAAGGGCTGCCGCAGAGGCCTCTTCGCGGGTCGCCTCCAGGCGGGCACGAAAGCGCTGGTTCTCGGCAAGGGCCGACCGCCCCGCCGCAACCTGCTGCTGGATCATCGCCGTACCCGGCGCAGCCGTTCCCGGGGGTGCTGCTCCGCGCTCGGCGGCCAGCACGCCCCCCAGACCGACGCCGAGCGCCCCGATGGCGATGGCCAGCGGAACACGACGACCGCCCCCCGCAGGCGCCGCGAGGGCACCGAGCCCCCTCCCGGCTCCCCAGATGACCGCCACCAGCAGGGTCACCAGGAAGACCCCCAGCAGCCCGGTCGCCAGCGCGCCCAAGTTGCCGGTCACCAGGCGGTAGACGGCGTCCAGCAGCACCCAGTCCTGCACCACGTTCAACGGCCGGGACAGGCTCGCGCGGGTCAGGGCATCGAACAACGCCAGCACCACCAGGATCAGGAGCACCGAAGCAACGAGCCAGGCCAGCCCCCGCGCAAGCCGGCCCGCCGGCAACAGTGCGAACAGGCCGACCAGCACGAAGGCCTCCCAGGCCAGCCCGTACGGCGCGAGCCCCGCATGACGCGGAATCTCCAGCCCCAGAAGGACCGCGTTCAGCGCCACCAGCGTCAGCAGCCACCGCGTCATCGGTATGCCGGGATCAGGATCGGCCTCGCCCGAAGGTCATGCGCTGCATCACCCCGTCGCGGCGAATGCGCCAGTGGTAGAGCGCGGCAACCACATGTCCCAAAACCAGGATCAGGGTCACCCTTCCCAACGCCTGATGCCAGGCAAACAGGGTCTCCGAAAAAGCCTCGTTCTCCGGGAACAGCCCCGGCAGGATCAATGGCCCCAGCTGCACCGGATACCCCCCGGCCGCGGTTCCCCACCACCCGATCACCGGCATCGCGATCAGCAGCACGTAGAGCAGCCCGTGCACCGCCTCCGACCCGACCCGCTGCCACCGGGCAAGGTCAACCGCATAGCCGGGCTTGCCGCGCCGGATCCGCAGCCCAATCCGCACCAGCATCAAGGCCAGGACCAGCACCCCAAAGCTCTTGTGCCAGGTGTAGATCGTGTTGGTCGTCGCTTCACCGAAGCGCGCCTGCAGGCCCTCGAAGCCGAACCAGCCGATCGTCCCGCCAAGGCCCACTGCTCCCAGCACCAGTACCGCCACCAGCCAGTGAAGCACCCGCTGCGCCAGGCTGTAACGGGGCCAGACCATCGAATCGCTCTCGTTTTGCATCCCGAACCACCTCCTGGACCCGAATCACTTGGTACCCCTCACCCTATCAAGCCGATTCGAACAGAGGGCTAGAGTATCCCCAGCGGCGTTAGCCGAATCTCCCCTGCAACCCGGCCCCACGCTACCCTTGGGCGAATGAATCATTCCATTGCAAGTGGACCACGCGGACCCGCGCCCCTCGATCCGGACCGCATCCGCTGCCTGACGTTCGACCTCGACGACACCCTGTGGCCGGTGATGCCGGTCATCCAGCATGCGGAAGCGCGCTTCTATGCCTGGCTGCGCGCACAGGCCCCCGCGGTCTGCGAACGCTTTGATCCAGACGCCCTGATCCAGTCCCGCACGGCCTTCATGCGCGCGGCCCCCGACCACGAGCGCCACGACCTGACCCGCCTGCGCAAGCGCTGGCTGCGCGAACTGGCCGAGACCTGTGGCTGCTGCCCGGAGCGTCTGTCGGGTGAAGGCTTCCAGGTGTTCTGGGAGGCGCGCAACGAGGTCACGCCCTACCCCGAGGCCGCGGGCGTGCTGACCACCCTGGCCCGCCACTTCCGTCTGGGCGCGATCAGCAACGGCAATGCCGACGTATTCCGCACCCCCCTCGGGCGGCACTTCGACTTCGCCATCGCCGCAGGCGAAGCGGGTGCGGCGAAGCCCGATCCGCGCATCTTCCACCAGGCCCGCGAGCAGGCCGGAGTCGAACCCGACGCCATCCTGCACGTTGGCGACGACAGCACCGCGGATGTCCTCGGTGCCCTGCAGGCCGGCTTTCGCGCCGCCTGGTTCAACCCGGCGTCCCTGCCCTGGGAGCACGGCCAGCCGCGCCCCTGCCTGACCCTCGGGCGTCTCGGCCAGCTACCCCGGCAACTCGGCATCCCCACCTGACCCTGCACCGCCTTCCGTAGGAGGCCAGCCCCCTGGCCGATAGGGCGCTGATGAACACCGAATCGGCCAGGGGGTCGGCCTCCTACAGGGGGGACACCACCACACCCGTGGGAGCCTGCTTGCAGGCGAAGCCCCTGCCCGCGCCCGACTCTGGCAGGGGCTTCGCCTGCAAGCAGGCTCCCACGGGGCAGAACCGATGAAGGAGCCAATCCTGCGATCCGGGATTGGCTTTGCCCCGCGATTCTTCCAAACTGCCGCCATGATCCCGACTGCCTCCCTGCGCCCATGAAGCTCCTGTGCGTGGGCGACATCCACCTGGGCCGCCAGCCCTCGCGCATCCCGCCAGCGGTCGATGACGCGGTCGGCATTGCGGCGCTCGGCCCCGCGGCGGCCTGGCGGCGCAGCGTCGACTACGCACTGGAACAGCCGGTCGACGCCGTCCTGCTGGCCGGCGACGTGGTGGAACAGGAGGACGACTTCTTCGAGGCCTACCGCGACCTGCGCGAAGGCGTTCAGCGCCTGACCACTGCCGGCATCCGCGTCCTCGGCGTCGCCGGCAACCATGATGTCCAGGTCCTCCCGCGCCTCGCAAAGGCCCTGCCGGCGTTCGAGCTGCTGGGCGCCGGTGGTCAGTGGGAGACCCGCGAGCTTCAGGGCCGCGAGGGCGGCCGCGCGCGCATCGCGGGCTGGTCATTCCCGCAGGCCCGCGTCAGCGAAAGCCCGCTGGAGTCCGGCTTTCCCGAGCCCGTCGACTGCCCCACCCTCGGTCTGCTGCACTGCGATCGCGACCAGGCGCGCAGCCCGCATGCACCGGTGCGCAGCAGCGCGCTGGAGGCGGCCCCGGCGGAGGCCTGGCTGCTCGGCCATGTTCACCGCCCCGATGCCCTCGCCGCGCCGCGCCCGATGGGCTACCTCGGCTCCCTGACCGGCATGGACCCGGGCGAGCCCGGGCGCCACGGCCCCTGGCAGCTGGAACTGGCCGCGAACGGCGCGCTCGCCATCCAGCAGATCCCGCTGGCACCGCTGTACTGGGACACCCTGGAGATCCCGGTCGACGGCCTGGACGCCACGGACATCCATCACCGTGTGACCGAGGCCCTGGAACGCCTGCACACCGAAATCGAGCAATGGCCGCAGCGGCCACGGGCGGTCGGCTGCCGGCTGCGATTCACCGGCCGCAGCGACCAGCGCGCGGCACTGGAGCGTGTCTTGCATGCGGACGATCCGCGCGTCACGGTGCAGACCCTGGGCGATCGCCTGTACTTCGTCCACGACTGGCGCCTGGAGGCCCAGCCGGCCGTGGATCTCGAGGCGCTGGCCGCGGGGAATGACCCGGCCGCCCTGCTCGCGCGCAAGCTTCTGCTGCTGCAGGGGGCGGACAGCGAGGCGCGCCGCGCCCTGCTGGACGCCGCGCGCGAGCCCCTCGCCGAGGTAACCCGCGCCCCGCACTACCGCGCGCTGGGGCGCGAGGCCCCGGATGACACCGCGCTCGCGGCGACCCTGGAGGCCGCGGCCCTGCACGCACTGGACCGCCTGCTGCTGCAGCGCGAGGGCGACCAGTGAAGCTGGAATCCCTGGACATCCACCGCCTCCCCGGCATCCATCCGGGCTTCCGGCTGGAGGCCCTGGGACCGGGCGTGAACGTCGTGGTCGGCCCCAACGCCTCGGGCAAGTCCAGCCTGCTGCGCGGCCTGCGCGCCACCCTCTATCCACAGGAACAGCGCAACAGGGGCGTGCAGGTCGCGGCCCGTTTCAACGACGCACAGGGCCGGCTCGAGGCGCAGCGCGTCGGCACCGACCTCTACTGGCTGCGCGACGGCCAGCGCGGCGATCCGCCGCCGCTGCCGGATCATCGTTTCATCGACTGCTACACCCTGCACATCGAGGACCTGCTGGCCGCGGACCACGCGACCGAACGGGCGATCGGCGACTGGCTGGCGCGCGAACTGGCCGGCGGCTACGACCTCCCCGCCCTGCGCGCGGACCCCGCCCTGGCCCTGAAGACCACTCATGCCCGCAGCGAAGCACAGGCCCTGGCCACCGCCGAGCAGGAGCTGCGCCAGCGCACGCGCGAACAGCGCGCCCTGCAGGAGGACGAACAACGCCTCGCCGAACTGGAGACGCAGCGCCAGGACGCGCAGCGGGCCAGCGACGCGGCGGCCCAGTACGAACGCGCCCTGGAGCTGCTGGAGGCCCGCCGCGAACGCCAGTCCCTGGAGACCCGGCTGGCGGCCTTCCCGGAGGGACTGGCCCGGCTGCGCGGCGACGAACTGGACAGCCTGGAACAGCTGCGGGAGACGCTGCGCCGCCTCGACCACGAGCGCCAGCAGGCCCAGGCCAGGCTCGATACGGCCCGCGACCAGCTGGACACCAGCGGGCTGTCCGACAGCCCTCTGGAAGCCGCCGCGTTCGACGACCCGCGCGCCCGCGTACGCGAACTGCAGGGACTGGAGAGCCGCGCCGATCAGGCCGCACGCGAGCTGCAGTCCGCCCGTTCGGCCGTCGCCTCGGCAGCTGACGCCCTGGGCGCCGACCCGGCTGCCGTCCCGACGCTGGACCCGACCGCGGTCCACACGACGGAACAGGCCCTCGAAACCCAGCGCCAGCTGCAGGCCGCGATCCACCGCCGCGAGGACGAACTGGCTGGCCTGCCCGCGGCCGACCCCGACCGGCCCGACCCGGAGGCGCTGCGCCGCGCTCGGGACGAACTGCTGCACTGGCTCGGCGCCCCGCGCCCGCCGGCGAACTCCGTCCTGCACCGTGCGGCGCGGATCACCGCCCTGGCTGCGGCCGCCGCGGCCATCGGGAGTGCGGCCCTGTGGGTCCACTGGGGCTTCCTCGTCCTGGCGCTCCCCGTGGCCTGGTCGGGCTGGATACTGGCACGACCGAACCACGACGCCGTCCCGCGCCAGGCGGCCGAGGCGCGTTACCGCGATACCGGCATCGAGCCACCCTCGGTCTGGACGCCGGAGGCGGTGCGTGAACGCCTGGAGGCCGTGGAACGGGAACTGCGCGCAGCCGAGGCCGACCGCCACGCGGCCGAACGCCGCACCCGGCTGGAGCGTGAACTGGAGGAGAAGCACGACGCGCTGGCGAGCGCGCGGGAACAACTGCGCCAGACGGCCGCGGCGGTCGGCTTCGACCCCGAGTGTCTGGATGCCTCGTTGCAGCGCTGGATCCACCTGAGCGCGGAACTGGACCGCGCCCGTCGCGACGAGGCCACGGCCCGGGGCGAGCAGGAGCAACTGACGGCCCGTATGGACGAACGGCGCACGGCCCTGGTGCGGTTCCTGGACGCGTACGCGGCCGCCCCGGAGGGCGCGCAGCCCACGGCCGACGCCCTGGCGCAGCGTCTGGAACGGCTGGCCCGCCGCCTGCAGGATCGGGACGAGGCACGCCGCGAACAGCACGAGGCGCAGCGCGAGCTCGAGCGCCTGGAAGTCGAGGCCGACACCACGCGCGCGCGCGTCACCGAACTGTACGTCCGGGCCGGGCTGGAAGAGGATGACGAAGCGGGACTGCGCGAACAGCTGCGGCTGCGGCCGGAATGGCGGCGCCTGCAGGATGAGCTGCGCGACGTCCGCGCCCGCGAAGGCGATCGCAGCCGTCACCTTGAAGCACAACCGGACCTGCTGGCGCTGGTCGATCAGGACGCCGAGGCGGCGCTGCGCGAAGCGCTGGCCGAATGCGAACACCAGGCGCAGCAGCGCGACGAGCTCACCCGCGAAATCACCCGCATCGAGACCGAGATCGACCGCGCCGGACGGGATCGCGCACTGGAGACTGCGCGCGCCCGGTGGGCCCAGGCCCGTGACGCCCTGGACACGCGTCTGGACGAGGCCCTGTTCGCCACGGCGGGCCAGTTTCTGCTGGACCAGGTCACCACCGAACACGAAGAGACCGCGCAGCCCGCTGCCCTGCGCCGGGCACGTGACTGGTTTCAGCGTTTTACGCGCCATCAATACGAGCTGCTGTTCAGCCCCGGCGAGACGGCCACGCCATTTGGCGCGCGCGAGACCGCCAGTGGCGACACCCGCGGCCTGTCGGAACTCTCCAGCGGCACCCGCATGCAGCTCGTGCTGGCCGTGCGCATCTCCTTCGCGCTGGAGGCCGAGCGCGGGCGCACGCCCCTGCCGCTGTTCCTGGACGAGGCCCTGGGCACCGCCGACCCCGAGCGCTTCCGAGCGGTCGCCGAAAGCCTCCAGCTACTGGCACAGGAGGATGATCGGCAGGTCTTCTATCTCACGGCCCAGCCCGAGGATGCGCGCTACTGGTCCGCCCGGGACGCCACGGTGCGGATCATCGACCTGCCGGCCGTGCGCGGAGCCCAGCACGCCATCACCGATGCCGGTGACCTGGCCCTGCCCGAACGCCGGGCGATCCCGAGCGCGGGCGACGCCCGCCCCGAGGACTACGCCACCACGCTCGGCGTGCCCGCGATCGACCCGTGGCAGGATGCGGCGCGGATCCACCCGTTCCATCTGCTGCGCGACGACCTCGACGCCCTGCACCGGCTGCTCACCCTGGGGGTGGACAGCATCGGCACGCTGGAGACCGTCCTGCGCGGGCCCGATGCCGAACTCCTGGGGGACCCGGCGCAGCGCGAGCAGCTTGCGGCCCGGGTCGCGGGCGCGCGCGCCTGGCTACGCGCCTGGCGCCAGGGCCGCGGGCGCCCCGTGGACCGTGCCGCGCTGGAGAGCTCCGGCGTGATCAGCGATACCTTTATCGAAGCAGTCAGTGAACTGGCCACGCAGGTGGACGGAGACGCCGAGGCCCTGGTCCGGGAACTCGAGCAGGGCGCGGTCAAGCGCTTCCAGAGCGCGACGCGCGAGCGCCTGGAGGCATGGCTCGGCGAGCACGGCTACATCGACCCGGAACCGACCAACAGCGAGACCACCCTCGAGCACCGGGTGATCACCACACTGCAACCCTTCAGCGCCTCCCCGGACGCCGCGACCCGCGACGGCCAGGCCCTGGCGCGCAGTCTGCAGGCGGGCCTGCGCTCGAACTGAGTCCGCGGGCGGGGATCAGGCGCGGGCGCGCCCGGACAGGAAGGCGTCGACGCGATCCAGATCCTCGGGGGTATCGACGCCGGGCGGATGGGCCTCGGCACGGCGGCCGACCTGGATCCACGCGCCCATGTCGAGGGCGCGCAACTGCTCCAGCTGCTCCAGCTGCTCCAGCGGGGCCGGCGGCTCGGCGCTCATACGCCGCAGGAACCCGGCGCGGTAGGCGTACAGCCCCAGATGACGGGTGGCCTGCTCTACTGCCGGTACCTGCCCGGCGCGGTGGGCCTCGCGATCCCAGGGGATCGGGGCACGGGAGAAGTACAGCGCCCGGCCTCTGCGGTCGGTCACCAGCTTGACCTGGTTGGGGTCCGCCAGGTCCTGTGCGCAGCGGATGGGCACGCCGAGGGTGGCCATATCCGCCTGCGGGGTCTGCGCCAGCAGGGCCGCCAGGTCATCCAGCAATGGTCCCGGGGTCAGCGGCTCGTCGCCCTGCAGGTTGACCACGATGGACTCGTCCCCCCAGCCCTCGGCGGCCGCGACCGCGGCGATGCGGTCGGTGCCCGAGGGGAGCGCGGGATCGGTCAGGAAGGCCTCGACCCCGCACTGGCGCGCCACGTCGAGGATGCGCTCGTCATCCCCGGCCACGATCACCCGTCGCGCGGCGCTCTCCTGCGCCCGACTGATCACGTGGGCGATCAGCGGCCGCCCGGCCACCGCGGCGAGCGGCTTGTCCGGCAGGCGGCTGGAGGCCATGCGGGCCGGGATAACGACGACGAAGCCCGTCATGCGGCGACTCAGGCCGCGCGCCAGCGTTCCTTCTCGTCCTCGGAGAGGGCCCGCGCCTCGTCCTCGAGCATCACCGGGATGTCATCGCGGATCGGATAGGCGAGACCGGCGGAGACGGAGATCAGCTCCTGGTTCTCGCGATCGTACTTGAGCGGCCCCTTGGTGACCGGGCAGACCAGAATATCGAGCAGACGCTTGTCCATGCATTACCCCAGGTGTTTGAGCCGACTGATGGTCTCCAGACGCGCGAGCAGCGCCGGCTCGAAAGTGGTTGGCAACCGGGCCGCGATCGGCCAGTACCAGTGATTGTCCTGCGCAAACGACCGGCATTTTACGGCATCCTTCTCCGTCATCAGAACCGGCAGTTCATCGTCGAACCGGATCTGGTGCGGCAGGAAGCGGTGATGGTCCGGAAACGGATGTCGAATGATATCGATCTTTGCCTCCTCGAGGGTACGGAAGAAGCGCTCCGGATCGGCGATCCCCGCGACTGCGTGGGCATCGCGCCGGGCAAAGCGACTGGGCTTGCGCGACGCCTCCGCCCCGTCCACCCGCTGCAGGCGGCTGGACGGGACCAGCTCCATCGGGATCTCGCCGGGTTCCGGCTCGCCACCGGTCACGATCACGAAGTCGGCCCGCTCGCGCGCCCGCTTGGGCTCCCGCAGCGGCCCCGCCGGCAGGCAGAGCCCGTTGCCGAAGCGGCGCTTGCCGTCGACCATCAGGATGGTGATGTCGCGCGGCAGGCGGTGATGCTGCATGCCGTCGTCGGCGATCACCACATCCACGCCCTGATCCGTCAGGGCCCGCGCACCACGGACCCGGTCACGGTCCACCTGAACCGGCACGCCGGTGCGCCGCGCGATCAGCAGCGGCTCGTCGCCCACCACGACCGGGTCGGAATCGGCCGTCACGGCGATCCCGGCGACGTCCCCGCGCCCGCCGTAGCCACGGCTGACAATACCCGGCCGATACCCGGCGGCACGCAGACGCTTGGCCAGCCAGACGGTCATCGGCGTCTTGCCACTGCCACCCAGCGTGAGATTCCCCACCACGATCACTGCCTTGGCCGGGATGGTGATGTCGCGCCGCAATTGTTCCTGGCGCTGACGGTTCCACTCGGCCAGCCCGGCATACACCAGCGACAGCGGAAACATCGCCGCCGCGAACGGCCCGCGCTGGCTCCACTGATCCCACAGCCGGGCACCAAACCATGCCTGCAGCGAGCCCATGGCTACCAGTCCCAGACCTGCTGCAGTACGGCGTCGAAATTTGCATCCACCTGGCGTCGCTCCTCCCAGAAGCGTCGGCGGGCCGCATCACCCTGCTGGCGCCGCGCAGCCGGGTCGTCCCGCAGTGCCTGCCAGGCCGCCAGCACCGCGGCCGGCTCGCCCAGCACCGGGCAGGGCACCTCCGCGGCCGGCGCCTCGCCCAGGCTCACGGCCGCCCCGCCAGCCAGGCCCTGCCACAGGGCCTGGCGATCCGGCGCGGCCAGATGTACTGCATGGGCGGCACTGGCCGCGGCCGCGAACCAGCGCCGATCATCCAGGTGCAGGATGGTCCCCGGCGGCAACGCCGACCGGTCCCAGCCCGAGACCACCTGATCGGCACCCGGCAACGGGGCGGCGTCTGTCTCCCCGCGCAGGCTGACCAGCAGGATGTCGGCCTGCCCCCAGCCGGAGCCCTCCCAGGCCGCCCGCCACTCCGCCCACTGCGCCGGCGTGCCATGCCACCACCACAGGCGTTCCACCCCGCCCCCGACCAGCGAGCGCAGCACCACATCGGCCTGCGCCTCGACGAACCGGGCCTGGGGGTCGGCCGGGTCCAGCGCCCGAACGCGGGCGGCCGGCCAGCCATCAGCGGCGACAGGATCGACGGGCCAGTGGCAGGCCACCGGGGACATGGCCCCGGCAGCCGGCGCGGTGTTCACCGCGATCACCGGCGCCTCGGTCTCCTGCAACAGATGGACCGGCGCCCGGCCACCGGCCAGCAGGATGCCGTGGGGCTGAAAGCGCCGCAGCACCCGGCGCACCACCCGCGGCCGGTCGCAGGGGCCGTAGCCCACCCCGACCTTGCGAAACGGCTGCATGTGGCGCTCGAAGAGCTCCGGGTAATCCTGCTCGAAGGTCAGGACGATGCGCACGTCCTGGCGCTTGTCGCGCACCGCCCCCAGCAGCTCGATCCCCAGGCGCACGTCCTCGGGGCTGCCGCCGGCCTTGATCCAGATCAGCCGACCGCGATCCGCGGGCGGGGTGAGGAAACCCCGCCGGGCCCGTGCCCGGCTGCCATCGCCCCGGCGGTAATCCCGCCAGGTCGCGCGCCAGACCGGGAGCGGACGATCCCCGTAGCCCCCGGCATCAGCCCGCATCCCCCGCCTCCTCGCGGAACTGGAGACGGTGCAGATGCGTATAGACCCCGCCTCGGGCGATCAGCTCCTCGTGCCGCCCGCTCTCCACGATGCGGCCGTTGTCCATCACCAGGATGCGGTCGGCGCCCTCAACCGTGGAAAGGCGGTGGGCGATGACCAGCGTGGTGCGCGTGCTCACCAGCGCATCCAGCGCGGCCTGCACCTGGCGCTCGGATTCGTTGTCCAGCGCCGAGGTCGCCTCGTCCAGGATCAGGATCGGGGCGTCCCGCAGCAGGGCGCGGGCGATCGCCAGGCGCTGGCGCTGGCCCCCGGAGAGTCGGGTACCGTTTTCCCCCACCAGGGTCTGCATCCCGTCGGGCAGGCGCTCAATGAATTCCAGTGCATGCGCGGCACGCGCCGCCTCGCGGATCTCCGCCTCGGTCGCCTCGGGGCGCCCATAGGCGATATTGGCGGCGACGGTGTCCGCGAACAGGGTGACGTTCTGGCCGACATAGGCAATCTGCCGACGCAGGTCGCGCAGGCGGATGGTCTCGAGGTCGTGGCCGTCCAGCAGGATGCGCCCCTCGGTCGGGTGATAGAAACGCGGCAGCAGATTGACCAGCGTGGTCTTGCCGCTGCCCGAACGCCCGACCAGGGCCACGTTCTCGCCTGGCTCCACCGCGAAGGAGATGGCCTTCAGCACATCCGGGCCGTCCGCGCTGTAGCGAAACGCCACGTCCTCGAATGCCAGCTGGCCCTCGGCGCGGTCCAGCGGCACGTGGCCGGTGTCGCGCTCCGGCGTCTCGTCCAGCACCGCAAAGATGTTCTGCCCGGCCGCGATACCCCGCTGCAGGGTCGCGTTGATCATCGACAGCCGGCGAATCGGACTCAACAGCAGCAGCATCGCGGTCAGGAAGGAGACGAACGTGCCGGCCGTGACCGTGTCGTCGCCGAAATCCGAGGTCGCGACCCAGATCACGAAGGCCAGCACTGCCGCGACCAGGAACTGGATAGTCGGGGTATAGGCGGCCTTGATGCCCTCCATGCGCATATGCAGCCGGCGATTGCGCTCGTTGATGTCCTCGAAGCGCCCGCGCTCGTAGGTCTCGCCGCCAAAGATGCGCACCACCCGGTGGCCCTCGATCACCTCCTGGGTCACGTGGGTCACGTCGCCCATGTTGTACTGCAGGCGGTGCGAGATGCGGCGAAAGTGCTTGGTGACGACGCGCACCAGCACGGCCAGCACCGGGGCGATGATCAGGATGGTCAGGGTCAGGGTCGGCGTCAGCCAGAACATCCAGGCCAGCAGCGCGATGATCGTCAGGGTGTCGCGCACCAGGGTACTGAAGCCGTCGGTCGCGGCCGTCGCCACCTGCTCCACGTTGTAGGTCACGCGCGAGATCAGCTCGCCGCTGCTCTGCTCCTGAAAGCGCTGCACCGGCATGTGCAGCAGCCGCTCGAACAGCTCCTCGCGCAGGCGCTTGACCACCTGCCGCCCGACATAGCGCATCGCATAGACCGACCCGAATTCGGCCACACCGCGGACCAGAAACAGGCCGATCAGGGCCAGCGGAATCCACGCCACCAGGGGATGGCCCTCGCCCTCGGCGAAGGACTCGTCCATCAGCGGCTTCATCAGCGCGGCGAAGCCCGCCTCGGTCGCCGCCATGCCCAGCATCGCGACCGTGGCAATCGCCAGCAATGGCCAGTAGACGAAGGCATAGCTCAGCAGGCGACGGTAGACCGTCCAGCCGGAATCGAAGTGCTGCGCATGCTGCTCGTCAGTCGTCATCGGCAGCCTCGCCCAGCGTGGCGATCGACACGGACGTAATGCCCAGGCGGCCCACCACGTCCAGGGCTCGCACGACCGACTGATGGCTGGCGTTGGCGTCGGCGCGGATCAGCACCGGGTCATCCTCGCGACCCTCGCGCGTCTCGGACAGCACACGCTCCAGGGTCTCGGCGCGGCGATTGATCAGCTCCTGGCCGTTGATGAAGTAGTTGCCGTTGGCATCCACCACGATGTCGATCCAGGCGCGCTCCACCGCTTCGGCCTCGCGGTCGGCCGAGGGCAGGGTCAGCTCGATGTCCGCATGCTGGTCAAAGGTCGTGGAGACCATGAAGAAGATCAGCAACAGGAAGACGACGTCGATCAACGGCGTCAGGTTGACACCCGGCTCCTCCTGGCGGCGTGGCGCGCGGAAGTTCACGCCTGCGCCCCGCCCTCGGCCGCGCCGGCCGCGCGCTCGCCGTGGATCACCTCGACCAGCTTGGTGGCCTCCTGCTCCATCTCCAGCACCAGCTCGTCGATATGCCCGCGGAAGTAGCGGTGGAAGGCCAGCGCCGGGATCGCCACGCCGATACCGGCGGCGGTGGTGATCAGGGCCTGGGAGATGCCCCCGGCCAGATCGCGCGGGCTGCCCACGCCGATCTCGGTGATTACGGTGAACACCTCGATCATCCCGACCACGGTGCCGAGCAGACCCAGAAGCGGCGTGATCATCGCGATGGTGCCGAGCGTGTTCATGTAGCGCTCGAGCTCATGCGCAACGCGCCGGCCGGCCTCCTCGATGCTCTCCTGCGTGATCTGTCGGGCCCGGTCATGGGTCGCAAGCCCCGCCGCCAGGATCGCGCCCAGGGGCGAGCCGGCCCGGAGGCGCTGGATATCGTCGAGCTTGAGCCCCTGGGTGCGCATCTGCTCCCACACCGAGGTCAGCAGGCGCGGCGGGACCACGCGCGAGCGACGCAGCGTCCACAGCCGCTCCAGCACGATGGCGACGGCCAGTACGGAACACAGCAGGATCGGCAGCATCAGCCACCCGCCCGCCTGTACGATCTCCAGCATTCGGTCTCTCCCTCTTGGCTCGTCGGGCTGGCGCGTCAGTCGCGCCGAAACACGGCCATGGATTCCACATGGGCGGTATGCGGGAACATGTCCATGATCCCGGCCCGCTCCAGGCGATAGCCATGATGATGCACCAGGCGCTCGGCGTCACGGGCGAGCGTGGCCGGGTTGCAGGACACATACACCATGCGCTCGATCCGCTGCGGCGCCAGGGCCTCGATTACCGCAGCCGCGCCGGTACGCGGCGGGTCCAGCAGCACGCGGTCGGCGCGCTCGTGCAGCCATGCGGCGTTCTTCAGGGCCTCAACGTCGTCCAGGTCGGCGCGTTCGTAACGCGTGTTGGCAATGCCCTGGTCACGGGCATTGGCACGCGCCCGTGCCAGCATCGCGTCGTCCACCTCGACACCAACTACTTCGCCGGCCACCTCGCCGTTCGTCACGCTGCGCGCCAGCGGCAGGGTAAAGTTGCCCAGCCCGCAGAACAGATCCAGCACCCGCTGGCCCGGCTGCAGGTCCAGCGCGGCCAGCGCCTGCGGGACCATCTTGCGGTTGATGCCGGCATGCACCTGGATAAAGTCCGTCGGCATGAACGGTACCGACACGCCGTAGTCCGGATGGCGATAGACCAGCGGCTCGATCGGCCCGGCCAGCGGTTCCACCGTGTCCGGGCCGCCGGGCTGCAGATACACCTGAATGCCCTCGGCCTCCGCCCAGGCGGACAGGCGCGCGCTGTCCGCCTCCGACAGCGGATCCAGGTTGCGGAAGATCAGCGCCACGCGCTCGTCATCGTCCACCGCGACCTCGATCTGCGGCAGACGATCGCGTGCCTCCAGACCACCGATCAGCTCCCGCAGGGCCCGGATGCGCTGCCCCACCGCCGGGTGCAGCACCTCGCAGTGGGTCATCTCGGCCAGATACGGGCTGCCGCGCTCGCGAAAGCCGACCAGCACCCCGCCCTTCTTCGGCACGTACTTCGCCCCCAGCCGCGCGGTGCGCCGGTAGCCGAGGGTCGTGTCGGTCAGCGGCTCGAAGCGGGCCTCGGCAGTCACGTGGCCGATACGCTCCAGGGCATCGAACAGGGCCTGCTCCTTGATCGCACGCTGGGTCTCGATGGAGGCATGCTGCAGCTTGCAGCCGCCGCACAGGCCAAAGAACTCGCAGGGCGGTTCGACCCGGCCCGGGGCCGGCTCCAGCACCTCGACCACCTCGGCGCTGTCGAAGCGGCGCTTGCGCCCGGTCTGCCGGGCCATCACCCGTTCGCCCTTCAGGGCACCGTGGATGAAGCAGGCCTTGCCATCGCGGCGGATCACGCCCTGGCCATCCAGCGTGACCTCCTCGATGGTGGCCTCGAAGGGGGTCTTGTCAATGCGTGCCATCAGTCCGTGCGTCCGGCCGGCTGCCAGGCGTCGAGGAATTCGCAGTGGTGTGCGGCACCGCTGGCCTCCAAATACTCGGCCAGCTGCTGCTGCCGGCTGGCCAGGGCCGCGTCGGTCAGATTGCCGCGCATGTACTCGAAGCGCAGCCAGACCAGATAGGTGTTCAGCACGTCGTGCTCCACGTAGTCGTGGATCTCGCGGGCGCGGCCGTCGCGCCAGGCCGGCCAGACCTTGGAGCCGTCCATGCCCAGCTTGCCGGGGAAGCCGAGCAGGCTCGCCATCATGTCGAGGCTCGCGACCGCACGGCCCTGGAACCCGGCCAGCACGTCCATCAGGTCCACATGGCGCCAGTGGAAACGCGACAGGTAGTTGTTGTAGCGAAACTCGCGGTCGTCGTCGCCCTGCTCCCAGTAGCGCGGGGCCTGCACGCCATTGACCAGCGCGCGGTAGTGCAGCACCGGCAGGTCGAAGCCGCCGCCGTTCCAGCTGACCAGCTGCGGCGTGCGCTTGTCGATTACATCGAAGAACTGGCGCAGCAGCTCGGCCTCGGTCGGCGCCTGGCCATCCTCGCCCTCGCGCCCGAAGGCAGAGAGCTTCAGCGCGTCGCCGCCCTGGTAGAGCACGCCGATGGAGACGATGCGGTGCAGCGGGTGCTTCAGGAACTCCGTGCCGGCCTGCGCGCGGCGCAGGGCGAACAGCGCCTCCGCCACCTCGTGATCGTCGAGGCCGTCGAAGTCGTGCAGGCGCCGGGCGCCGTCGATGTCGGGGACGGTCTCGAGATCGAAGATCAGGACCGGGGCACTCATGACGGGAACACGCCGGTGGAGATGTAGCGGTCGCCGCGGTCACAGATGATCGCGACGAAGGTGCCGCCCTCGGTCGCGGCTGCAAGCTTCAGGGCCGCGGCCACGGAACCGCCGGAGGAGACCCCGGCAAAGATGCCCTCCTCGGCGGCCAGCCGGCGCATGGTGTCCTCGGCCTCCTCCTGGGTCACGTCCACGGTCTGGTCCACGCGCGAGGCCTCGAAGATCGTCGGCAGGTACGCCTCCGGCCAGCGCCGGATGCCGGGGATGGAGGAGCCTTCAGTCGGCTGCACACCGACGATCTGCACACTGGGATCGCGCTCCTTCAGATAGCGCGACACGCCCATGATGGTGCCGGTGGTCCCCATAGCGGAAACAAAATGGGTCACCGTGCCCTCGGTGTCGCGCCAGATCTCCGGCCCGGTCCCGATGTAGTGGGCGTCCGGGTTATCGGGGTTGCCGAACTGGTTCAGCACTCGGCCCTTGCCCTCGGCCTCCATGCGGTCGGCCAGGTCGCGCGCGCCCTCCATGCTCTCCTCGCGCGAGACCAGCACCAGCTCGGCGCCAAAGGCCTTCATCGAGGCGCGGCGCTCGGCGGACATGTTGTCCGGCATCACCAGAATCATGCGATAGCCCTTCATCGCCGCGACCATCGCCAGCGCGATGCCGGTATTGCCGCTGGTCGCCTCGATCAGGGTATCGCCGGGCTGGATGTCGCCGCGGCGCTCGGCCGCCTGGATCATGTTCAGCGCGGGCCGGTCCTTGACCGAGCCGGCGGGATTGTTGCCCTCGAGCTTCACCAGCACCGTGGACGGCAGGTCCGCCGCCATGCGCTGCAGGCGCACCAGCGGCGTGTTGCCGACAAAGTGCTCAAGGGTCGGGAAGGATTCAGGGTGCAGGCGTTTCTTCATGCGCGCAGAGTATAACGACCGGGCCCCGTCCCTGCCCACGCTCGCGACGATCCGGCGCCGGGGCCTCCCATGGAGATTGCTTCGTCGCGTTGTTCCTCGCAATGACGCGAAGGGGGCACCGTCATCGCGTACATGGACGCCCCCGGTTTGCCAAGCGTTTGAGTGATGGTTTCGGGGCGACGATTGCTCCCGTACATTCGGACTGCGTGTGCGGCTTTCATTCGCCACGGTCCCGGATGGATTCCGCGGGTGGAGGGTCCCAGCGAGGTCACGCACTCGAGGTGCTTCGCAATGATCGGACTGGCCCCCACCGGGATCGCTCCCGTTGCCATCATGCTCAATCGCTTGCGCAATCGAGGGTTGGGTACGTAATAACGCGTTCGCTTCTCCGTTTTTGTAGGCTTACGCGGCGACGCCGCGCAGGCCGGGGTCGAACGTCCGGTCATGGGCCATCAGG